>NZ_QKLJ01000004.1:0-371613 GCF_003224415.1 Curtobacterium sp. MCBD17_023
CACCGCTGCGGACGCGACCCACGAGACCCAGGCGAGCGCGGTGCTCGCGCTCCGGGGCGCGATCGACGTCCTGCTCCGTCTGCTCGCCCCGTTCCTCCCGTACGCGACGGAGGAGGTCTGGGCCTGGACCCACGAGACCAGCGTGCACCGGGCCTCCTGGCCGACGCGGGCCGACCTGCCGGTCGACCGAGCCGAGACCGGGCTGCTCGCCGCCGTCGGGCAGGCGCTCATCGGCATCCGCGGTGCGAAGACGGCCGCGAAGGCGTCCCAGAAGACGCCCGTCACCCGGGCCGTCGTGCAGGCGCCCGCGGACCTCCGCGAACTGGTGGAGCGCGCGGCCGTGGACCTGGCGGCCGTCGGCCGCATCCAGGACCTCGCCTTCGTGGACGGCGACGAGTTCGCGGTCACCGAGATCGAGCTGGCCGAGCAGCCGAGCGCCTGACGCCCGACTGCACGACCGGACGCCCCGCTACCGTGGACCACACGGCGGCGGGGCGTCCTGCGTCCCGCACGCGGTACCACTCGGACTGGAGGCACGGATGCAATTGGGCACACGATGGAGCGTCGGCGCGGAGCCGCCGGCACGGCTCCCGGAGACGATGGTCGTCGCGGTCCGCGGCGTCGAGGACGAGCTCGCAGCCGAGTCGGTCGACGCGTCGACCTGGCGCTGGACGCTCACCTACCTGGAGGGCAAGCCGATGGTCGAGCTGGACGACGGGACGTCGATCCACCTCGACCCGCTCGGTCACGCGCAGATGACAGATCCGGACGACGCCTCCGAAGAGGATTGAGTGCGTTGCTTGTTTTTCTCCCTCATTTGAGGGAGGATAACAAGCAACCCAGAGGATGGAGTCCGGCATGGTGGTCGAGTTCGCGCACGAACCCGCGGCGTCTTCCGACGAGGACCTGCTCCGCCATTACGGCCTGAGCTCCTCCCTCGTCCACGACGCTCTCCGCCGCGGGACAAGTCGTGCACTGTCAAGGTCTGGGTTCGCCAACGCGGGTGCAGAGAACACCGACATCTACCACGACGGCAGCGAAGACCTCCGGAAAAGCCTCGCCCGATCCGGCTGGGTCGTGGCCACTGTCGAGAACCAGAAGCGAATCGTCCATCCCGAGGCCCTGATGAGCATCGTTGTCGCCTCGGCGGACAACGTCGGCGCGAAGGGTGACCCCCGCCGTCAACCGCTCACTCGGGAGAAGGGGCCGGCGACCCTCAACTCGATACGGAAGACCCAACAGGCGGACGGGCAGGCATTCTTCCAACTGCCCGGGATCCCGGACCCCGATCCGGTTTCGCCGGAAGCGCTTGCCGCGGTCGCTCCGCTATGGATGCTGCTGCATCAGTTGGAGGAGCGTACCCTCTTGTTGGAACTCTCTGAGCCAGCAGGCTTCCGGGTAGACCGCAGGGTCAACACGTGGCGACAGCGAATCCACCTCCAGCCCCTCGTCCTCGAGGACGACTTCGATTTCGATTTCGATGCCTCGTTCGGTCAGCCCGAGGACCGCCCGGACGAGGGCGTGAACATCCCGATTAGACGGCGCTAGGGACTACCAGCGCCACGTCCCGAAGGTGCTGCAGTGATAACCCCCTCCCGTCTACGTCTCGCTCGCTCGCGCCGCGGCTTGTCCTTGACGAAGCTCGCCGCGTCCACCGGCATATCGACGCGCTCTCTGTCCGCGTACGAAAGCGGCGACGTAACACCTTCGGCCTTAGCGCTCGCGACTCTCGCGGAGCACCTAGAAGTGGCCGAGGACTTCTTCTTCAAGGAAGACGTCGAGATGATCGGAGCCGACGGTGTCAGTTTCCGCAAACTCAGCAAAACCACTGCCGGGCAACGCGATGCAGCGCTGGCGGGGGCCACAATGACCCTGGAACTCGCAGATTGGCTCGAACAGAAGTACCTCCTGCCGTCCCCCTCTATCGACGGCTTCGTCGGTCATGATCCTGAGACGACCGCTGAGATGGTTCGTGCTGCTTGGCTTCTCGGGGACCGGCCGATCCCGAACCTGCTGCACCTCGTCGAAGCTCACGGAGTACGCGTCTTCACCGTCACCGCTGATACTCGCGAGATCGATGCGTTTTCCTTCTGGCGCAACGGCGTCCCCTTCATCTTCCTGAGCACGACGAAGTCGGCAGAACGGCAACGTTTCGACCTTGCTCATGAGCTCGGCCATCTGATCCTGCACGGCGACTTCGCCGTGTCTCCGCAGGGACGGGAACGTGAGGCCGAGGCAAATACCTTTGCGGCCGCGTTCCTCGTACCGGCGGACGGAGTCCTCAGCCAAGGTATGCGAGGGGCATCCATCGCGAGGATCTTGAAGTGTCGCAGTCACTGGAAGGTCTCCGCGATGGCGCTCGCGAACCGCCTGCACCAGGTGAAGCTCCTTACGGATTGGCAGTACCGGTCGACCTGCATCGAGCTCGCTCAGATGGGTTACCGCACCAGTGAGCCGGGGAGCGACCTGGTTCCCGAGACGTCGCAGGTCCTCCGGAAGGTCTTTTTCGGAAGCAGGATGGCCGGAGTCACGCGCGAGGTCCTGGACGACCTCAAGATCTCCCGGAGAGAACTACAGAGCCACATCGAAGGGCTGGTCCCGTTCAGCGTTGCCGATACCGCGCCGACGAAGGCCAAGATGATGCGCCCGTTCGACATACTCGCAGAGAACAGCCCAGACGCGTCTTAGCACCCGTTCCGAAGCGGGTGACGATCGAGGCCGTCGGGTGCTCCGACAGCTGTGGCGTACCGTTGAGAACGGTCGTTCCCTCGGGCGGCCTGACCGATGCCGAATGCACTGAGGAGGCCCAGTGACCGCGACGAACACGCCAGTCGAGCCGGACATGCTCGACCGCATCGTGCAGACTGCCGACGCGCTGTTCTACGCGCGCGGCATCCAGTCCGTCGGCATGGACGAGATCCGGACGACCGCCGGGGTCTCGCTCAAGAAGCTCTACGCCGCCTTCCCCGGCAAGGACCAGCTCGTCGCCGCCGTCCTGACCGGGCGGCACGGGCTCTGGGAGCGGGGCATCCGCGCGGCCGTCGACTCCGCGGAGGGCCCGCGCGCGAAGATGCTCGCCGTCTACGACTTCCTCGAGTCGTGGTTCGGCGACGACACGTTCCGCGGGTGCGGGTTCATCAACGCGTTCGGTGAGCTCGGTGCGACCTCGCCGGCCGTCGCGGCCATCGTCCGGGAGCACAAGGAGTCGTTCCAGCGCTTCGTCAGCGAACTCGCCGTGCAGGCCGTCTCCGACGTCGAGCGCGCCGAGGAGCTCGCCGCGCAGCTCGCACTCCTCGCCGAAGGGGCACAGACGACCGCCGCGATCGCCGGCACCCCCGACGCTGCCGTCCACGCCCGGCGCGCAGCCGCGGTCCTCATCGACGCCGCCACGCCCTGACACGGGTCGGTGGATAGGTTGTGGGGATGGCCACTCCGTTCGACGAACCGAGCACTCTCCCCTACGCCCTCCCGCCGTTCGACGACGTCCGGACGGAGCACTACCGACCGGCGTTCGACGCCGGGATGGCCGAGCACCGCGCCGAGGTGGAGGCGATCGCCACCGACCCGCACCCACCGACGTTCGAGAACACCCTCGTCGCGCTCGAACGGTCCGGACAGCTGCTGCAGCGGGTTGAGATGGTCTTCTCCACCGTCACCTCGGCCGACTCGACCGACGCGCTCCGCGACCTCGAGGCCGAACTGTCCCCGCTCCTGGCCGCTCACCGTGACGCCGTCGTGCTGGACGCCCGCCTGTACGCGCGCGTGCGGGCCGTGCACGACGACCTCGAGGACACTGCCGGTCTGTCGGACGAGGACCGACGCCTCGTCGACCGCACCCTGACCGAGATGACGCTCGCCGGCGCCGGACTCGACGACGCCGGCAAGGAACGACTGACCGCCGTCAACCAGGAGCTCTCCTCGTTGACGACGACCTTCGAGCGGAACCTGCTCGAGGACACGAACGACGCGGCCGTGCACGTCACCGACGAGTCCGAGCTCGCCGGACTCGACGACGGCGCACTGTCCGCGGCCGCCGCCGCAGCGGCCGACCGCGGCATGGACGGCTGGCTCGTCACCCTGCCGCTCTACACCGGGCACCCCTGGCTCGCCACGCTCACCGACCGCGGGCTCCGACAGCGGATCATGGAGGCGTCGCTCTCCCGCGGACGACGCGGCAACGCCTTCGACAACCGCGACGTCCTGCTGCGGATCGTGCGCCTCCGTGCCGAGCGCGCGGAGCTGCTCGGGTTCCGCGACCACGCCTCGGTCGTCACGGCCGACGAGACCGCCGGCGACCCCGACGCCGTCGCCGGGCTGCTGTCGTCGCTCGTGCCGGCCGCCACCGCCAACGCACGCGACGAGCGGGCGGTGCGGTCGCGGACCGTCGGGTACGAGGTCGAGTCGTGGGACTGGGCGTACGCCACCGAGGTCCTGCGCGGTGAGCAGTTCGCCGCCGACAGCGGAACGCTCCGCCCCTACCTGAAAGCCGACCGGGTCCTGGTCGACGGCGTCTTCCACGCGGCGACCGCCCTGTACGGCCTGCGGTTCACCGAACGACCCGACCTCCGTGGCTACAACGACGAGGTCCGCGTGTTCGAGGTCACCGACGAGCAGGACGAGCCCGTGGGGCTGTACCTGCTCGACCTGCACACGCGGGACGGCAAGCGGGGCGGCGCGTGGATGAACCCCGTCGTGGAGCAGTCGCACCTGCTCGGCACGCTCCCCGTCGTCGTGAACAACCTCAACGTGCCGAAGCCCGCCGCGGGTTCGGCCACGCTCCTGACGCAGGACGAGGTGGAGACGCTGTTCCACGAGTTCGGACACGCGCTGCACGGGTTGATCGCCCGCACGACCTACCCGCGGTTCTCCGGCACGAACGTCGAGCGTGACTTCGTCGAGTTCCCATCGCAGGTCAACGAGATGTGGGTGACCTGGCCCTCGGTGTTGGCGAACTACGCGAAGCACCACGAGACCGGCGAGCCGATGCCGCCCGAACTCGTCCTCGGGCTCAGCGACTCGGAGGGGTTCAACGAGGGCTTCGGCACGACCGAGTACCTGGCGGCCGCACTGCTCGACCAGGCCTGGCACCGGCTCACCGCTGCCGAAGCGGCCGCGGTCACCGACGTCGAGGCATTCGAACGGCAGGCCCTGGCCGACGCCGGCGTCGACGCTCCGGCCGTCCCGCCCCGCTACTCGTCGACGTACTTCGCGCACACGTTCTCGGGCGGGTACGACGCCGGGTACTACGGCTACATCTGGAGCGAGGTGCTCGACGCCGACACCGTGGAGTGGTTCCGCGACAACGGCGGGCTCTCGCGCGAGGCCGGCGAGCGGTTCGCCCGTCTCCTGCTCGGCGTCGGCGGGGCGAAGGACCCGCTCGAGGCGTACCGCGCCTTCCGCGGCCGCGACGCCGAGGTCGGGCCGCTCCTGCGACGCCGCGGGCTCGAGTAGGCCGCGGGCTCGAGTAGGCCGCGCGGCGACGGCGGCGACGGCGACGGCGGTGCGCCGCTGCCGTCGCCGCCGCTACGCGGACTTCTCGACGCGCTTCGGCTGCGACCGCGGGACGATCGTCGGCGCGGCGTTCTCGAGCACGGTGGCCCGGTTGATGACCACGCGAGCGACGTCGTCGTCCGACGGGATGTCGAACATGATCGGCCCGAGGACCTCTTCCATGATCGCCCGGAGGCCGCGAGCACCCGTCTGCCGCAGGACGGCGAGGTCCGCGATGGCCTCGAGCGCACCCTGGTCGAACTCGAGCTCGACGCCGTCGATCTGGAACATGCGCTGGTACTGCCGGACGAGGGCGTTCTTCGGCTCGGTCAGGATCTGCATGAGCGCGGCCTGGTCGAGCTTCGACACCGTCGTGACGACGGGCAGGCGACCGATGAACTCCGGGATGAGCCCGAACTTGTGCAGGTCTTCCGGCAGGACGTCGGCGTACAGGTCCTGCTGGTCGAGCGGGCTGTGCAGCTGCGCGCCGAAGCCGATGCCGTGCTTGCCGACGCGCGAGGACACGATCTCCTCGAGCCCGGCGAACGCCCCGGCCACGATGAACAGGACGTTCGTCGTGTCGATCTGGATGAACTCCTGGTGCGGGTGCTTCCGGCCGCCCTGCGGCGGGACGGAGGCGACCGTGCCCTCGAGGATCTTGAGGAGCGCCTGCTGGACGCCCTCGCCGGAGACGTCGCGTGTGATCGAGGGGTTCTCGGCCTTCCGCGCGATCTTGTCGACCTCGTCGATGTAGATGATGCCGGTCTCGGCGCGCTTGACGTCGTAGTCGGCGGCCTGGATGAGCTTGAGGAGGATGTTCTCGACGTCCTCGCCCACGTAGCCGGCCTCGGTCAGGGCGGTGGCGTCCGCGACCGCGAACGGCACGTTGAGCCGCTTCGCGAGGGTCTGCGCCAGGTAGGTCTTGCCGCAGCCGGTCGGACCGATGAGCAGGATGTTCGACTTGGCGATCTCGACGTCGTCGCGGTCCTCGGCGGCGGTGATCTGCCCCTGCGCACGGACGCGCTTGTAGTGGTTGTAGACGGCCACCGCGAGGGCACGCTTGGCCGGGTCCTGCCCGATGACATACTCCTGCAGGAAGTCGAAGATCTCGCGGGGCTTCGGCAGGTCGAACTCGCCGCTGCCGGTGTCCTCCCCCGCTTCGGCGAGGCGTTCCTCGATGATCTCGTTGCAGAGTTCGACGCATTCGTCACAGATGTAGACGCCGGGGCCGGCGATCAACTGCTGTACCTGCTTCTGGCTCTTCCCACAGAAGGAGCACTTCAGGAGGTCGGCGCTCTCTCCGATGCGTGCCATGCTCTCGGCCTTCCCTGGTCGACGCGCGCCGCCAGTGCGGTGCACGAGGTCGTCGTGGGACCGAGCCTAACCGCATCCGCCGACACAGCGCGGGACCCCCGGCCGCGTTCGCCCACGGCGTCGGCAGCCTGGTAGCGTGGTCGCCGTTGCTCTACAAGTTGTAGAGAACGGCTCCTGGAGGAACCATGCACAAGCGCCTCGCCACCGGCGGCGTCGCCACCCTCGGTGTCGCCGCCGCGATCGTCCTCGGCTCCGCGGCCGCTGCCAGCGCACACGTCGGCGCGGAAGCCACCTCGACGGCGGCGAACTCGTACACCACGGTGACGTTCTCCGTCCCGCACGGCTGCGACGGTTCCCCCACGACGGAGCTCCGGTTCCACGTCCCCGAGTCCGTCATCGAGGTCACGCCCACGGTCAACCCGAACTGGACGATCACGAAGGAGACCGAGCCGTACACGGCGCCCAGTGCCGCGGCGGACGAGGACGAGTCGGAAGCCGCGGCCGAGCGGGTCACGAGCGTCACCTACACCGCGAGGACCCCGCTCCCCGCCGACGAGCGCGACACCTTCGCGCTCTCCTTCGCCCTGCCGGACGGCAAGGCCGGCGACACCGTCGCGATGCCCGTCTCGCAGACCTGCGAGGAGGGCTCCACCGAGTGGGACCAGACGACCGAGGCCGGCAAGGCCGAGCCCGAGCACCCGGCGCCCACGATCACGCTGACCGCGGCGGACACCGCGGAGGACGAGCACGCCCACGGCGCCACGGAGTCCACCGAGTCCGGCGAGTCGGCGGCGACCACCGCCTCCACTGCGTCCTCCACCGCTCCGGCGGACCCCGACCTGGTCGGCCGGTTCCTCGGCCTCGGTGGCCTGCTCCTCGGCGCCGTCGCGCTCGTCGTCTCGGTCGCCGCGTCGCGCCGTCGCGGCAGCACGAAGTGACGTCGGGCACGCAGACGGCCTCGCGCCCGGCGGACGTGCGCGGTCGGGCCGGGAGGCTCGTGGCCGCGTCCGCCGCGGCGCTCGCGATCGCGGGCAGCGCGGTCCTCGGGCTCGCTGCCCCCGCCAGCGCGCACAACTACCTCGTCTCCGCCACCCCGGCGGCCGACAGCACCCTGACCGAGCTGCCGGAGTCGTTCGCGATCACCACGAACGACCGCCTGCTCGACATCGGCGACACCGACTCCGGGTTCGCCTTCCGCGTGGTCGGCCCGGACGGGGAGTACTTCGAGGACGGCTGCGTCGACGTGGACGGTCCGACGATGACCACCGCCGCCGCACTCGGCGACTCCGGGGAGTACACCGTCGAGTGGCAGATCATCTCCGCGGACGGGCACACGGTCTCGGACTCGTACGACTTCACGTGGGACGCGCCCGCCGGGTTCTCCCCCGCAGCGGGCTCCACGGAACCGCCGACGTGTGCCGCGGACGCGGGCGGGTCGTCAGCGGCCGCGAGCACGACGGGCACCGAGTCCGGCACGACGTCGTCCACCGCGTCCGACGCCCTGTGGATCGGCGCGGGCGGCCTCGTCGTCGTGGCTGCGGCGGTCGCCGTGCTCCTGCTCGTCCGTCGTCGCCCGGCGCCTGCCGCCGACGACCCCGACGAGGGCTGACCCGGCCCACATCCGGACACGACGACGGCCCCGTACCGATCCGGTACGGGGCCGTCGTCGTGTCGCGCTACTTGACGAGCGCCGGCAGGTTCTTGCGGCTGGTGAGGACCTGGTCGATCAGGCCGTACTCCACCGCTTCCTGCGCGGACATGATCTTGTCGCGCTCGATGTCGTGGTTGATCTGCTCCGGCGTCTTGTTGGAGTGCTTCGACAGCGTCTCCTCGAGCCAGGTGCGCATGCGGAGGATCTCCGCCGCCTGGATCTCGATGTCGGACGCCTGGCCGCCACCCTGCTGGACAGCGGGCTGGTGGATGAGCACGCGGGCGTTCGGGAGCGCCAGGCGTTTGCCCGGGGTCCCGCCGGCGAGGAGCACCGACGCGGCCGATGCGGCCTGACCGAGGCAGACCGTCTGGATCTGCGGGCGGATGTACTGCATGGTGTCGTAGATCGCCGTCATCGCGGTGAACGAGCCACCGGGCGAGTTGATGTACATCACGATGTCGCGGTCCGGGTCCATCGACTCGAGCACGAGCAGCTGGGCCATGACGTCGTCAGCCGACGCGTCGTCGACCTGCACGCCGAGGAACACGATGCGGTCCTCGAACAGCTTCGCGTACGGGTCCTGCCGCTTGTAGCCGTAGGCCGTGCGCTCTTCGAAGCTCGGGAGGATGTACCGGTCGGTGGGAGCCGGGACGTTCTGCGCGCCACCGAGCATGGGGAGATGCATTCTCGTTTCCTTTTCTTCGGTGGGGATCAGGACTGGGCGTCGGGCTCGGCGGCCGGCGTGGGGGTCTCGCCGTCGCTGACGGTGCCACCACCACCGACGACCTCGGCGGACGAGGCGCGCAGGTGGTCGACGAAGCCGTACTCGAGGGCTTCCTGTGCCGAGAACCAGTTGTCGCGGTCGTTGTCCTTGAGGATCTGCTCGATGGACTTGCCGGTCTGCTCAGCCGTGAGTTCGGCCATCCGCTGCTTCATGTCGAGGATGACCTTCGCCTGCGTCTGGATGTCGGCGGCGGTACCACCGAAGCCACCGGACGGCTGGTGCAGGAGCACGCGCGCGTTCGGCGTGATGTAGCGCTTGCCGGGCGTGCCGGACGAGAGCAGGAACTGCCCCATCGACGCGGCGAGACCGATGCCCACCGTGACGATGTCGTTCGGCACGAACTGCATCGTGTCGTAGATCGCCATGCCGGCGGTGATCGACCCACCGGGCGAGTTGATGTAGAGGTAGATGTCCTTCTCAGGGTCCTCGGCGGCGAGGAGCAGCAGCTTGGCTGCGATCTCGTTCGAGTTGTCGTCGCGGACCTCGGAGCCGAGCCACACGATCCGGTCTCTCAGAAGGCGGTCAAAAACACTGGGGTTCAGTGTTGCTTCGGCCATGGAAAAGCTCCCGTTCAGTTGTCGCTTGTTGTCGAACTTATCGGTTGCAACGCACGTGGTCTCGTGTGTTCGCTGTCGGCGGTCAGGCAGACCGGGAACACGGTCGGAACGTGCGGGAACACGAACGGGAGGCACGGTGCCAGCTGGCACCGTGCCTCCCGTTCGTGAGGATGGTCGCGACTACTTCGCGTCGGCCTCGGCCGACTCGTCGTCGGTCTCGTCCGCGTCGACGTCGTCGCCCTGGGCGACACCCGCGGTGAACGCGGAGAGGTCGACCGGGTTGCCGGCCGTGTCCTTCACGGTGACCTTCGACAGGACCGTCGCGACGGCCTTCGAGCGGGCGACCTCGCCGACCATGCCGGGGATCTGACCGTTCTGGTCGATCACCTTGATGAACTCGGCGGGCTCCATGCCGTACTGGGCAGCGGCCTGGATGAGGTACTGCGTGAGCTCCTCCTGCGAGACCTGGATCTGCTCCTTCTCGGCGATGGAGTCGAGCAGGATCTGCGAGCGGAACGCCTTCTCGCTGGACTCGGCGACCTCCTTGCGGTGCTCGTCGTCCTCGAGGCGGTTCTCCTGCTCGAGGTGACGGTGCACCTCGTCCTCGATGAGCTTCTCCGAGATCGGGATCTCGACCGACTCGAGGAGCTGCTCGACGAGCTTGTCGCGAGCGGCAGCGCCCTGGCCGAAGGTCTTCGACTTGGCGATCTGCTCCTTGAGGTCGACCTTGAGCTCGTCGAGCGTGTCGAACTGGCTGGCGATCTGGGCGAACTCGTCGTCGGCCTCGGGGAGCTCGCGCTCCTTGACGGCGGTGACGGTCACGGCGATCTGGGCGGTCTCGCCCTCGCGGTCGCCACCGACGAGCTTCGACTCGAAGGTGGTGGACTCGCCGGCGGTGAGCGACTCGAGCGCCTCGTCGATGCCCTCGAGCAGGTCGCCCGAGCCGATCTCGTAGGAGACGCCGGTGGCCGAGTCGACCTCGTCGTCACCGATGGTGGCGGTGAGATCGAGCTGCGCGAAGTCGCCGACCTTGGCCGGACGGTCCACGGTCACGAGCGTGCCGAAGCGCGTGCGGAGGTTCTGCAGTTCCTCGTCGATCTCCTCGTCAGAGACCTCGACCGCGTCGACCTCGATCTCCATGGAGCCGTAGTCGGGCAGGTCGAACTCGGGACGCACGTCCACCTCGAAGGTAAGGACGAGGTCGCCGGAGAAGTCCTTGACGTTCGGGAGCTCGGCGACGTCGGCCTCGGCACGGCCGAGGATGCGCAGCTCCTGCTCGTCCACCGCCTGGCGGTAGAAGGTGTCGATGGCGTCACCGACGGCGTGGTTCAGGACCTCGCCGCGGCCGACACGCTGGTCGACGATCGCCGGCGGGACCTTGCCCTTGCGGAAGCCGGGGATGTTGATCTGCTCGGCGATGTGCTTGTACGCGTGGTCGATGCTCGGCTTGAGATCTTCCGGCGTCACGTTCACGGTGAGCTTGACGCGGGTGTCGCTCACCTTGTCGACGGTGCTGGTGGCCAAGGGATGTTCTCCTGTTGGTTGACGTTCGATGTGACCTGGTCGGGGCGACAGGATTTGAACCTGCGACCTCCCGCTCCCAAAGCGGGCGCTCTACCAAGCTGAGCTACGCCCCGGTACGAGGGCCAGGATCGTCGTGTGCGCCTGTTGACGCGCGGGCAGGACGAGTCCGGCCCCACGACCTCGATGAGTCTAGCGGGCTCGCGATGCGCGATCCCCGGCAGGACCCTCGGTTGTGGGGAACTCAGTCGTCCGCGGACTTCCGGAGGCCCTGCCGCCAGCGCACCCCGACGATGACCTGGACGGCCAGCGCGGCGACCCCGAGCAGCAGACCGACCACGATCCGCCACACGTGCAGCAGCGCGTGCCACGGCTGCGCCTGCGGGTCGCCGAGCAGTTCCGGGCGCAGGGACAGCACCACCGCGGCGACCGCGACGAGCACGTACGAGAGCACCCGGGAGCGCTTGATCGTGCGCTGCGACGACTCGTCCGGCGGCGGCAGGATCATGGCGGTGTCGTTCGTCCGGTATGGTGGTGGGGCCGCGACTCGTGCGCGGCCGCGGGGATGTAGCTCAATGGTAGAGCCCCAGTCTTCCAAACTGGCTACGCGGGTTCGATTCCCGTCATCCCCTCCACATTCCCGTCGTCCCGTCCACAAGGTCGCGGCGCACGGCGCTGTACCCCGACGGTCCACATTCTGAGGACTAGCGTGGCGCTGGCCGGAAGGACGTCGACGCGCGGCGCACCCGCTGCCGCAGGATCGACGGCGGCGCACCCATGTCACGAGTCCGCACGGCCGTCCGGTCCGCCGTCACACTGCCGGCACGAGTCGGCCGGTTCAGCGAGTTCCTCTTCCGTCGTTCCGACGCAGCGTGGGACGTGTACCCGGACGACCCCGCGGAGGGAACGGTCGTCGGATCGGACGTCACACGGGTCCTGTTCCTCGGCGAGCGCGGGGAGCTCTCCCTCGGCGTGCGCACCCACGAGCTGTCCCTGCCGGCGTTCTTCGCCCGGCACAGCACCGCACGGCGTGGCCGCGGGACGTCGTGGTCCATCGCGAGCGCCCCGTCGTCGAGCGTGCGGGACCTGCCGACCGTGGTGGACGGACACCGCGAGCACCTGCGTGGCTGTGAGCTCGTCGTCGTCATGGTCGGCATCACGGACGCCCTCCGGGTGATGTCGCCGCTCACCTGGGAACGGCACCTCCGCGACACCCTCGCCGCGCTCCTCGACGCACTCCCGCCCGGCGCCCGGGTCCTCGTCGGTGCGATCCCGCCGCTCGACAACGCCGGCAGCCTCTCCCGACCGGCACGGATCGCGGCCGGTGCGCACGGCCGGGAGCTCAACCGCCGGTCGTGTGCGGCGGCAGCCGACCACCCGCGCGTCGACGTCGTGGGCTTCCCCGAGGAGCTGACGCGGTCGGTGTGGCGCCCGGAGGCGGAGGAGCACCGCTACCGGGACACCTACGCCGTGTGGGGCGCGCACCTGGCCGAACACGCCTGAGGCTCCATCACAGGCTGACTCAGCCCAGCAGCACCCGCAGGGCGGCGACGTGCGCCCGGTACGCGCGCCGACCCTCCGGGGTGAGGGCGAGCCACGTCTTGACACGGCCGTTGCCGGTGGGCTTGCTCACCGTGAGGTAGCCGGCCGACTGCAGCACCTTCACCTGTTTGCTCGTCACCGAGTCACTCACACCGAGTGCGTCACGGACGACCGAGAACTCGGCTTCGTCCAGCGGGTCGAGGAAGGCGCAGATCTGCAGACGGTTCGGGGCATGCACGACCTCGTCGAAGGTCGGAGAGGCGCCGCTCGCCGGCTCGTCGAGCGGGGAGGCCATCAGGACGCCACCACGTGGCCGCTGCGCAACTCCGACCGCAAGCGCGCGTCGAACCGCCGCCCGAGAGCGACGATCAGGACGAACAGGACCGCGGCACCCGCCCACACCGGCCAGAGGAGGCCCGTGGCGGCATGGACGACCATGGCGGTCACCACCACGACGACGGCCGACACCCCCATCGCCACCGCCCATCGGGTAGCGGCGCCTGCCCGGTGTCCGGAGACCCAGACACCGGTCCGGCGACGGTAGACGGAGACGAGGGCGCCGAGTCCGACGAAGAAGGCGATGAGGACGCTCATCCGGACGACTGTGCCGCCGAGCGTGTAGCCGACGAGGTAGGCGGCGGTCAGCAGCCCGAGCGTCGGGTGGTACCACCAGGGCGTCACGAGGCGGTCGGCGACGTAGGCGCGGGTGGCTTCGACGGCAGCGAGCGCTTCACGGGCTCGGGCCAGGTCGTGCTCGTTTTCCATGTCGGCAAGTCAATCATTTGCCAGCTTGGAAAGTCAACGGATCGGCGCCACCGGCGGATCATCGCGGAGGTGTTGGAACATGAGGTGGTCCTGCCACCGGCCCGCGATCTCGAGGTACCGCGGCGCCAGGCCGTACTGCAGGAAGCCGTTGCGGGCCAGCACCCGCTGCGAGGCGGTGTTGTGGACCAGTGTCTCGGCCTGGACCCGGTGGAGGCCGAGCTCGTCGAACGCATGGCCGAGCGCCGCCGCCACAGCCCGGGTGGCCAGCCCGCGTCCGGTTCGGTCCTCCGACAGCCAGTACCCCATCGCGCACGACCGGAAGGGTCCCCGCACGATGCCGCTCAACGTCAGCCGGCCAGCGACCCCGCCGTCGTCATCGAGGATCACGAACGGAACGGCTTCGCCCCGCTGATGTCGGTCGAGCACGAGCGCGATGTCCGAGCGCTGGCCCTCGACGATTTCGTGGCCGTCGGCCCGGAGCGGGCTCCACGGTGCCAGGAACTCCCGGTTGCGGACGAGCAGGTCGGCGAGCGCCGTGCTGTCCTCCGGTGAGACCAGACGGATCGGGCTCACCGGGGAGCGCCTTCCGGCCGACCGGCCTGCTCGAGTGCCCGGACCATCTCCAGCGTCGAGCCGTCCTGAAGCCCACCGGTCGGGTCCGGCCGGTCTCGACGAACCCGTGACGGGTGTAGAAGCGTCGTGCCGGTGTCCCGTGCTCGTACACGTACAGGCGGAGGTGGTCCGCGCGCTGACCCGCCCAGTCCACGATGCCCCCGAGGAGGGCGTCGGCGACACCGTGCGTCCGACCGCGGAACGCCGGCGAGACGAAGACCCCGGTCAGGACCGGGCCCGGACCGTCCTCGTCCCCGATCTGGGCGCTCATCATCCCGATCCACCGGCCGGACAGGTCGTCGACCGCGGCGAGGCTGGTCGTGTCGATCCCCTGGCCGCGCCGAGCGCGGAGACGCCAGTCGTCCTCCGTCATGCCGCGGGTCGTCTCGAGGGTCGCCCCGTACGAGATCGGGTTGTCGGTCGCGTTCTCGATCCGGAGCTCGCGGACCAGTGGCCAGTCGTCCTCGACGGTCCGGCAGATCGTGAAGGCAGTACCCATGCGAGCGACGGTACCGGCTGTGGACGGCGCAGAGGGGTGCCAGGATCGGACGGTGCAGAGCGGACAACTCCCCACCAGCGTCCGTGGCGTCGTGTTCGACGTCGGCGAGACACTGGTCGACGAGTCCCGGATCTGGTCGTTGCGGGCCGAGCGTGCTGGCGTCACCCCGTTCGCCCTGATGGCGCTCCTCGGCGCGCTCATCGAGCGGGACCGGGACCACCACGAGGTCTGGGGGCTCCTCGGGGTCGAGCGTCCACCCACAGTGCCGATCGAAGGCCGCGACCTCTATCCCGATGCGCTCGACTGCCTCCGGGCGTGCCGAGCGGCAGGACTCGTCGTCGGCATCGCCGGGAACCAACCCGCCGGTGTCGAGCAGCGACTCCGCGCCGTCGGATGCGCTCCGGACTTCATCGCATCGTCGACGTCGTGGGGCATCGCCAAACCCTCGCCTGCGTTCTTCGCGCGTGTGGTCGAGTCCGCTCGCCTGCCCGCGGACGCCGTCCTGTACGTCGGTGACCGACTGGACAACGACGTCCTGCCCGCTCGGGCAGCGGGGATGCGCACCGCCCTCATCCGCCGAGGCCCGTGGGGTCACGTGCACGCTCGTCGCCCGGGGGCGGAACTGACGGACATGCAGCTCGGATCGCTCGCCGAGCTGACTCGAGCACTGCCGGACCGTAGAGGTTCCTCGCCGTCCTAGGCTCGGCACCATGGACACCCTCCGGCCGATCGACGTCGCGACCTGGCCTCGCCGCGAGCACTTCGAGCACTACCGCCACCGTGTTCCCTGCACCTACGCGATGACGATCGACGTCGACGTCACCGAACTGGTCGGCGCCCTGCACGGGACACCGGTCAGGAGTTCCGTGGCGCAGATGTGGGCGCTGTCGACCGTCGTCAACCGACACGAGGCGTTCCGCATGGCGCTCGACTCGTCCGGAGACCCGGCCGTGTGGGACGTCGTGCATCCGTCGTTCACGGTGTTCAACCCGGAACGGGAGACGTTCGCCAGTGTGTGGACGCCGTACCGCGAGGACTTCGCGACCTTCCACCGTGAGGCCGTCGACGTCCTCGACCGGTACCGCACGGCGTCCTCGCTCTTCCCGCAGGACGACGTGCCGCCGAACGTGTTCGACGTGTCGAGCATCACGTGGGCGTCGTTCACCGGGTTCACGCTGGGGATCCGTGATGCATGGGACCACCTGTCGCCGATCTTCACCATCGGCCGCTACCGGCGGACCGAGGGCCGGGTCGTCATGCCTCTGGCAGTCCAGATCCACCACGCGGCGGCGGACGGCTTCCACGCGGCTCGTCTGGTGACCGAGTTGCAGGAGCTGTTCGCGTCACCGCAGTGGACCTCCGGGGCCGCCGGCTGAGCCCGTGCCGCTCGGGTCACCCGTGAGGAGGGGGATCTCCGGCTCGCGGAGCGGTAGGCCCAACTCCCGCGCGGTCTCGACGTACGCCCGGTAGACCGCCGCGTACTGCTCCCGTGCCCGATCCGCCTGCTCCTGCATGAAGGGGCGCTCGACGTACGTCTCGTACCCGATCATCCGACGTCGGTCGGCCTCGGTCGTGACGGCGACGCTCCACCGCCACACGTCGGCTGGGCTGGCGTCCGCCGGCGCTGCGGCGAGCACCACGGCCGGGACGGGCACGACAGCCCTGGCGGCGCTCCGCGGTTCGCCCGAGGTGACCACGAACGCGGTCCCGATGCAGACCCAGACCCCGATGAATGCCCCACCCGCTCCGAACGTCGTCGCGCGGAGGGACGGGCCCGCCACCAGGACGCCGATCCCGAGACCCACCGCCGCCGCCAGTGCGACGGTCGCGACTGCGAGCAGCGTCCGTCTCCACACCGCTCGTCGTGCTCGTCGGCGCACGGCAACGGGGTCGTACCGCTCCCGCCACCGCCGCAACGTCGTGACACCGGGGCCGTCGCGGTCCACGTACACGTCCCCGTCGGGTGCGACGAAGACGCCCGAGCCGGGCGAGCGTGGGTCGATCACAGACCCAGCGTCCCATCACTCGTCTCCGGGCGTGCGGAAGTCCGGTGGCCGAACGAGGGGCCTCCGCCAGCCGGCCCGTGCATGGAGGAGGGTCAGGAGACCGCAGGCCGCGGCGTCCGCCGCCAGGCCAGCAGCGACCGCCACCGGGGCACTTCGGTGACCACGACGGTCACGCACAGTGCGGTGACGACGACGGCCAGCCAGGACGGCCAGATCACCCACGCGGCGACGGTCGCGCCGACGAGGTGCGCCAGGACCGACACGATCGTGACGATGCCGTGCGACGCGATCGGTGCATCGCCTCCCGGCCTGTCACCGGGCGTCGAGAACACGGCGGGCGGGACGAGCAGCAGGAGCACGGCCCCGATCGCGAGCGGGATCGAGTGCGGCCAGAGTGCCCACGGTACGGCCACCCAGGCGACGAGTTCCGCGCCGGCGCGGAGGCCGCCGCGGACGGGGTCGTGTCCGACGCTCATCGTGGGCCGGCGCGCAGGCCGCGGTCGAGGAAGTCGATCATCCAGGCGAAGCTCTCGTCGACGTCGGTCCCCATCTGGAATCCGCCGGAGACCTCGAGCGTCGCGAAGCCGTGCAGCACGCTGCGGAGCATCCGGAGCGCGTGGACCTCGTCCGCCGGGTCGAGGCCGTAGTCGCGGAGGACGGCGGAGAACGACGACAGCGTCCGGTCGAGTGCGAGGGTGAGCGGGTCGTCGGCGTCGGCGGGACGGGCCCCGGTCGTCGCCGCGTAGCGACCGGGGTGCTCACGCACGTACCGGCGGACCGCACCGGCGGCGGCGGCGAGGGCGTCCCTCCCGGCCCGCCCCTGCGTCGCGTCCCGCAGCGCTTCGCTGAGTTCCGCGACCGCGACGACCGCGATCCGTCGGGTGAGGTCGGTGAGACCGTCGACGTGCTTGTAGAGCGACGGCGCCTTGACGCCGAGCCGTTCCGCGACGGTGCTCATGCTCACCTGCGCGAGCCCGTTCTCGTCGGCGAGCGCGGCGGCGGCCTCGGTGACGACCGTCGCGTCGAGTCCGGCCCTAGGCACGATCGCCCCCGATCGGCAGCGCGGCGAGGGTGCGGCCGAGGAACGGGAGCAGGAGCGCCAGGACCTCGGCCGGGGTCTCGGTGTGCGGGTAGTGCCCGGCTCCCTCGATCACGGCGAGCTCGCCGAGACCGGACGGCAGGTCGGCGACGACCCGGCGTCCCTCGGCGGCGGGGTCGGCCCAGTCCGGGTCGGCGCTGCCCTCGATGACGAGGACCGGGCAGCGGACGTCGGCGAGCCGGGCGCCGGCGTCGGTCGGCGAGGTCTTCGTCATGGCGCGGAGGACGGCCATGCGCTCGGGCTGCCGGAGCGTGTCCTCGATACGGCGACGCTCGTCCGTCCAGTCGGCGGGCTTGGTGGGCACGGCGATGTCGAGGTAGGCGAGCCAACCCGGCAGGCTGCCGGTCGTCATGACCGCGAGGAGTCGGAACGTCCCGGCACGGTGCTGGTTGCGGTTGCGGAGGAACCCGCCGAGGTCGAACGACTGTGCGCGGGTGAAGGGAGCCAGCTCGACGATGCCGGCGACGACGTCGGGTGCGTCCGCGGCCGCGATGGTCGCGGCACCGCCGCTGATCGACTGCGCGACGATGACGGCGGGGCCGCCGAGGTGCCGCACGACGGCCACGAGGTCCGCGGCGATGTCGGCGCGCTCGTAGCCGGACCAGCCGGTGCTCGAGTCCCCGCAGCCGCGGATGTCGACGTTCGCGACCCGGTAGCCGGCGGCGACGAGCTCCGGGACGAGGAACCGGTACGAGTGGCGGCTGTCACCCATGCCGTGTGCGAGGACGACGAGCGGACCGGTGCCGCTGACGTCGACGGCGATGGTGCCGCCGTCGAGTTCGATGTGTTCGAGCATGAGCGCCTCCTGGCTACGAATGTTAGCCATAAGCTAATCCCCGTAGCCAGGACGTGTCAACACCCGGTCAGGACGGACTCCCGTCGGCGGCGATGCACTGCAGCTGCGTCAGCGTGACGGGCGTCACGGCCTCGAACGAGAGCGTCCCCGCGCTGACCCCGCCGGCGAACGGGAACACCCGTGTCTGCCGGGCCCACACGAACTCCTCGTCCTGCGCGTCGAGCTGATGGACCACGCGCTCGTCGGCGTCCCGCAGCACGATCCGCCACGATGCCGTGCCCCCCGCGGCCGCGGTCACCGTGACGAGCGATGCCGCCGCGACCGTGACCGGCACCACGACGCTCTCCCCCGCGGCGAGTGCCACCTGAGTCAGCCCGGTGTCGTCCGTGAGCGGTGAGGCCCCGACCGGCAGGACGTCGTCCGGGGTGTCTCGGTACCCGTGCTGCTCGGACGCCGAGGTCGGGCGCGTGTCCGCAGCCCACCCGACCGGCGTCTCCGACAGCGCGACGACGATCCGCGACGCCCCGACCACCACCGCGTGCGGGATGCTGATGGACCCCCACGGCTCGTCGTCGACCGTGACGGCGCCGATGAACCGGCCGGTACCGGTGGTCTCGATGACGGTGGGCGAACCACTCCCCGGCGGACGCAGCACCGTCCGCCGGACCGACGGCGGCACGAGCACGTAGGTGCCGGTCGACGGCGCCAACGGGTACAGCCCGATCGTCGCGAACACGTACCAGGCGCTCATCTCGCCGTTGTCCTCGTCACCGGGGTACCCCTGGCCGAGGTCGGAGCCGACGAACAGCCGGTCGAGGCACTCGCGGACGATGCGGTGCGCGTCGTCGTGCCGGCCGGTGAACATGGGGAAGAACGGGATGTGGTGCGCGGGCTGGTTCGACAGTCCGAGCATGCCCATGCGGATGTCGCGGGCCTCGGTCATCTCGTGGATCGCGAACCCGTACGAGCCGGAGCGATCGGTGCCGCCCGTCTCGCGGCGCTCGGAGAAGCGGGCGAACGCCTCGTCGAACGCCGTCGGGCCGCCGTGCAGGTCGACGATGCCGGCACCGTCGTGCGGGGCGGTGAACATCGTGCCCCAGGCGTTCGTCTCGGTGTAGTCGCTCCCCCACACGTCGGGGTCGAAGCCGCCGTCGGGGTCGGAGTCGTCCCGCCACGAACCGTCCGGTGCGCGACCGATGAAGAACCCGCGCTCCCGGTCGAAGACGTTCTGGTACTGCAGCGACCGACGGGCGAACCACTCGTGCTCGGCCCGGTACCGTGCTTCTCCGGCCGCGTCTCCGGCAGCCGCGGCACGCTCCGCCATCACCCGCGCCAGGACGGCGACACCCCAGTCGTTGATGGCCGCGTCGAGCGTCCACGACATCCCCTCGCCGGTCGCCGTGTCGACGTACCCGCGGAACAGGCCCGGGAGGCTCCCCTTCCGTCCGACCCGTCGGTCGCGCGCGGGGACGGTCGCGTTCCGCACCGCCGACCGGTAGGCCTGCTCGACGTCGAACCCGTCGACGCCCTTGGCCACGAGGTCGGCGAAGACCGTGTCGCTCGTGGTGCCGGTCATGACGTCCTCGGCGCCGGGGGCACTCCAGCGCGGGGTCCAGCCGCCGTCGGTGAAGTGTCCGACGACGCCATCGGCGAGGTCGGCCGCCGTGTCCGGGGTGAGGAGCGCGAGCAGCGGCCAGGCAGTGCGGTAGGTGTCCCAGAACCCGTTCGTCGTGGTGAGCGGCCCGTCGACGACCTCGGGACCGGGCTCGTCCCGGATCGGCTCGGACAGGACGTCGCCGTACGGGGAACGGTGGCGCGGTGTCCCGTCCAGGGCGGTCTCCCCCGCGCGCGTCGGGTAGAGGAACACCCGGTACAGCCCGGAGTACAGCGAGACGAGCTGGTCGTCGGTGGCGCCCTCGACCTGGAGCACGTCGAGTTCGGCGACCCACCGGTCCTCGGCGTGCTCGCGCATCGCGGTGAAGTCGCCCGCTGCACGAAGGTTCGCGACGGCGTCCTCGGCGGAGACGGTGGAGATGCCGAGCAGCACGTCGGTGTCCCCGGTGACCTCGACCCACCCGCGGAGCTCCCCGTCGGCGACGGTGGTGTGCTCGGCGACCGCGTTGATGATCCGGACGTGGACGTGGTGCGGCGGGGTCTCGGGGCGGTCGTCGAGCAGGGCGTCGACGACCACCGCACCGTCCTCGAGCCGGACCGAACACGAGCGGAGCACCCCGTGGTGGTCGAGCACGACGCTGCGGACACCGGTGAACCGCCAGGCCAGGGCGAACTCCCCCGCGGTCATCTCCGCGGTGACGCCCTCGTCGAGGCCGACCCGGTACCGGTGTGGTCCGTCGAGCTCGTCGACGTGGTCGAACCCGAGCGCGCGGGCGGTCCGGTCGACGTCGGGCTCGGCGAGCGGGGAGGGCATGACCTGGAACACCCCGCGGTCGGCCATCCACGGCGAGGGCAGGTGGCTCGTCGCGAACGCCTGGATCGCCGGGCGGTTGTCGCTCGGGCGGTTGTGCTCCTGGTAGGCGTACGGCCACCGGCTGTCGGACGCGTTCGTCATCGGCAGGCCGAACACCCCGCCGTGCGGGAGTCCGACGAGCGGGGCGTTGTTCCCGCGCGAGAACGTGCCCGACGAGTGCGTGCCCCGGGTGGTGCGGACGGAGTCGAGCGGGCGACCACCGGGAGGCACGGCACCGGTCCCGGGGCCGGCCGGCTCGATCCGGACGTCGTCGAGCCAACCGCGCACGGTGCGGCCGGATGCGGCCGACGCCGCGTCTGCGGCCGGCCCGGCGTCGGCCCGGACCGCCCTGTCCACCGCCGGATCCGGCCCGTCACCGGACGGGAGCCCGTCTGCGCGGCCGAGTCGGGCCTCCAGGCGGTCCACGACCTTGCCGGCGACCGCCGACAGGTCGACGGTCCGCCGGTTCCACTGGTCGACCCACTGCTTGCGGGCGTCGTCCTGCGCCTCGGGTGTGGCGGCGTCCCCGTACTGGTCGCGGGCGAGAGCGTGACCGACGCCGTCACTGAGCCGGGTGCCGTCGGTGAAGACGACGTCGAGTGCGAACGCCGTGGCGGCCCAGAACCGGTCGAGGTCCGAGACCCCCGGTTCGGTCTGCCCCTCGGGCAGCGACCGCTCCGGGAACCAGACCCAGGTCAGGACGTCGGTGAGCCCGACCTCCCGTCCGGCGAACCCGGGGACGACCTGCACGGTCCCCCTCGGGTCGGTCTGTTCGATCAGGGTCGCCTGCTGGGCGACGAACCCGACTCCGTTCCGGGCCGCGACCGCGGTCACGGGACCGGTGCTCGTCGGGCTGTCGGTGGTCGGGCCGCCACGGCGCTCGTCACTCATGGATCGGTCGTTCCCCTACTTGTAGACGGCGGACTGACCGTAGAGCACCTGCGTGAACTGCGACACGTAGGGGCTGACGTCTCCGTCCGGCAGGTTGTACGTCATGAAGACGCCGTACCCGTCTGCCTTGGTGCGCTCGGCGAGCGTGACGGCCAGGTCCACCGGGGTGTTCTGGATGTCGACCGCCGCGGCCGAGAGCTTCGACTTCGGCACGCCGGGGATGCTCGGCGCCGTGTAGGTGCCGTAGTAGGGGTTCCAGGCGTAGTCGAGCTTCTTGCCGATCGACGGCTTCTCGTGCTGCAGCGACGTCGACGACGGGCCGATGTCGTAGAACGAGATGATCTTGCCGGGCATGTCCGCTCGGAGCGCCGAGATGAGCCAGCCGATCGACTGGTCGTTCGGCTGCGGGGTGCCGTCCACGCCGTAGTCCGAGTACTCGTCGTCGAGGTCGACGCCGTCGAGCCCGTACTTCTCGACGGTCGCCGACACCTGCGCCGCGAAGTCCCGCGCGTCCGCCTTCGACGTGAAGTTGGCCAGGCCCGTGCCCTGGTGGTTGCCGAGCACCGAGAGCGTGACCTTGATGCCCTTGGCCTGCAGCGGGCGGATCTGGGTCGCCGCCTGGTCGAGCGTGCGCTGCACGTTCTCGTTGGCGTACAGGACCGCGTCGCCGTCCGCGTCACGGTTGATGTTCGCCGCGAAGATGATCGCCACGTCGAACGCGTTGGCGCCGTTCTCGAGCGTGTACCGGCCGACGTTCCGGAGCTCGTCGTTGTTCACCTCGACGTAGGCGATGCTCGTCGGCCCGGACTTCGTCGGGGCGGTGTGCCCCGGCCGCCCGTGGCCGTGTCCGTGTCCCTGGCCGTGTCCGTGTCCGTGTCCGTGGCCCTGCGATGCCGCTGCCGGCCCGCCCGGTGCTGCCGACGCGGCGGCGGGCACCATCGGCGCCGCCACCATGGCGACCAACGCCGCCACGATCCCGATCTTCATGGTCTTCTGCATGACACTCCTCTTCGAGTGGTGTCCGCGGCGACGAGGTGCCGCCGTGGTCCACGACCGGTCCGGCCGTGGGACCCGCCGCCGGGACACCCGAAGTCCCGGCGGCGGGGGTCTCAGTGGGCCGCCGTCAGCGCTCCTCGCTCGTGCGCGGGAAGCGGAAGGTGCGGACCTCGAAGGCGTCGACCGCGAAGGCCGCCACCCCGTCGGTGACCGCGGCGACGCCGGGCAGCGCCGGGTCCGTCTCCTCGAGCAGCGTGACCTCGACCGGCTCGCCGAACGGCCCGTCGACCGCCAGACCCCCGGTCCCGCGTCGGCCCGCCGGCTCGTACACGCGGACGACCAGGTCACCCATGCGGTCGTCGGCGAGCTTGACGGCCGAGACCACGACGTCACCGGAGGCCTGGACGAGCGAGTCGAAGCCGTGCGCGCCGGCGATCCGTCGGACGGACGTGTTCATGACCGTGCCCGCAGCGGTCGCCCCGACGACGTCGGTCCCGATCACCAGGCCGTACCGGTGCGTCTGCACGCCCTGGTCCGTCTCGGGGTCGGGGAACCGCGGTGCGCGGAGCAGCGAGAGCCGGACCGTCGTCGTGACGTGCCCGTCGACCGCGTCGCGCGTGACGTCGAACCCGTGGATCGAGTCGTTGACGAGCGCCACGCCGAACCCGGGCTCCTCGACGAGCACGTACCGGTGCATGGACGTCTCGAACTTCGCGGCCTCCCACGAGGTGTTCGTGTGTGTCACCCGCTTCTGCGCGCCGAACTGCGTCTCCGCGATGGTGTGCTCGGCACGGACGTCGAGCGGGAACGCGACCTTGAGGAACTTCTCGGTCTCGTGCCAGTCCGTGACCTGGTCGAACTCGAGCGTCCGGGTGCCGGGCGCGAGCGTGATCTCCTGCGTGAGCGTCGACTCGCTGAACGAGCGCGACACCGAGACGCGGGCGGTCCCGTCCTCGTCGACCGAGCCGCGCAGGGCGGTCACGTCGACCAGGTCGTCGACGCGGTTCCGGTAGTACCGGTCGACGTCCCACGCGTCCCACATGTTCGGGAAGTCCTGGTGCAGCTGGAGCAGGTTCGCGACCTGGCCCGGTGCGATCGCGTCGCGACCGGTGGCCAGGTCGACGGCGCTCGTGACGAGTCCGCGGCCGTCGACGACGACGCGGACCAGGTCGTTCGTGAGCACGAAGCCGCCGTCGGCCTCCTCGAGGCGGACCGGGGTGGTCGCCTCCAGGTCGGTCGTCAGGATCGCGCTCTGCGCCAGGGCGCCGCCGTGGAGGCTCGGGGCCGGGTTGACGACGACCGTCGCGTCCCCCTCACCGGCGAGCGCCGACAGGGCGGCGGCGATGAGGGCCTCCAGGCGGGCCGCGATCTCCGCGTACCGCTCGACGGCCTCACGGTGCACCCACGCGATCGAGGTGCCCGGCAGGATGTCGTGGAACTGCTGGAGGAGGACCTGCTGCCAGAGCGCGTCGAGCTCGTCGTACGGGTAGGCGAAGTCGGTGCGGGCAGCGGCCGTGGCGCACCACAGCTCGGCCTCGACGAGCAGGTGCTCGCTCCGCCGGTTGCCCTGCTTCGTCTGGTGCTGGCTCGTCAGCGTGGCTCGGTGCAGCTCGAGGTAGAGCTCGCCGACCCACACGGGCGGGTTCTCCAGCTCGCGCTTGGCCCGGTCGAAGAACGCGTCCGGGTGCTCCCACGTGACGCGGGCGCTGCCCTCGAGGTCCGCCAGACGTGCCGCCGTGCCGGTCATCTCGCGGGTGGTGCCGCCGCCGCCGTCACCCCAGCCGACCGGCGCGATCGACCCGGAGGCGAGCCGGTTCTCCCGGAACTGCCGGGCGGCCTTCGCGACCTCGGAGCCGGACAGCCGCGAGTTGTACGTGTCCATCGACGGGAAGTGCGAGAACACCCGCGACCCGTCGATGCCCTCCCACAGGAACGTGTGGTGCGGGAACTTGTTCACCTGGTTCCACGAGATCTTCTGCGTGAAGAACCACTCGAAGCCCGCGCGACGCATGAGCTGCGGGAGCGCCGGCGAGTAGCCGAAGCTGTCCGGCAGCCAGACGCCCTTCGGTCGGATGCCGAACTCGCGCTCGAAGAACCGCTGGCCCTGGGAGAACTGCCGGACGATGCTCTCGCCCGTCGGCATCACCGTGTCGGACTCGACCCACATCCCGCCGAGGGGCAGGAACCGGCCGGCGGCGACGGCGTCCTTGACCTTCGCGTAGACCTCGGGCCGGTGCTCCTTGATCCAGGCGTACTGCTGCGCGCTGGACATGCCGTAGAGGAAGTCGTCCGTCTGGCCGATGAGCTCGGTCATGCTCGACGTGGTGCGGGCGACCTTGCGGATCGTCTCGCGCACCGGCCAGAGCCAGGCGGAGTCGATGTGGGCGTGGCCGACGGCGGAGATCCGGTGCGCGGAGGCCTCGGCGGGTGCGGCGAGCACCTCGGCGAGCGCCGCACGGGCGTCCGGCGCGGTCTCCGGGATGTGCTGCAGGTCGAGGGCGTCGAGGGCGTCGTCGAGCGCCTGGAGGATCCGCATGCGCCGGGGGCCCTGCGGCAGCTCCTCCTGCAGTTCGAGCAGGACGTCGATGTCGAGCGCGAGCTCGTGCACCTCGGCGGCGAACACGGCGAGGTCCATCCGGCGGCTCGTGTACAGCCGCTTCGGGGACGACGTCCGGATGTCGCCCTCCTGCGTGACGAGGAAGGGGTGGTAGTCGAGCAGCACCGGGTTGGACGCTGCCTCGACGAAGAACTCGACGGTCTCGCCGCCGACGGCTGATTCCGCGATGAGCACCCACTGGTTGCGGGGGTTGAGCGACTTCACCGGGGTGCCGTCGGACAGGTAGACGAGCCCCTCGCACTGGAAGCCGGGCATGTTCTTGTCGAAGCCGAGGTCGACGAGCGCCTCGACCCGCTGGCCGGCCCACTCCGCGGGGACGGTGCCGGACAGGCGGAACCAGGTGGTCCCCCACGCGGCACCCCACGGAGTGCCGACCTCGTACGGTTCGAAGTCGAGCGCCAGACCCTCCGCGGGGGCGATCGGCTCACCGGGCAGCTCGTGCCAGGCGGTGTCGAGCGGGACGGCGGTGGCGTGCACCTCGGGCAGGATGCGCTCGTCGAGGACACGGCGTGCGCGGCCGATGGTGAGCGGGATGTCGTCGTGCATGGGTCCTCCGGGACGGCGGTGTCCGTCCGGGTCGTCGGGGCGTGGGGCGTGGGGCGTGGTGCTGGTCGTGCGGAGGTGCTGATCGGGGTCAGGGCATCGTCGCGGGGTGTGCGACGGACACGGTGGCGGACGCGGTGTCGTTCGGGACGTCGACGCAGGTGGTGATCCCGCGCGCGCCCAGGAGCGCGGTGTCCCCGAGGCGGGAGCGCAGCACGACCTGCGGGCCGCGGCCGTCCTGCTCGGCGATCGCGAGCCAGGCCGCGGCGAACCGGCCGCCCGGCGCCGAGTCGGCTCGGGTCCCACCGAGCGGCGTCCCGTCCGGGGCGACGTCGTCGAGCACGAGCGCGGTCGTCGGCGGGGTCGGGGCCTGGTACCGGCCGTCACCGAACGCCAGGGCCATCTCACGGAACCGCTCCCCGGTCGGCTTCACGCGGCCGTCGTTCGTGAGCAGGCCGAGGTCGTACTCGAGCTCCGGGAAGTCGGCGAGCGAGCGGGACACGTCGTGGGAGCACCACCACGTGATGCCGAACAGCCCCTGCACGTCGAGGGCGTGCCGGATGGTCTGCTCGGTGAACGTCGGGGCGTCGGCCACGTCCACCACGTTGGTCGGTGCGCCGACCTCCTGCAACCAGTTCGGCCGGTCCGCGCGGGTGTTCCACGCGGCCGCGAGCTGCAGCAGGTACTCGCCGTGTCGGACCGACCCCGGGCCGAGGGCACCGTGCAGGCGTGCCGACCCGTTGAAGACCCACGAGTGCGTGATTGTCGCGTCCCCGTGGTCGGCCGCGTGCTCCGGGCCGAACGGCTGCGCGTCGTCGTACCAGGCCGCGTCGTACTGGGCGAGGGTCACGAGGGGGGCCGGACGCTCCCCCGTGGCGGGGGCGGGCCGGGTGCCGGAGCCGGGTTGAACCTCCGGACCGGCGAGCCCCTCGCGCGCCGCGGCGACCATCGCCGCCGCCCACGCGTGCCCCTGCTCGGGCGTCGTCGCGAACGGCGACGGGTGCGGGGCGTGCGCGAACTGGTTGACCTCGTTGCCGACCGTGACGCCGAGCAGGTTCGGCCGGTCCCCGACGGCGGCGGCGAGTGCCCGGACGTACGCGGCGGTCGAGGCGACGACGTCGGGGTCGGTGAACATGTTCCGGCGGTGCCACGAGTCGAGCCACGACGGCAGGAAGTCGAAGCTCGACAGGTGCCCCTGCAGCGCGTCGACCGTGACGTCGAGTCCGAACGAGCCGGCGATGTCCACCACGGTCGCCACGTCGTCGAGCGCCTGTTGCCGGATGAGCGTCCGGTTCGGCTGCACGACCGGCCAGAGCGGGAAGACCCGGACGTGGTCGGCGCCGAGCCCGGCGATCGCCTCGAGGTCCCGTGCGGTGTCCGACGGCGAGAAGTCGAGCCAGGAGTGGAACCAGCCGTTCGACGGCGTGTGGTTGACGCCGAAGCGCATCAGCCCTTCACCCCGCCCTCTTCCACGCCCTTGAAGAAGAAGCGCTGCAGGACGGCGAAGATCACGGCGATCGGGATGAACGCGATCATCGTCCCGGCAGCGATCATCCGCTGGTCGGTGGCGAAGGTGCCCTGCAGGTACTGCAGCCCGACCGTCAGGGTGAGCTTGTCCGGGGACTGCAGCACGATGAGCGGCCAGAGGAAGTCGTCCCACGCACCGATGAACGAGAAGATCGCGATCACGGCGATCGTCCCCTGCACGGCGGGCAGCGAGATGTAGCGGAGGCGCTGCATCGCGTTCGCGCCGTCCATCACGGCCGCCTGGTCGATCTCCTCGGGCACCTGGCGGAAGGCGTTGTACATGAGCAGCACGTTGAGCGCGGCGATCATGCCCGGCAGGGCGACACCGACCAGGGAGTCGGCGAGGCCGAGGTCCTTGACCGTGACGAACTGGGAGATGATCGTCGCCTCGCCGGGCAGCACGAGGGTGGCGAGGAACAGGCCGAGGACGACCTTGCGGCCCTTCCACTGCAGGCGGGCGATCGCGAACCCGGCGAGCGTGGCGAACACGATGTTCCCGATGACGTCGATCGCGGCGACGATGAGCGAGTTCCCGATGTACCCGAAGACCGGGATGGCGTCGCCCACGCGGAGGTAGTTGCCGAACGTCGGCTGCGCGGGGATGAACGACGGGTTCGCGGTGTAGATGTCCTCGCCGGTGCCCTTGAGCGAGGTCGAGAGCTGCCAGAGGAACGGACCGATCGTGATGAACAGCACCACGACGAGCAGGACGTAGCGGAGCACCTTCTCGCGGGTGGACATGACGCCCCACACCGCGCGACGGCGCCCGCGTCCGCCGGGCGGGGACTGCCGGGAGGCCCGGCCCACGTCCGTCGCGCCGGTCACGTCCGGTGTCGGTGCGGCCACGCCGGCGTTGCCGCCGATGACCGGTTCGCTGGTGCTGGTGGTGTTCGTCACTTGTCCGCCTTGCTGTTCATCCGGGCGAGGGCGAGCATCGGGATCAACGTCACGGCGAAGAGCAAGAGGCTCAGGGCGGACGCGTAGCCGAGGTTGCCGGTGAAGCCGCGGGCGTACTGCTGGATGAGCATGACGAGGGAGTTGTCCTGGCCGCCGGGGCCACCCGTCCCGTTCGTCAAGATGTAGAGCTCGCTGAAGACCCGGAGGGCGCTGACGCACACCAGGATGCCGACGAGCGTCATGGTGCCGCGGACGCCGGGCATGGTGACCGACCAGAACCGGCGCACCGCCCCGGCGCCGTCGAGAGCGGCGGCCTCGTGCAGGTCCTTGCCGACGTTCCCGAGGGCAGCCAGGAAGATGATCATGTAGTAGCCGAGGCCCTTCCACACGGTCAGGCTGATCGCGCTGAACAGCAGCAGCCACCGGTCGGACAGGAACGGGATCGCGCCCTGCACGACGCCGAGCGACTGCGCCATCTCGTTGACGACGCCGCGGTCGTCGAGGATCCAGTTCCAGATGAGCCCGACCACGACCGCGCTCGCGATCACCGGCGTGTAGTACGCGGTCCGGAAGAACGCGATCCCGGGCATCTTGTGCTGCACGAGCACGGCCATGAGGAGCGGGAGGACCGTCAGCAGCGGCAGGCACACCACCATGTAGATGACGCTGTTGAGCAGCGCCTCCCACACCTGCGGGTCCGCGAGCAGGGTCCGGAAGTTCGCCGTCCCCACCCATGCACTGACCCCACCGAGCGGGCTGGCGTTCGTGAACGACAGCCGCACGGTGTTGATCGACGGCCAGAGACTGAACGCGAGCAGCCAGACCAGTGCGGGCAGCACCAGCAGCCAGGGCGTGAACCAGCGGTTCGCACGCATGACGATCCTCCCTCTTCCTTCGGGTACCGGGCCGGATCAGCCGTTGGCGAGCAGGGTGTTCATCTTGGTCTGGGCGGTCTGCAACGCCTTCTCGGGCGTCGTCCCGCCCTTCATCGCCAGCGCGATCTGCTGGTCGAGGAAGTCCGTCATCGCCGAGTTCGCCTCGACCGGGTTGAGGTTCTTCGCGGTCTTCAGGGCGTCGTTCGCGAGGACGCGGGCCTTCGCGTGCACGGTGCCGTCGTCCTCCGAGAAGAACGGGTCGGACTGCGAGGACTTCGTCGACGGGAAGATGTTCACCAGGTGGGCGAACTCCTCCTGGTTCTCGGCGTTCGTCATGAACGCGGCGAGCGCTTCGGCGGTGGCGAGGTGCTTGCTCTTCGCCGAGACGCTGAGGCCCTGCACGTACAGCGGCGGGTTGTCCAGCGCCGGCGAGACGATGATCGTGCCCTTGAGCGACGGGTTGTTCTTCTCGAAGTCGCTGATCGCGGTCGCACCACCGGTGGTCCAGGCGACCTTGCCCTGCGTGAACAGGGTGGAGTTGCCGAGGTAGTCGGTGTTGAGGACCGACGACGGCATGAGCCCGTCCTGGTAGGCCTTCGCGTACTTGCTGATCAGGTCGGCGGCCTTCGAGGAGTCCGCGAACGTGAACTTCGTGCCGTCCGCGTTGAGGATCTTCACGCCGGCCAGCGAGAAGTCGGACAGGCCGGGCTTGCGGCTCATGAGGTAGTCGTCCGGGCACTGCTCGTGCATGGTCGCGGCCTGGTCGAAGAGCTCGTCCGTGGTCGCCGGCGGGTTCTCCGGGTCGAGGCCGCACTGCTCGAACATCGTCTTGTTCCAGTAGTCGATGTCGGTGTTGAGGTACCAGGGGTACCCGAACGTTCCGTCGACGCCCTTGTACCGGTAGGCCGCGAGTGCGCCCTCGACGTAGGTCTTCCCGAGCGTGGAGTCGTCCTTCGCGACGTCCTGCAGGAACCCGCGCTTCGCGAGGGGCAGGGCGATGTCCGGCGGCAGGTTGACGACGTCGGGCAGGGAGTTCGACGACGCCTGGCTGAGCACCTTCTCGGCGTAGCCGTCGCCGGGCTGGTCGACGAGCTTGACCTCCGCGTCGGGGTACTTCTTCTCGAACGCCTTCACGACGCCGTTGAGGTAGTCCGTGTACGTCGGCGTGAGTGCCCAGGTCTGCAGGGTGATCGACCCGCTGACCTCTCCGCCGCCACCGCCACCGGTGGCCGCCCCGCTACCGCTCGAGCAACCGGTGAGGACGAGCGCTGCGGCGGCAGCGCCGGCGAGGATCGCGGCCACTCGGCCCGACGTCGTGCGTGGGGTGGTTCTCATCGTTGCTGACTCCTTCGTCGAGCTACTGAACCGGTTCAGCCTTCTGCGCCGAACCGCTGCGTGACGGCGACGATGCCTGACTAAAGCGCTATAGTCAAGCCCGTGGCCACAGGACGGCGGACGACGATCGCCGACATCGCAGCGCGGGCGGGCGTGTCGATCAGCGCCGTCTCCTTCGCCCTCAACGGGCGCCCCGGCGTGTCCGAGGCGACACGAGAACGAGTGCGACAGGCGGCGCGCGAACTCGACTGGCAGCCGCACACCGCGGCCCGCGCCCTCGGGGGCGCGAAGGCCGGGTCGATCGGCTTCGTGCTGAACCGCCCGGCGCGCACGCTCGGCACCGAGTCGTTCTTCGGCGACCTCATCTCGGGGATCCAGCTCGGCCTGACCGGCACCCACATCGGCATGACCCTGCTCGTCGCCCGTGACGCCGACGAGGAACTCGAGACCTACCGCGACTGGTGGCGCGGGCACCGGGTCGACGGCGTCATCGTGATCGACCCGCGCCGGGACGACGACCGCCTCCGTCTGCTCGCCCAGCTCGGGATGCCGTCCGTCGTCGTCGGCTCGCACCCCACCCCCGCCGGGTCGGCCCCGAGCGTCTGGATCGACGACTCGGACGCGACCGACACCGTCCTCCGGTACCTCCGCGCACTCGGGCACCGCCGCATCGCCCACGTGTCCGGGCCGCCGGAGTTCGAGCACACCGCACTGCGCATCGAACGCGTCCGGGCGTTCGCGGGTACGTTGCCGGACGCCACCGAGGACGACCGCACGGAGTCCATCCCCACCGACTACTCCGCCGAGGCCGGGTCCGCAGCCACCCGACGCCTGCTGTCCGGCGCCCGGCGCCCCACCGCGATCGTGTTCGACAACGACGTGCTCGCCGTCGCGGGACTCGGCGTCGCGAGCGAGATGGGCGTCCGCGTGCCGCAGGACGTGTCCATCGTGTCGTTCGACGACTCCGCGATGATCCGGCTCGTCCGCCCCGCGATCACCTCGCTGACGCGTGACACCGTCGAACTCGGCCAGCGGGCGGCGGTCCTGCTCCGCGAGCAGATCGAGGCCGACGCTCCGCTGCCGTCACGGCCGGGGCCGGAGTTGACGCTGAGCGTGCGCGAGTCCACGGCCCGCGTCGCCGACTGACGACGCCGACTGACGACGCGGACTACGACCGCTCGTCGACGAGGGCGACGAAGCGGCTGCCGATACCCTCGACCTCGCGCCGCGTGAAGCCCGCCGGGGCTTCCGGCGCCTGGTACGGCGCGTGGTAGTCGCACATCAGGTGGTCCCAGTCCGGCCACCACTTCTTCGGCCGGGCCTCTTCCGCGTACCCGCACACGACGCACTCCAGGTGCACCCACACCTTCTTGCCGGTGCGGTTCGCCCGCGACTGCACGAGCCACGCGGGCGGGTCCTGCTCGATCGCGGTGAGTTCGGCCTCGCTGAGGCGGGACGGGATCCCGTGGTGGGTCGCCATCTCGAGGGGGATGTCGAGCCGGATGGCGGCGTCACGTCGGGAGAGCACCAGTCCAGGGTAGGTGCTGTGCCGGCGCGACGTCCGCCGCCTGCACGGCGTCGACCTCCGACCCCGCCCTCGTCGTCACGGTCGGGGTGGCGAGACTGCTGTGGTGAGGCGTTGACTGGTCCGATGACGTTCGAGGTCCGCGACGCGACTCCTGCTGACGCCGCCCAGGTCACGCGGGTGCACCAGCGGTCTCGTGAGGCGTACTACGGGGACGCGCTCGACCGCCGCGACACGGCTCAGGACCGGTACCCGATGTGGCTCGCCACCCTGACCCGTCCCGGCACCTGGTGCCTCGTCGCCGAGCAGGACGGGCACGTCGCCGGCTTCATCGCGGCACACCTCGCGGACCGCGGTTCGCCTGCTGAGCTGTCGAGCCTCTACGTCGACCCCGATCGGTTCGGTACGGGCATCGGCACTGCGTTGCACATCCGGTTCATCGAGGTCGTCCCGTCGGGTACCGCTGAGCTCGAGGTGTGGGACGGGAACGATCGGGCCAAGCGCTTCTACGCGGACCGAGGCTGGCGACCGACGACCCGCACCCGGGCCGGTGTCGCCGGGAGGCCCTTCGTGACCTGGAAACTCGACGTGCGTCGCGGCTCGCGGTCGCTCAACGCTCGATGACCACACGGTTCCACGGGCTGCCCGGTCGGGTACGGATCGCCTCGGCAGCCGACCTGGACGCGTGAGCCGTTCCTCCGCAGGCCGTCAGCCGATGACGCAGGGCGTCTCGAAGCGCAGGCCGAGGACGGTGGCGAGCTGGCGCCCGGAGGCTTCGGCTTCCGCACGCGTGTCGACGCGGAGCAACGGGGTCCGGCCGACCGACAACAACCACTGCGCCCCGGTGAACCGGGCACTGATCGCGTTCTCGCCCACGGCTACGCCCACTCACCGATCGTCGGGAGACCCCACTTGTCGGCTCCTGGCGCCCACGACCCGCCGAGGTCCTGACTGAGCGCCGCTGACGTGAGTGCGGGAGCGACACAGTGGAGGTGGAGACGAACGGGACGCTGCAGGAGGTGCTGCGATCGGGTCGACGTTCCGGTGCGGAGTCGGCGGGCGGCGGTGACGTGCTGCATGGTTGCCTTCCTGAGGCGGTGTCCACGTCGGACCGGAGTCGGATCCGGGAGTGCGCGACGCGGCTGGCAGGGTCTGGGCCAGTCACGCCAGGCTACGAGCGGAACCGGCCCGCGTCATGGGGGTGGACGAGGAGCCCTCGGAGTGCTACATGGTCACCGCGCCGATCCCCGGGACACGCCGGAGCGCGTCCGGGACTTGACGGAGCGTTCGAACACACGTTCGAATACGGGAGTGGGACGGCGTCGCGAGAACCGGTGGCAGCCCCCGGAACACCCGGAGGTCGAACGCCCGCGCGCCTTCTCCCTGTCCGAGGAGGCACGCGGTGGTGACGTCTGCCACGCGGTCACCCCGATGCCGGTCTGGGCATGGGTGCAGTTCCCGACGTTCCACGTCCGGGTCAAGGCGTTCGCCCGCAGCTGGACGCGCGACGCGGTGCTCGTCGAATGGGCGCAGTTCGGGCAGCAGGCCGACGCCTGGATCTGGCGTTCGGCCGTCAAGCACCGGACCCTCCGAGCCGCCGACCCACGGACCGGGCACGCACCGACGAACGGGGCGCGTTCTGATCCCCGACCGGTGCGACAGCGCTCAGCGGAGTCCGTATGACGCACTGCGTTGACTTCGCGGACGAGCGCGAGGATCGTTCCCGACACACCGGTTCGCGAAGATGCTCGAGATTCGAGACATCCGGCCGGACCGGAGATCGGAAGGAGGCACCATGAAGAAGACCGAGGTGCCGTCCTGGGTCGCCCACCTGCTCACCCCACCCGAGGTCATCGAGGCCTACGTCGACCAACGGGTCAACGACCCGTCGCTCTTGTCGGACGTGCAGGCGGAACCCACGTACGCGGACTTCCTCCGCGGCGAGTAGACGGATCGTGGTGCGCGACCGATGACGGTCGCGTCGCCGACGTGGCACCGGCCTCCCGGCCGGCCGGGAGGCCCACCCCACGTCCCGCACACCCCCGACGGTGGTCGTGTCCGCCGTCGGTCAGAGCGGCGCCGCGCTGCGGCGCGCCGTGAGCGTCACCCCGGCGCTCGCCGCCGTGACACACGCGAGGGCGACGACCTCGACGGGAGACAGTGCCTCGCGGAGGACGACGAGCCCGGCGAGCGCCGCGAGTGCCGGCCCGAGACTCTGCAGCACGCCGAACACCCGGGTCGGCATGCGCCGGAGGGCCGTCATCTCGAGCGAGTAGGGCAACACGCTCGACAGGACCGCCACGGCGCCGAAGACCAGCAGGAGCACCGGGTCCGCGACGACGCCCTCGGCCGCGGGCCGGAGCCCGAACGGCAGTGCGACGACCATCGCGACGAGCATCGAGACGCTCAGGCCGTCGATGCCCGGGATCGCCGCACCGACGCGTCGGTTCATGACGATGTAGGCGGCCCAGCACCCGGCTGCGAGCACCGCCGCGGCGACTCCCCCGAGGTCACCCACCGCGGACGGCCCGACGCCGAGGAGCACCACGCCGGCAAGCGCCAGGGCTGCCCAGACGGCATCACGCCACCGGCGGGTGTGCACGAGGGACAGTGCCAGCGGACCGAGGAACTCGATCGTCACGGCGACGCCGATCGGGATCGTCGCGAACGCGAGGTAGATGAAGACGTTCATGCCGCCGAGGGCGAGGCCGAGCACGACGGCTCCTCGCCACTGCACGCGGGTCCAGTGCCGCACCCGCGGGCGGACGAGCAGCGCCAGGACGAGCGCACCGATGACCAGGCGGAGCATGACCGCGCCGAGCGAGCCGACCTCCTCGAAGCGGGTCTTCGCGACCGCGGCCCCGATCTGGACCGACACCATCGCGGCGAGCGCCAGCAGCGGTGCCGGGACGCGGGTCATCCGAGGTACGCCAGGACGGCCAGGACACGGCGGTGGTCCTCGCCGGTGTCCTCGAGCGCGAGCTTGGCGAAGATGCTCGAGACGTGCTTCTCGACCGCGCCGGTCCCGATCACCAGGGCGCGGGCGATGGCGGCGTTCGTGCGGCCCTCGGCCATCAGCCCGAGGACCTCACGCTCACGGGGGGTCAGGGCGGCGAGCGGGTCGCGGCGGCGGCTCATGAGCTGCGTGACGACCTCGGGGTCGAGCACGGTGCCGCCGGAGGCCACGCGGCGCACGGCGTCGTCGATCTCGTCGAGGCGGGTCACACGGTCCTTCAGCAGGTACCCCACGCCCGAGCTGCCCGCGGCGAGGACGTCCTCGGCGTAGGTGGCCTCGACGTACTGCGAGAGCAGCAGGATCCCGGTCCGGGGTGCGATCCGACGGGCCTGGACGGCGGCGCGGACGCCCTCGTCGGTGAACGTCGGCGGCATCCGGACGTCCATGACCACGACGTCGGGCGCGAGTGCGGGGAGCGCCGCCAGGAACGAGGCCGGGTCGCCGAACTGCCCGACGACGTCGATGCCGGCTTCGTCGAGCACGCGGGCCAGCCCCTCGCGCAGCAGGACGGCGTCGTCGACGACGACGGCCCGGATGCGCGCTGCATCCGGGCCGTCGGTCATGCGGTCAGCCTAGTGGCGACCGGACGCCGGTCACGCGCGGTGCGTGGGGACGCCGTTCAGCGCGCCGAGCGGGATCCGCGCGGTCGCCTCGGTCGGGCCGCCGGCGGGGCTGGAGACCGTCAGCTCCCCGTCGAGGGCGCGCATCCGGCCCATCAGCCCCTGGATGCCGTGCCCCTCGCGCGGGCTGGCACCGCCGCGGCCGTCGTCGGTGACGCTGACGGTGAGGAACCAGGTACCGGACGCGTCGACGAGCAGCCCGAGGTAGACCCCCGCGGCGGAGGCGCCGGCGTGCTTCGCCGTGTTCGTCAGGAGCTCGCTCACGGTGAAGTACACGTTCCGCTGGATCTCGGACGCGAGCTCGAGCCCGTCCGGCAGACGGACGTCGAGCCCGACGGGGATCGGCGACCGCGCGCACAGTGCTTCGAGGGCCGCGACGAGACCGCGGTCGAGCAGGATCGGCGGCGCGAACCCGCGGGACAGCGCGCGGAGTTCGTCGAGCGCGTCCTGCGCGTGTCCCGACGCCTCGGCGATGAGCTGCTTGGCGCGTTCCGGGTCCTTCTCGAACGACCGCTCGGCCGAGGCCAGGTCCATGCGGAGTCGGACGAGTCGCTGCTGCGGGCCGTCGTGCAGGTCGCGCTCGATCTGGCGGAGTGCCTGCCCCTCCGCGGTGACGGCACCGGCGCGGGACGCCTGGAGGCCCGCCACGCGCTGCTCGAGCACCTCGGCCCGGAACCCGCCGAGCAGGCCGTGGTCGATCCAGTAGTGGGCGAGCACGGAGCCGCGCAGCCACAGCGGGAACAGCAGGACGCTCGCGGCCATCGAGAGCAGCGCGAGGGTGCCGAGCCCGGCGATCGACCCGATCCCGTTCGGGTCGACCAGGTACGTCCCGGCGACGACGTAGGCGAGGACCGCGACGACCGGCCAGAGGAACCCGACCGCCAGGAGGAGCCCGGCACCGACGGTGACCACCGCGGCCATCGGGTAGACGACCACCGCGTGCAGCAGGTACAGCCAGTAGTGCGGATTCGCGACCGCGGACCCGGTGCGGGTCCACCAGTTCTGCTGCCAGCGGGGTGTCCAGTCCACCGGACGGATCGGTCGCGGGTCCGCCCAGCTCATCCGGAGCTTCTCGAACTGCCCCAGCCACCGGGCGACGAACAGCGCGACGAAGAACAGCAGCAGCGTGAACGGGTTGAGGACGTCCCGCGAGCCGAACCCGCCGATGCCCAGGACGGCGGGGAACGCGAAGTACAGCGTGCAGAGGAGCACCGCCGTGAGTGCCATGTAGCCGAAGTCCCGCGGCGACCGACGCCAGGCCTCCCGGTAGAAGGCACCGGCCGTCATGCCGCCGCCCCCGCCACGGACCGGGCTCGACGGCCCCCGCGTGGCGCTGCCCTGGGCGGACAGGGGCGGTGTCGCGTCCCAGCTCGGGTGGGTGCCGTCGCTCGGGGCGGGCTGGGAGGGCATCGGGGTGGTGGCTTCCGGTGTCGGTCGGTCAGGGGCGCTGTCGCGGTCGGGCGTCGTGTCCCGGTCGGCGGTGGTGTCCCGGCCGGGTGTGGTGTCCCGGTCGGTCGCCGTCACGTCGTGGAGCGGAACGGTCTCGGCGTGGTCGGGTGCTGCCGTCACGTCGTGGAGCGGAACGGTCTCGGCGTGGTCGGGCGAGGCCACCGCCTCGTCCAGGGGGACGGTGCGGGCCAGGTCGAGCCGGTCGGTGTCGGTCATGCATCGAGCCTCGCGGAGACGAGGGCCCGGTCCCATCCTGCCGTCTCCCGGACCAGGGGTGGGGTTGTCCCCACCCCGACACGGTGGTCCTCGCGTTCGTCGTCCGGTGATGTGTAAGGTGCCGGTACTGCATCGCGTCACGAGGGGGAACCGTGGACCAGACCCGGTACGAACGACTGTCCGCGCTGGCCGCCGTGGTGGCCGCGCTCGTCCCGGCCGTCACGGTCGTCATCGGGTGGCTGGACCGGATGGCCGCGTGGCCGACGTGGTCGGGGCTCGGCGTCGTCGGGCTGGTGGCGGGAGCCGTCACGGCCGTCCTCGCCGCCCGACGCGGGGACCGTGCGACGCTCGGCTTCGGGCTCGCAGCCGTCGCCCTCCCGCTCGGGGTCCTGCTGCCCACCGCGCTGCACCCCGTCGCGACCGTGCTGCTGCTCCTCGCGCGCGTCCTGCTCCTGGTGTTCGGCGTCGTGCTCGTGGTGCGGTCGTCCGGGTCGCGCCGCACCGCGGGCTGGTTCGTCACGGTCGGAGCCGGCGTCTGGCTGCTGTCCGAGGCCGTGATGAACGTGCTGTTCCGCGTCTGGATCCCGCCGCAGGAAGCACTCCTGCCCCTCTTCACCGTGCCGCAGGTCGGCGAGTTCGTCGGATTCGCCACGGCTGCGCTCGTGTTCGTCCCACCGCTCGTCCGCCCGGTCGGCGCGGGCGTCCGCCGACTCTGGGAGACCGCCGACGTGCGCTGACGCCGCCGGTGCGCAGGGCCGGGCCGCGCGGCACCGTGGTCGGGATCGGGATCGGGATCGGCCGAGCGGACCGTGCCCGGCCAGCACCGCCGGGCCCGGCCAGCAGGGCGTCACACGAGGGCGGCCGCGACCTCCGGCGTCTCGTCCGGCACCGACCACGGCCGCTGCGTCATGCCGCTGTCCCCGCGGACGGACACGACCGCGCCGGAGTCGTCCCGGGTGTACACGATGTCCTCGTCGACGGACCCGAACCGGTTGCCGGATGCCATGCGGAGCGTGTCGGCGTCGACGACCTCGAGCCGGACCGGCGACTCGGTCGGCACCGGCTGCGTCGGGTCGATCGCGAGCAGGCGGTCACCCACCCTCGCGATGTCGGTGATCCCCTCGAAGGTCGCGAAGCGCCCCGTGTACCGTGCGGCGTCGACGTCGGCGGGGATCGCCGGACCGGCCGCGTGCTCGTCGGCGGCCGCGTCGAGCAGGTGCACGATGCCGTACGCCAGCATCGTCGCCGGACCGGTGGCGCTGCTCGTCAGGACGGACACGACCAGTGAGGACGCGGGGTCGAACACGGACTGCGTGATCTGTCCGGGGAACCCGCCGGAGTGGCCCCGGACCTCCCGGCCGTTGATCCGGTCCACGATGAACCCGGCGCCGTAGCCGCGGGCGGCCGGGTCGGAGTCGAGCGCACTCCACGCCTTCCGCTGCGCGAGGCGCTTGGCGTGGTCGGAGAGCAGCGTCCCGCGACCCGGCACGTGCGCCGAGAAGTAGCGGACCAGGTCCGAGGCCGTGCCGTGGAAGCCGGTCGCCGCGGCGAGCGCCCCGGTCGTCACGTGCGGGACCGGCTGCCGGGTGCGCGCCGTGTGGAGGCCGGTGTAGCCGACGACGAACTCGTCCTCGCGAGCGGGGTCGAACTCCGCACCGGTGTGGCGGAGCCCGAGCGGCTCGGTGATCGCGGTGCGGACGTGCTCGGCGTACGGGGTGCCCGTCACGGCCTCGATGACGAGCCCGAGCAGCCCGTAGCCGAGGTTCGAGTAGTTGAACGCCGACCCGACCGGGACCTTCGCGCCGCCCGCGACGACGAGGTCGACGAGCTGCTGCGCGTCCGGGAAGGGGTGCGCGAGCGCCCAGTGGTCACCGTCGGCGCCGTCACGGACGACCCCGGCACCCATCTCCATGAGCTCGCGGACGGTGGCGTCGGCGATCGGGGAACCCGCCTCGACGAGCGCGGGGACGAACGAGCCGACCGTGTCGTCGAGCCGCAGCGCGCCCTGGTCGGCCAACTGGAGCAGCGCGGTGGCGGTGAAGGTCTTCGAGTGCGAGGCGATCCGGAACAGGTCCGTCGTCGTCAGTCGCCGCCCGGCTGCCACGTCGGCGTACCCCCAGGCGTCGGCGAACAGTTCCTCGTCCTCGAAGCCGATGGCGACCTGCACGCCGGGGAGCCGCAGCTGCCACACCTTGTAGGCGACCCACTCTCGGACGTAGGGCAGGACGGACCCGTAGGCTGCGCGCTTCTCCATGCCGACCAGCCTGGCATGTGCCACGCTCGTCGCATGCGGCACACACCCTCCTTCCTGATGACCGAGGTCGACGAGGTCCGACGACTCGTCCGCGGCAACCCCTGGGCGACGATCGTGTCCTCCACCGCGGAGGGACTCGTTGCGTCGCACTACCCGTTCCTGCTCGAGGAGCAGCCCGACGGCAGCGACGACATCGTCCTCGTGTCGCACGTCGGTCGGCCGGACGAGGTGGCGCACGAACTCGGGCAGCACGAGGTCCTGGTCGTCGTGCAGGGCCCGCACGGGTACGTCTCCCCCGCCTGGTACCCGCCGGAACAGTTCATCCCGACCTGGAACCACACCACCGCGCACCTGTGGGGGACGCCGGAGATCTTGTCGGACGAGGAGAACTTCCGTGTCCTCGGTGACCTCGTGGACCACTTCGAGGCCGCGATGCCGTCACCGGTGTCGCTCGACCTCGACGAGGACGCCGCCCGCCGGATCGCCCGCGGCACGGTCGGCATACGCATCCGCGTCACCCGCTTCGACGCCCGCGCGAAGCTCAGCCAGAACAAGGCACCCGAGGTGGTCGACCGGATCATCGCCGGCCTGCGGACCGACGGCCCCTACGCCTCCCCCGCGCTCGCCGACGAGATGGCGCGCGTCCAGGGGACCACGACGACCGGCCTGGAGGCGTGATGTCGGCGACACTCCTCCGTACCGTCCGGCGAGTGGGCACCTCCGGCGCCCCCAGCGACGTCCTGGTCGTCGACGGGCGGGTCACCGCGGTCGCGCCGACCGGCACGCTCGACCCGCTCGACACCGACACCCACACCGGCACCGACACCGAGGTCGTCGAGGCCGAGGGCGCCTGGCTCGGGCCCGGTCTCCGCGACCACCACGTGCACCTCGACCAGTGGGCACTCGTGCGCCGACGGATCGACGTGACGGACTGCGGCTCCGCCGAGGAGACCGCGGACCGCCTCGCCGCCGCAGCCCGGACCGGCCTCCCGGACCGGGTGCTCGTCGGGCACGGCTACCGGGACGGACTCTGGCCCCGCCCCGCTCGACGGGAGTTGCTCGACCAGGCCGCACCGGGCCTCCCGGTCGTCGTCGTGAGCGCCGACCTGCACGCCGTCTGGTGCAACGAGGTCGCCCTGGCGCACTTCGGCGCCGTGCTCGGCCGGGCGCTCCCGGCCGGTACCGACGGTGTGCTCCGGGAGCAGGACGCGTTCGACGTGACCGCCGCGCTGTCCCGGGTGCCGGACGACCAGCTCGACGCCTCCGTCGCGGACGCCGTCGAGGCGGCCGCGGCCCGGGGCGTCACCGGGGTCGTCGACCTCGAGATGGACGCCGACATCGACCGGTGGGTGCGACGGATCCACGCCGGGACGGACGGCCTGCGCATCGCCTCCGGGGTGTACCCGGCACGGCTCGACGAGGCGGTCCGCCGAGGACTGCGGACGGGCGACGTCGTCGACGGGACGCGGGGCCTGCTCACCGTCGGGCCGTTCAAGGTGATCACCGACGGGTCGCTCGGCACCCGGACCGCCGCGACCGCCGACGGCGAGGGCGTCCTCACCTGGGCGCCGGAGGACCTCGTCCCGCTGCTGCGTCGGGCGGTCGACGCCGGGCTCGTCCCCGCCGTGCACGCGATCGGCGACCGCGCGGTCACGCTCGCGCTCGACGCGCTCGAGACGGTCGGGAGCCGCGGCTCGATCGAGCACGCGCAGCTCCTCGCCGTGCCCGACGTCGAGCGGTTCGCCCGGCTCGGCGTCGTCGCGTCCGTGCAGCCCGAGCACGCCATGGACGACCGGGACATCGCGGACCACCACTGGGCGGGCCGCACGGACCGGGCTTTCCCGTTCGCCGCGCTCGAACGTGCGGGCGCAGCGATGGTGCTCGGCTCGGACGCCCCGGTCGCGCCGCTCGACCCGTGGGTGTCGATGGCCGCCGCCGTCGGGCGGGACCGCGACGGCCGCGAGCCGTGGCACCCGGAACAGCGGATGTCGGCGCTCGGCGCGTGGCGGGGGTCGACGGACGGACGGGTGTCGGTCACGGTCGGCGACGTCGCGGACCTCGTCCTCGTGCCGACCGACCCGCTCACCGCGTCGTCGGCGGCGCTCCGGGCGATGCCGGTCCTCGGCACCGCGATCGCCGGTCGCTGGACCCACCGCGACCTCTGACCGGCGGGGCTACTTCTGGTCCTTCGGGCACCAGTAGAGCTTGCGACCGGCCATGTCGGCGACGCGGATCTCGGTGCCGCAGACCCGGCACGGCTCCCCCGCGCGGTGGTACACCCAGTGTCGGTCGGCCCGGGAGCGCATCGCCTTCCGGTACTCGGCGTCCGTCAGGCCGTCCATCGTCATCATCTGCCCGATGCGGACCCCGTCGTGCAGGAGCTTCGACCAGTCCTGCCACAGCGCCTTCGCCTGCCTGACGGTGATCTCCTTCCCGGGCTTGTACGGGTCGATGCGCTGCCGGAACAACAGCTCCGCCCGGTACACGTTGCCGATGCCGCTCACCACGGACTGGTCCATGAGCAGCTGGCCGATCGCGACGTTGCGCTTCCGGACGTTGTCCACGAACGCCTTCTCGGCCTCGGGCCCGTCGTCGTTCATCGGGTCCGGGCCGAGCTTGTCGAGCGCACGCTGCACCCCGGCCGGGTCCTCGACCACGCAGGCGGTCGGTCCGCGGAGGTCCGCCACGGCGGTCTCGGTGAGGATCCGCACGCGCACCTGCCCGACCGGGTCCGGCGGGAAGGCCTCGATCGGGTCCTCGACCTTCTCCTGCTCGGCCATCCGGTAGCGGGAGCGCCGTGGGGCACCGATGGAGCGGAGGGAGTCCTCCCCGTCGTCGTCGGGCACGTGGTCGGCGTCGTCGCCCGCGTCGCTGTCCTCCGCGACCGTGCCACGCTGGTTCGTCTGCCCGATCCGCCCCTTCGCGCTGCGCATCGTCGCGTCGGTCGAGATCTCCCCCGCGAAGTCCCACGCGCCGTACAGGCCGAGGTGCACGCGGAGGAACAGGTCGCCCTCGAACTCCAGGAACATCTGCTTCGCCACGGCTCGTGCGGCGATCATCTTCCGGCCGTCGAGTTGCGCGGCTCCGGCGGCGAAGCGCCCCTGTGGGCTCGATACCTCGCAGACCTGGCCGACGAAGTGCAGCTCGAACTGACGGGCGATGCGGTGGACGGAGTGACCCTCGGGCATTGCTCTTGTCTACTCGGCCCTACTGGTCGATCTGCTTGCCGGCGATGTGCCCCGTGGTCTCGTACTCGGCGAGCTGCGCGATGCGGCGGGCGTGGCGCTCCTCGCCCGAGAACGGCTCGGCGATGAAGAGGTCGACGAAGCGGATCGCCTCTGCCTCGGTGTGCTGGCGCGCGCCGATCGAGATGACGTTCGCGTCGTTGTGCTGGCGGGCGAGCAGCGCGGTCGACTCGTTCCAGACCAGGGCCGCGCGGATGCCCTCGACCTTGTTCGCGGCGATCTGCTCACCGTTGCCCGACCCGCCGAAGACGACACCGAGGGCCTGGACGCCCGCGCGCTGGTCCTGCACGACGGCGTGCGCGGCGTTGATGCAGAACGAGGGGTAGTCGTCGAGCGGCTCGTACTCGGTCGGTCCGTGGTCCACGACCTCGTGGCCGGCTTCGGTCAGGTGGACGCTGAGGGTCTTGGTGAACTCGAGGCCGGCGTGGTCCGTTCCGAGGTGGATGCGCATGGACCGATCCTATTCCTGTGCCCACGCCGGACGGGACCCGTCCGGCGGACGGCGGACGGGCCTCCCGTCAGCGGTGCCGCACGACGACCACGACGTACCGGCACGGCTCGTCGCCGGGGTTCCGGTAGACGACGTCAGCGGGTTCGCCGAGCTCGATGCGGTCGCCGGCACCGAGGCGGCTGGTCGTGTCACCGGCCTGCAGGTCGAGGGTCCCGTCGACGACCCAGATGCAGTGCCGGAGGAAGGCGTAGGCGCTCGCGGGGTAGGCGACCTCGCGGCCGGCCGGCAGGCGCACCTCGGTCACGTCCGCCGGGAAGTCGGCGCTCGACAGCGGGCGGCGGCGGTACCCGGTCTCCGGGTCGGTCCAGGAGTCCGCGGACGCGGCGCGCTGGACCCCGCGGGCCTCGTCCGGGTCGCCGGAGCGCGGGACCTCGTGCTCGAGGGCCTCGTCGAGGAGTTGCGAGACCGTCAGGCCGAACGCTCCGGACAGGCGGCCGAGGATCGTCGCGGTGGGACTGGAGACGCCCCGCTCGACGCGGTTGATCATCGCGCGGGAAACGCCGGACTCCTCGGCGAGTTCGGTCAGGCTCCACCGGCGCTCGGTGCGGAGGCGCTGCAGCCGTTCCCCGAGGCGGCGCTGGTCGGCGTCGTCGGGGTCCTCGGCATCATCGGGCTCCTCGGCGCCCATGGCGTCCGGTGGCGCGGTGACGCCCTCCCGCTCGTCTACGATGTGAGACATGGCGACAGCATATGCGACGGACGCGGTGGTCATCCGCGACTGCACCCCCGCCGACCTCGACGTCGTGCACGGCCTCCACGTCGACGCCGTCCTGCACTCCACCGCGATCTGGCAGGAGGAGCCGCACCCCCGGGCGTGGTTCGACACCTGGCTCGCGGAACGGCAGGGCGACGGGTGGCCGGTCGTGGTCGCCGAGGTCGACGGCGTCGTCGCCGGGTACGCCTCGTACTCGCAGTGGCGGCCGCACCAGGGCTACCGGCACACCGTCGAGCACAGCGTCTACGTCGTCGAGGGGTTCCGCGGCCGGGGGGTCGCGTCGACGCTCATGCACGCCCTGGTGGCCCGTGCGACCGCGGAGGGTCGGCACGTCATGATCGCCGGCATCTGCAGCACGAACGCCGGGTCGATCGCCCTGCACGAGCGGCTCGGGTTCGAGACCGTGGCCGTCGTGCCCGAGGTCGGTCGGAAGGCCGGCCGCTGGCTCGACCTGACCCTGATGCGGTTGCCGCTGGCCTGAGCGGGCGATGCCCGCAGGGGGACGACGGACAGGAGGCGCGGTGCGGACCCGCACCGCGCCTCCCGTCGGTTCGTCGGGCCGGGCGGTCAGTCCTCGACGGTGTCGAAGACCGGGCCGGTCGTGCGGGAGCGCTTGAGCTCGAAGAAGCCCGGGTAGCGGGCTGCGGCGACGACACCGTCCCAGAGGTCGAGCGCCTCCTGCCCCTTCGGCGCCGGGGAGATGACCGGCCCGAAGAACGCGACGCCGTCGACGGCGATGACGGGCGTGCCGACGTCCTGGCCGACGCGCTCGATGCCGTCCCGGTGGCTCTCCCGCATCGCGGTGTCGGTCTCGTCTGTCCAGGCCGCGTCAGCGAGGTCGGCGTCGAGGTCGAGCTGCTCGAGCACGGCCGGCACGACCTGCGCGGGGTCCTTCTGCTGGCGGTGGTGGATCTGCTCGCCGAGCGCGTCGTAGAGCGGCTTGACGACCTCCTGGCCGTGCCGGGTCTTCGCGGCGGTCACCAGGCGCGCGTACACCTGGTTCCGCTCGAGGGCCTCGCGGTACTCGGCGGGCATGTCCTCGTTGTGCTCGTTGAGGACGAACAGGCTCATCACGTTCCAGGTGACGTCGAGGTCGCGGTGCCGCTCGACCTCCCCCACCCAGCGGCTCGTCATCCATGCCCAGGGGCAGGTCGGGTCGAACCAGAACTCCACAGCAGTCCGGGTCGCAGGGGTCGTCTCCACAGTCGTGTCGGTCACGGATCGCAGCGTACGCCCGCTCGCTAGGCTGGTCCCGAGCCGTCCCACCGGTGCACGACGCCGGCCGGGACCCCGACACGCGGACATCGACCGTCCGCGTCCGCAGCGAAGATGGAGCGTCCGTGCCCGGAGAGAACCTCACCCGAATCGAAGCCCAGGAACGCGCCGGCATCGTCAGCGTGCAGACGTACGACGTCGAGCTCGACCTGACCCGCGGAGCCGAGACCTTCGGCAGCACCACCCGCGTGCGCTTCAGTGCCACGCCCGGTGCCAGCACGTTCATCGACGCCATCACGAAGACCGTGCACTCGGTCACGTTGAACGGCACCGCGCTCGACGTCGACGCGGTGAACGACGGCGTCCGCATCCAGCTCGCCGACCTGCAGGAGCAGAACGAACTCGTCGTCGTCGCCGACGCGCTGTACACGAACACCGGCGAAGGCCTGCACCGCTTCGTCGACCCGGTCGACGACGAGGTCTACCTGTACTCGCAGTTCGAGGTGCCGGACAGCCGCCGGATGTTCGCCGTGTTCGAGCAGCCCGACCTCAAGGCCGAGTTCTCCTTCACCGTGACCGCGCCGGCGCGCTGGCAGGTCGTCTCGAACGCCCCGACGCCGGAGCCGCACGTCGACGGCGACCACGCCACGTGGACCTTCCCGCCCACCGCGCGCATCTCGAGCTACATCACCGCGCTCATCGCCGGCCCGTACGAGGTCGTCCGCAGCGAGCTGACCAGCCGCGACGGTCGGACCATCCCGCTCGGCGTCTTCGCGCGCAGGTCGCTGGCCGAGTACCTCGACCCGGACTACGTGTTCGAGACCACCCGGAAGGGGTTCGCGTACTTCGAGGAGAAGTTCGACTACGCGTACCCGTTCGAGAAGTACGACCAGCTCTTCGTGCCGGAGTTCAACGCCGGTGCGATGGAGAACGCGGGCGCGGTCACCTTCACCGAGACCTACGTCTTCCGCTCGAAGGTCACCGACGCCATCAAGGAGCGCCGGGTCGTCACGATCCTGCACGAGCTCGCGCACATGTGGTTCGGCGACCTCGTCACGATGAAGTGGTGGAACGACCTCTGGCTGAACGAGTCGTTCGCCGAGTGGGCCTCCACCATCGCGACCGCCGAGGCCACCGAGTGGACCGGCGCATGGACGACGTTCCAGGCGATGGAGAAGTCCTGGGCCTACCGCCAGGACCAGCTCCCCTCGACGCACCCGATCGTCGCGACGATCAACGACCTCGAGGACGTCCAGGTCAACTTCGACGGCATCACCTACGCGAAGGGCGGTTCGGTCCTCAAGCAGCTCGTCGCGTGGGTCGGCATCGACGCGTTCTTCGCGGGCGTCGCGGCGTACTTCCGGAAGCACCACCACTCCAACACCGAGCTGAAGGACCTGCTCGTCGAGCTCGAGGCCACCAGCGGCCGCGACCTGTCCGAGTGGTCGCAGCTCTGGCTGGAGACGGCGGGCGTGAACACCCTGCGCCCGGAGATCGAGACCGACGCCGAGGGCGTCATCACCTCGTTCGCCGTCCTGCAGGAGGCGCCGTCGGACCACCCGACGCTGCGACCGCACCGCCTGGCCATCGGCGTGTACGCCTTCACGAACGACCCGTCGGCCCCCTTCGGCGCGGACACGGCCTCGTCCGGCGGCAAGCTCGACCGCGTCCACCGCGTCGAGATCGACGTCGACGGCGCCCGCACCGAGGTCCCCGAGCTGGTCGGCGTGCACCGCGGCGACCTCGTGCTCCTCAACGACGACGACCTGGCGTACGCCAAGATCCGCCTCGACGAGCAGTCGCGGCGCACGGCGATCGAGCACCTGGCGTCGATCGCGGACCCGCTCGCCCGGTCGATCGTCTGGGGTGCCGTCTGGGACGCCACGCGTGACGCCGAGTCCCCCGCCAGCGACTACGTCACCCTCGTGCTCGGCAACATCGCGACCGAGACCGAGTCGACGACGATCCGCACCACGCTGTCGCAGCTGCTCCTGGCGGCGCGCAACTACGTCGCACCGTCGAAGTCGGACGCCACCGTGCGCACCGTCGGCGACACGCTGTGGCAGCTGGCCTCGTCGGCCGAGTCCGGATCGGACGCGCAGTTCCAGTTCGTGAAGTTCTTCGCGCAGATCCCGTCGACGCCCGAGCACGTGGCGACGCTGCAGGGACTGCGTGACGGATCGGTCACACTGCAGGGGCTCGTCGTGGACACGGACCTGCGCTGGGAGCTGCTCGAGGGTCTCGTACTCGCGGGTGCCGCGGGCAACGACGAGATCGACGCCGAGCTCGCCGCCGACCGGACCGCCTCGGGCGAGCAGGCCGCGGCCCGCGCTCGCGCGACGATCCCCACCGCCGAGGGCAAGCTCGCGGCGTTCTCGTCGCTCGTCGACACGGACGACGCGCCGAACGCAATCGTGCGGCAGACGACCGTCGGGTTCCAGCACGTGAACTCCCCGGTCGTGCTCGAGGGTCTCGTGCAGCGCTACTTCGAGGTCATCACGCGGATCTGGGACGAGCGCAGCTACCACATCGCCGACACGATCGTGACGGGCCTGTACCCGGCACCGCTGGCGTCGACGGAACTGCGTGACGCTGCCCGGGCCTGGCTCGACGCGCACCCGGAGACCCCGGCACTGCGTCGGATCGTCAGCGAGAACCTCGCGGGCACCGAGCGTGCGCTCCGCGTCCAGGCGGCCGACGCCTGATCCCGATGTGAGCAGTGGCGAGGCTCCGGCGTTCCTCCAGGGGCGTCGGAGCCTCGCCGTTTAGCATCGTCCGGACATGACCTCGGCAGCAGACACCACCGACGACGTCTCGAAGTGGGCGTCGAACACGTTCACGCAGTTCGTCGACACCTGGCACGTCCCGATCACGATCCTGATCGTCCTGCTCGCGGCGGTCATCATCCGCCTCGTGCTCCGCCGGACCATCAAGCAGGTCGTCGACCGCATCGTCAACGGCGTCAAGAAGCGGCAGGGCGCTGCGGACACCCAGGCCCTGGTGGCCTCCCCGCTGCAGACCGCCCGCGTCGTGCAGCGCACCCGGACGCTCGGCAGCGTGCTCGAGAACCTCGCGACGGTCGTGGTCGCCGTGATCGCCTTCGCCATCATCATCTCGACGGTATTCCCGACCGCGGCGGTCGGCATCGTCGGTGGCGCTTCCGTGGTCGCCGCCGGCCTCGCAGTGGGCGCGCAGAGCATCGTCCGCGACATCCTGTCCGGCATCTTCATGATCCTCGAGGACCAGGCCGGCGTCGGTGACGTCGTCGACACCGGCCAGGCCACCGGGGTCGTGGAGTCCGTCGGGCTCCGGGTCATGCAGATCCGCGACGTGAACGGCATCCTCTGGTTCGTGCCGAACGGACAGATCCTCCGCGTCGGCAACCTGTCCCAGGGCTGGTCCCGTGTCCTCGTCGACATCACCGTGCCGTACGACACCGACATCGACGCCGTGCAGGACGCCCTGCTGCACGCCGCGGTCACCATGTCCCAGGAGGCCCGCTGGCGGCAGCGCATCGTCGAGAAACCGGAGATCTGGGGCCTGCAGTCGATCACCGACACCGGCATGGTGTTCCGCCTGGTCGTGAAGACCCGCGCGTCGGAGCTCGACGTCGTCGGACGGGAACTCCGGGTCCGCCTCAAGCGCAGCGTGGACGAACTCGGGGTCACCCTGCCGGCGATGGCCATGATCATGCCGGAGGGGTGGGAGAACGCCACGTCGGTGAACGGCCTCCGTCCCGTCCGCACCGCGCCGGTGCCCACCCCCGCGCCGCGGGCCCGCCGCGGCCGGATGAACATCCTGGGCCGGGCGATCCGGACCGGCGACGACAATGACCCTGAGGACACCCCATGACCGGACCCGCCATCCCCCTCGGTCCCCCCACGGGTGAGCCGGCATCGGGTGTCCCCGCGCAGCCCGTCACGCTCCGGGTCGGACTCGGCGGGGCTGCGGCGAGCGGTTCCCTGTTCGACCGGATCGGTGGTGCCCCGACCTTCGACCGCCTGGTCCGCCGCTTCTACGAGGGCGTGCAGCAGGACGAGGTGATCTGGCCGATGTACCCGGCAGACGACCTCGACGGCGCGGTCTGGCGGCTCTCGCAGTTCCTCCAGCAGTACTGGGGCGGCCCGTCGACCTACAGCGAGCAGCGCGGCCATCCCCGGCTCCGGATGCGGCACCACCCGTTCCGCATCACCCCCGAGGCGCGCGAGCACTGGCTCCAGCACATGCAGGACGCGGTCGAGTCACTCGACCTCGCGCCCCTCGACGAGGCCGAACTGTGGGCGTACCTCGACCGCGCGGCACACGCGATGACGAACGCGTTCGACTGACATGAGCGGCGGCCACCGACACGGCGGAACGACGGACGGGAGGCCCGTGGCGACCCCGCCACGGGCCTCCCGTCCGTCCGTCAGGAACTGAGCGTCCAGGCCCGCCGCTTCACGAGCACGTGCCCCCTGGAGGTCGTCAGCCGGCTCCACGGCCCCGTCTCGAACAGCCGGACCGGTTCGGTCCCGAGGAAGCCGAGGCTCTCGGCGGCGAAGCCCGCGCCGGCCGGCAGGTGCTCGACGCCCGGGATCGGCCGACCCCAGACCTCGGAACGGACGCGGCGGACGATGGACTCCCCCGAGCTCGTCGGCACGGAGGCGGCGACCTCGTCGATCCCCTGGCGCGCAGCACGGTGCAGCAGTTCCGCCGACACGTCGGGCAGGGGCACCCAGCCGCCGCGGGGCGGGGAGATCGCAGCCCAGGTCACGGTGTGCACCTCGAGCGGCAGCTCGACCTCGATCGGGGTCGCCCGGGTCGGGTCGGCTGCGTCGGCGTGCTCCACGTCGTTCGCCTCCGCGAGCAGACGCAGGCGCTCCTGGAACGAGCGGAGCGGCACCACGACGTCGATGTGCTCCGGCTGGGTGAGGGCGAACGTGCGCAGACCGAGCACGGTGGGCAGTTCGTCGAGCAGCCCGAGCGGGTAGAGGATCGCCGTGTAGACGGCCAGGACACCGGAGTCGGCGATGAGCCGGACGGACCCGTCCTCGATCCGAGCGGCTCGTCCGAGGTAGGTGCGGAGGTCACCGAGCGAGGCGGCGTCGGGAAGGGTGAACGAGCTGCTCATGTCACCGTCGATCCTAGCCGCGACCGTCCTGACGCTCCCTGGTCCGGCCCTCAGCGAGCTCTGAGCCCACTCTTGGCACTCTTCGGGTTCGAGTGCTAGAACGGATGGCAGTTGAGTCACGGCGACTCAACCGCGAAGCACTCAGTGAAGGAGTTGATTCAGATGGCCATGACCTTCGATCCGTTCCGCGAGCTGGACCGTCTCGCCGGATCCCTCCTCAGCGGAGCAGCAGCCGGGCCCCGCTCGATGCCGATGGACCTCTACCGCGCCGGCGACCACTACGTGATGGACGTCGACCTGCCCGGAGTCGATCCGGGATCGGTCGACATCGACGTCGACGGATCGGTCCTCACCATCAGGGCTGAGCGCACCCTCGGGGCACCCGACGGCGCGCAGTGGCTCACGCGGGAACGCCAGCCCGGCTCGTTCGTCCGTCAGCTCACCCTCGGCGACGGCCTCGACGTCGAGCGGATCGCCGCGCACTACGACAACGGCGTGCTGAGCGTCACGATCCCCGTGCAGGAGTCGTCGAAGCCCCGGAAGATCGCCGTCAGCACGAGCGGTGCCGACACCGGTTCCGCGGCCGGCGCGCAGCCGCTCGCGGTCGGTCAGGGTGGCTCCGGCAGCTGAGCCGACGCACCCCGAGGGCGACGGGCCGACCCGCAGCGGGTCGGCCCGTCGCCCCGCCTCCCGATGGCACAGCCGTCGTTCCCGCCCGTCTCGTCTCCTCCTGTCCCGCCCATGACACACCTCGTCAACGCACTGCTCTCGGTCCTCGTCGTCACCGGGCTGCTGGCCGGCCCGAGCCTCCGTCCTCGTCTCGCCCTGTTCCTCGGTGGAACGGGTTCGGTCGTCGCCAACCACCTCGTCTGGCTCGTCGCGCCCGACCTCTGGTCCCGTGCGCTCACCCCGTGGGTGGCCAGCGTGGGTGGAGCGCTCGTCGCCGTGGCGGCGTGGAGTCTGCTCCGGACGTCCCCGACGGCGGCGAATCTCGTCGACCCGCAGGTGGCGGTCTCCGGGGACGTCGCGGACGACGCCACCGAGCAGGAGGACCAGGCCCCGTCGGGCGTCGGCGCCCACGGTGTCGCGATGGGTGCGCCCGCGCCCTCCTCGGCCACACCGGGACCCGTTCGTAGACTGGCGGTGTGATCCGCGAACCCGACTTCCTCACGACCCTGCGACTCGAGGACACCGGAGCGAGCACCCGGGAGACGATCCTGACCGGTGCCAGCCACTGGTCCCCCGGAGGACGGGTCTTCGGCGGCCAGGTGCTCGCGCAGTGCATCGTCGCGGCGCAGGCCACCATCGAGGGCCGGGACATCCACTCCGTCCACGGCTACTTCCTGCGCCCCGGTGCGATCGACGTCCCGATCACCTTCGGTGTGGAGCGCATCCACGACGGCCGCTCGTTCGCGACCCGACGGGCGCAGGCGTACCAGAACGGTCTCCCGATCTTCTCGATGATCGCGTCCTTCCAGGTGCCGGACGCCGGAGCGGAGCACCAGGACCCGTTCCCGGTGGACGTCCCCGACCCGGAGTCGCTCCCGTCGGCGGCGTCGGTGCTGGGCGCGGTCGACCACCCCACGGCGCAGGCCTGGGCAGAGCGGTCGATCGACCTGCGGCACGTCGACGGTCCGGTCTACTTCGACGTGCAGGGCGCCCGCGTCGCGCACCAGGCGGTCTGGTTCCGGGTCGAGGGCGACCTCCCCGACGACCCCGCTCTGCACCGCGCGGTCCTGGCCTACGCGAGCGACCTGTCCCTCCTCGAACCGATCATGCGTCGGCACGGCGTCGCGTGGGGCACCCCGGGCGTGAAGCTCGCGAGCCTCGACCACGCGATGTGGTGGCACCGCGACGGCCGGGCGGACGACTGGGTCCTCTACGCGCAGGAGTCGCCGAGCGCCCAGGGCGGTCGGGGGCTGGCGCTCGGTCGCATGTTCTCCCGCGACGGCCGGCTGCTGGCGACCGTCGCGCAGGAGGGCATGATGCGCCTCCCCGTCGCGTGAAACAGGCCCCGCTCGACGAGCGGGGCCTGTTCTGGTGCAGCGGAGCGGTCAGCGCCGGACCGGGGTCACGGCCTGGAGAACTGCACGGCCGGCTCGATGTACGGCTGGCACGCCGCCCGCTCGGCTTCGGTGAGCCGTCGCGGTCGGTTGGTCGTCGCGTCCACGAGGACGAGCGCCGTGGTGGCGCGCGTGTACAGCTCCGCCGGCTCGTGTCCGACGGGCGACCAGACCTCGTACGAGATGTCCAGGCTGGCCCCGCCGATCCGCCCGATCCACAGCTGGATGTCGAGCGGCCGACGGAAGTACGGCGTCGACGCGAGGTACTCGAGCCGCTGCGCAGCGATGACCGTCATCGTCCCGGAGCCCGGCCGCCCGTCGATCACGGGTTCCGGCGCGGACCCCGACTCGTCGACCTCGTCGGGGTCCGGCGCCCAGAACGCCAGCACGCGCGCTTCCTCGAGCAGCCGGAGCATCGCCGAGTTGTTGACGTGCCCGTAGGCGTCGATGTCGCTCCAGCGGATGCGGACCGGCGCGTGCAGTCTCGCCACGGGGACTAGTCCCGCGTGAGCTTGCGGTACGTCGCGCGGCCGGGCTTCGCGGCGTCGGCCCCGAGGCGCTCGACCTTGTTCTCCTCGTAGGCCTCGAAGTTGCCCTCGAACCAGTACCAGATCGGCGTGCCGTCCTCGTTCAGGCCCTCCCACGCGAGGATGTGCGTCGCGATGCGGTCGAGGAACCACCGGTCGTGCGTGATGACCACGGCACAACCGGGGTATTCGAGGAGGGCGTTCTCGAGGCTGCCGAGGGTCTCGACGTCCAGGTCGTTCGTGGGCTCGTCGAGGAGCAGCAGGTTGCCGCCCTGCTTGAGCGTCAGCGCGAGGTTCAGACGGTTGCGCTCACCGCCGGACAGGATGCCCGCACGCTTCTGCTGGTCCGGGCCCTTGAACCCGAACTGCGACACGTAGGCGCGCGACGGGATCTCGGTCTTGCCGACCTGGATGTAGTCGAGGCCGTCGGACACGACCTCCCACAGGTTCTTGTTCGGGTCGATGCCACCGCGGCTCTGGTCGACGTAGGAGATGTCGACCGTCTCGCCGATCTTGAGCTGGCCGCCGTCGAGGGGCTCGAGCCCGACGATCGTCTTGAACAGCGTGGTCTTGCCGACGCCGTTCGGGCCGATGACCCCGACGATGCCGTTCCGCGGCAGCGTGAACGACAGGTCGCCGATGATGACGCGCTCACCGAACTGCTTGTGGAGGTGCTCGGCGTCGATGACCTGGGACCCGAGGCGCGGACCGACGGGGATCACGATCTCCTCGAAGTCGAGCTTGCGCGTGCGCTCGGCCTCGTTGACCATCTCCTCGTAGCGGGCCAGACGCGCCTTGGACTTCGCCTGGCGGCCCTTCGCGTTGCTGCGGACCCAGTCGAGCTCGGACGACAGGCGCTTGGCGAGCTTGGCGTCCTTCTTGCCCTGGACCTCGAGACGGGCGCGCTTCTTCTCGAGGTAGGTCGAGTAGTTGCCCTCGTACGGGTAGAGCCGGCCGCGGTCGACCTCGGCGATCCACTGCGCGACGTGGTCGAGGAAGTACCGGTCGTGGGTCACGGCGAGGACCGCACCGTGGTACTGCTGCAGGTGCTGCTCGAGCCACTGCACGCTCTCGGCGTCGAGGTGGTTGGTGGGCTCGTCGAGCAGGAGCAGGTCGGGCTTCTGGAGCAGGAGCTTGCAGAGCGCGACACGGCGCTTCTCACCACCGGACAGGTGCGTGACGAGCTCGTCCCCCGGGGGGCACTGGAGCGCGGCCATCGCCTGCTCGAGCTGCGAGTCGAGGTCCCACGCGTCGGCCGCGTCGATCTCCTCCTGCAGCGTGCCCATCTCGGCGAGGAGCGCGTCGAAGTCCGCGTCGGGCTCGGCCATCGCGGCCGAGATCTCGTTGAAGCGCGCGAGCTTGCCGTGGATCTCCCCGACACCCTCCTGCACGTTCTCGAGCACCGTCTTGGTCTCGTCGAGTTCGGGCTCCTGCATGAGGATCCCGACGGTGAAGCCCGGGGTCAGCTTGGCCTCGCCGTTGGACGGCTGGTCGAGCCCCGCCATGATCTTCAGGATCGTCGACTTGCCCGCACCGTTCGGTCCGACGACGCCGATCTTGGCGCCGGGGAGGAACGACATCGTGACGTCATCGAGGATCAGCTTGTCGCCGACCGCCTTGCGGGCGCGGACCATCTGGTAGATGTACTCAGCCATATCGGAGCGAGTCTACCGATCCGACGCGGCCAGCGCTGCCCCGCTCGCGGTGTCGTCGCGGTCGGTGTCGTCGCGGTCGGTGGTGCCCGGGACGCCGTGGCGACGGTCGCGGCGTCATCCGGGCTCCTGCCCCGGGAACAGCTCGTCGGGAGACACGGGGCCGTCGCCGCGCGCCACGGTGTCGTGCACGCCGACCGCTCCGGCGTCGTACGACGCGTCCTCGAGGGGTCCGGCGAGCACGTCGTCACCGTGGTCGCCGTGTCCGCGCACGTGCTCGACGGACTCGGTCGCGTGCGCGACCGGGTCGGCGTCGTGCAGGTCCGCGTCGGGGTCGTCCGGGCCGACCTCGCCCGTCCGGGGGTCGACGTCCGGGCCCGGTGCGGTGGTGGTCTGCACATCGCCGACGTGGCGCGGGACGCGGATCCAGTTGCTGATGCCCCAGGCGAGGTCGTGGCCGAGCGCGTCGGCGTCGATCTCGACGGAGGTGCCGCCCCGCCCGTCGCGCTCCCAGTTCCGGATCCGGACGCGTCCGGTGACGACGATGCGGTCGCCCTTCTTCACGGACTTGTGCACGTTGGCCGCGAGCGACCGGAACGCCGTGACCGTGTACCAGTTCGTGGGGCCGTTGACCCAGCTGGACGTCCTGCGGTCCCAGCGGCGCGACGGCGAGGCGAGACGCATGCTCGTGATGGCGACACCCGTCTCGGTGACGAGGTGTCGGGGTTCGGTGGCGATGATGCCGCAGACCGTGATCGTGTCGTTCATGCACCGATCGTCGATCGGGGCGCCGCTCCGACCGTGGCGCGTCGTCGAACTGTGGACGCGAGGCCCGGATCACGGTCCCTGTGGAGGGAAGGTGATCCGGGCCTCCCGGTCGGGAGCCGCGTCAGCGGCCCCTCGGTCAGTGCGCGTGGAACTCGGGCCGGTCCGCGAGCGGACCCATCGCCTTGTGGACCGCGCCCTTGGCCGACTGGAGCGACGGGTACGTCCCGCCCGGACCGCGTCGTCCGTAGAGCTCGACCCGGAACCCGTCCGCCGCGCGGTGGATCGTGCCCACCGCACCGGCCGGACCGACGGCCACCCAGGTCTCCGTCGTCGTGTCCGGCATCGTGTCGTTCGTCATCGTCCGACCACCTCCTCGTGGCCCCGGCGCCCCTCCGTCAGGACGCCAGGATGTACTGACCGTACGCCTTGCGCACCTTGTTCACCTTGGGCAGCGCGACGGCGAGGCAGTAGCCCTGACCCGGGTTCTTCGCGAAGAAGTCCTGGTGGTACTCCTCGGCGCGGTGGAACGCCCCGAGCGGCTCGAGCGTCGTGACGACCCCGCCGTCCCAGATGTCGGACGCGCGTTCGATCGCCCGCTCGAACAGCGCACGCTGCTCGTCGTCCGCCGGGAACATCGCGGAGCGGTACTGCGTGCCGACGTCGGCTCCCTGACGGTTCAGCTGCCGCGGGTCGTGGAGGGTGAAGAAGACGTCGAGGACGACGTCCGCCGGGAGGACCGACTCGTCGAAGGTGACGGCGACCGCCTCGGCGTGGCCGGTGGTGCCGGTGCACACCTGCTCGTAGGTCGGGTGCGGGTCGCTGCCGCCGGTGTACCCGGACACGACGTCCTGCACGCCCTGGAGCGTGCGGTAGACGGCGTCGAGACACCAGAAGCAACCACCGGCGAGGACGAACGTGGTCATGGGGACCTACCTTCCTGGCTCCGGAGAGCGCGGTACTGGACTGTCCTCCACAACACGGCGGCGCTCGGCGGTGTTCCCCACCCTGTTCCGGCGCCTCCGGCGTGTCGGTGGTCGGTCGTACGGTCATCCCAGATCACACGACCAGGAGGCCCACATGCAGTCCACTACGGACGCCCGGCTCAGCATCCACTCGCCCCGCCCGACGGCGCGGTCGCGAGGCGCCCTCCGCATCCTCGACGTCCGTGACGACCTGAGCCGCGTCACGCGGGCGAACGGGGAGATCGTGGGCTACGTCGACCGCGTCGACGTGGCCGGCGGCACCGCCTACCGCGCACGTCGCTACGTGGCTGCAGAGCGACGGTTCGTCGAGCTCCCGAACGTGTGGAACGCCGAGGACGCGGTCGACACCCTCCGCTGGTGACGGTCGCGCACGGCGGCACCGGGTGGAGCGGATGTCCGCCCCGTCCGCCTGTCGTCCCCGGGACCTGACCGATCCGGAAGTACGGTACGCGCATGCAGTGGTGGAACGACCTGATCGACTGGACCTCGTCCGACACGGGCTGGCGCGTGCTGTCGGGGGCGGTCATCCCCTTCGTCGCGATCATCGTGGCGGGCGTCATCGCGGCGCTGATCGGCCGCGGAGCCGCCAAGCGCGTCGTGGCCCACCAGGAGCGCGAGGCCAGGAACGCGGCCGTCGCCGGCCTCGTCTCGGCGGCGCGGAAGGCAGCCAGCTGGGGGTCGCTCGGTCACGACGAGCGCGCCTACGCGGATCACCTGGCCGAGGACGCCGACATCCGCCTGCGCTTGCTCCCGATCGCCGGAGCACCGGTCGCCGCGGACTGGGCGAAGCACGAGATCGCCGACATCAAGAAGAACTCCTCGACCTTCACCTCGCACGCGGACAACGCCCTCGCCGAGTTCCGCGACCGGATGCTCGAGTGGCAGGCACGCCCCAACCGGACACGCAAGCTCTTCAAGAGCGACCTGGAGCGGTGGAAGTTCGACACACCCGACCCGGACGCCGACCTCATCAAGCGGCAGCAGGAGTGGAACGCGGACAAGGTCGATTCCTCCCGGGCTCCCGAGCCGGCACCCACGCCGACGACGACGTCCCTCCGCCCGGCACAGCCCAGCGTGACCCCGTCGGCCCCCGCCGCCTCCGCCCCGGCGACCGGCCAGGACGCGACCGTGCCGATCTCGGACAACGTCACCCGGCCCTACTCCGACGGCGAGACGACCCCGATCCGCCCGTCGCTCGGCTCCCCCGCGTTCCGGGCCGCCACCCCGGCACCGGCCGCCACGACGCCCGGGTGGTCGGCTTCCCGCGATGCGGACAACGACGACGTGGTCGACGACGTCCGTATCGACGCCGCGGGCCGCCCCGGGTCCGCCGACCGCTCCACCGTCCTGCGGGACGAGCAGCGGGACGAGCAGCCCGCACGGAACGACCTGCCCGCCGCTCGCGACGACCGCGCCCCGGCCGGCGATCGTGAGGACCAGGGTGCTGGTACCCAGGGCGACCGTGCCGACGCCGGGCCGGGGGCGTCGTACGCGAACCCGGTCAGTGCGAGCGAACTGCGTCGACGCGCGGACACCGACGAGGACTGACCCGTGACAGCATGACGGAGGCCGCCACCCGGACGGGGTGGCGGCCTTCGTCGTCGGTGCCCCCGGCAGGAATCGAACCCGCGGCACGGTGGGTAGAAACCACCTGCTCTATCCACTGAGCTACGGAGGCGGACGCCGACGATCATATTCGGTGCCGGCCAGCAGGCGGTGGACGAACCGCTCGACGTCCCGCTGTGAGCGCAGCCGCACGACGCGGAGGTGTGGAGTCGAGTCGGCGAGCGCCGCCACCCGCTTGCGGGTCTCGTTCCGGGTCGCGATCCCCCACCGGAGGATGTGCTCGCGCCGGGTGACGACCGTCCACAACGGCGGCTCGACGTTCCCGTTCCACAGCTCGATGCGCCGGAGCCGTCGTCGGACGGTCCTCCGGAGCAGTCGCCAGAACGCCACCGGCTTCGGGAGGTCCAGCCACACCAGGGTGTCCGCTCGGTCGACGAGGAGCGCCCGCACCGACCGGTACTGCCACTCGGTGATCCATGCCGGTGCGGCCGTGAACGCGTCGACGTCCTGCGCGAAGGTCGGCCGGACCGTCCACCCGGGCCCGTGGTACAGCGCGTCGATCTCGGTGTGTGGAGCACCGACGGCCTGCGCGATGCGTCGGGCGGTGGTGGTCTTGCCGACGCCTGCGGTCCCCGCCACGAGGACGCGTCGAGGCGGCGGGTCGAGGACGTCGTCGGCACCGAGCATCCCTCGACGATAGACGAGGTGTCGAGCCCGGCCCCGGCGATCCGCGGTGCCGGCCCCGACGTGGTGTCGCGCCGTGGCGATGTCGATCGGGACACCCGTCCGCGCGGTGAGAGGGCTCCGCCGGCGGGCACTCCGGGCGCTGCGGCGCCCGGTGGAGCCGGTCGTCACCGGGGTGCGGCCGGTGTCAGTCGAGCGCCTTCGCCACCGCGACGAGGAACTGGTCGCGGGACGGGACGCCCGCTGACCGGAAGACCTCGGTGCCGTCGTCCCGTCGGACGACGACGGTGGGCGTGGAGCGGATGCCGAGCTCCTCGACGACGTCGGGCTCGGCGGCGGCGTCCCGTTCGGTGACGGCGAGCCCCGGCACGAGTCGGGCGGCGTCGCCGACCACGCGTCGGGCGGCGGCGCACGGCGCGCAGAACGCGGACGTCCAGAGATCGACCTGCATGACGGCCTCCAACGTTCGACGGCTCTGGTGCACTCCCGATCCACCGGTCGGACCGGGACCGGGACCGGGACCGGCGGGCGGACCGCCGCCGGCCCCGGCAGCACGCAGCCCCGGCCGTCGCGGACGACCGGGGCTGCTGACGACCGCTACTCGCGGTCGAACTCGCCGCTGCGGTCGCCGCGGTCCTGCAGGTCGTCGACCGGGTCGGACTCGTCGGGCGCGAAGGTGTAGTCGACCGAGATCTGGTCGAGCACCTGGCGCGAGCCCGTGGACTTGTAGGTGAAGGCGGTCTGGAGGCCCTCGACGTCCGCGAACACCGTCACCTCGTCGTCCAGCGCGTCGCTCGTGGCCGTGCGGGTGTCCGTGGTCCCGTCGAACGGGCCCCCGTGGAAGATGGCGGTGAACTCGTCGCCCTCGTGGATCGTGATGTCGCTCATGCATCCCTTCTACCAGCGCCGGAGGTGGCACGGTCCAGCACGGACGCGGTTGCCAGATCCATAGCCCTGCTATACAGTTTCACGGTGAAACCAAATCGGGACGAGACGCTCGAGACGCTCCTCGTCTCGGTCAACCGGCTCATCCGGTCGGCACTCCAGGCCACGGGTCACACCACGTCCACCGCCGTCTGGCGGACGCTCGGCATCCTCGAGACCGAGGAAGCCCTCCGGCTCGGCGAACTCGCCACGGTGTCGCGGGTGTCCCAGCCGACCATGACCCGCCTGGTTGCCGGCATGACCGCCGACGGGCTGACCGCCCGGACCGTCGACCCCGACGACTCCCGCGGGCAGCTCATCCAGATCACCGACGCCGGCCGCGAGCGACTCGTCGCCTGGCGAGCCGCCCTCACCAGCACCGTCGGCCCCCTCTTCGAGGACCTGGGCGACGACGACTGGGACGTCCTGCACCACGCATCGGCCCTCATCGCAGCGAGGGCCAGAACGGAGACCACCGCGTGAACGCGCACGCACCCGCCGGGCAGTCCGGCTCGATCCTCAAGCAGTCCTCGGCGGTGTGGGCCATCGCCTTCGCGTGCGTCGTCGCCTTCATGGGCATCGGCCTCGTCGACCCGATCCTCCCCGCGATCGCCGAGTCCCTGCGCGCCACCCCAGCGCAGACCGAGTTGCTCTTCACGAGCTACCTCGCCGTGACCGGCGTCGCGATGTTCTTCACCAGCTGGGTGTCGAGCCGGATCGGGGCGAAGAAGACCCTGATGACCGGGCTCGCCCTCATCGTGCTCTTCTCGGTGCTCGCCGCCGTGTCGAACGACGTCTGGACGATCATCGGCTTCCGCGCCGGATGGGGCCTCGGGAACGCCCTGTTCATCTCCACCGCGCTCGCCACGATCGTCGGTGCCGCCGCCGGTGGCACCGCCTCCGCGATCATCCTGTACGAGGCCGCGCTCGGTCTCGGCATCGCGGTCGGCCCGCTCGTCGGCGGCCTGCTCGGTTCAGTCAGCTGGCGCGGGCCGTTCTTCGGCGTGACCACGCTGATGGCCGTCGCGTTCATCGCCATCCTCGTTCTGCTGAAGCCCGGGATGCTCGAGAAGCCGACCCCGACGAAGCTCTCCGCCCCGTTCCGCGCCCTCGGCCGCCCCGCACTCGCAGCCCTCGCCGCGACCGCGCTGTTCTACAACATCGGCTTCTTCGTGCTCCTCGCCTACACGCCGTTCCCCCTCGGGTTCGGGGCGCTCGGCATCGGGTTCACGTTCTTCGGCTGGGGTGTCGGGCTCGCGATCACCTCGGTGTGGGTCGCCCCGATGCTCACCGCGCGCATGCGCCGCACGAGCGTCCTCAAGCTCGCGCTGCCGCTGCTCGCGCTCGACCTGTTCGCCGCGGCCGTCCTCGTGCGGTCGCAGGCCGGGCTCATCGTCTGCGTCGTGATCGGCGGGCTCGTCCTCGGCGTCCTCAACACCGTCCTGACGGAGTGCGTCATGGAGGCGACCGACCTGCCCCGCTCCGTCGCGTCCAGCGCCTACTCCGCCGTCCGCTTCATCGGCGGCGCGATCGCACCGCCCGTCGCGACGCTGCTCGCCGACGCGTACTCGCCGAGTGCCGCCTACGTCTTCGCCGGTGTGTCCGTGGCGATCGCGTTCCTGGTCGTCGTGCTCACCACGAAGGTACTGCGCCGCGTGGACGACGCGGCCGAGCCCGAGCGCGTCGAAGCCGAGGCGATCTCGGCCGGCGAGATGGCCTAGTCCCGGGGCGTCGGAGCACGGAAGTAGGATCGGGGCATGTCTGCAGGGAATGACCGTCTCGTCTGGATCGACTGTGAGATGACGGGACTCGACGTCGCCGTCGACGAGCTCGTCGAGGTCGCGGTCGTCGTCACGGACTTCGACCTCAACCCGGTGCACCCCGGGTTCGACATCGTGATCAAGCCGGACCAGTCGGCCCTGGACAACATGAACGAATTCGTGACGAACATGCACACGACCTCCGGCCTGATCGAGGAGATCCCGAACGGGGTGTCCCTGGCCGACGCCGAGTACCAGGTGCTCGAGTACATCCTCGCCCACGTCCCGGCCGAGGGCACCGCGCCCCTGGCCGGCAACACGATCGGCACCGACCGCGCGTTCCTGGCGAAGTACATGCCCCGCATCGACAGCCACCTGCACTACCGGAGCGTGGACGTGTCGAGCATCAAGGAGCTCTGCCGTCGCTGGTTCCCACGCGTGTACTTCAACTCCCCGGCGAAGCACGGCGGGCACCGTGCCCTCGCGGACATCCTCGAGTCGATCCGCGAGCTCGAGTACTACCGCCGTGCCGGCTTCACACCGGAGCCCGGGCCGGCGAGCGACGACGTCAAGGCCATCGCCGCCGAGGTCGTGGCGAAGTGGGAGCCCCGCCTGACCGCGCAGCCGAGCCCGGCACCCGCCGAGTAGCGATCGTGGTCCGGGCAGGCGCTCCGATGTACTACAATCGAGTGGTTGCTCCGGCTCGCCGGACCGACACATGGTGGGTATAGCTCAGCTGGTAGAGCGCCTGGTTGTGGTCCAGGAGGTCGCGGGTTCAAGCCCCGTTACTCACCCCGAGATGAAGGCCCCCGTCCTCGACGGGGGCCTTCTCTGTTCCCGGTGCGCGGCGTCCGTCGACGGCACCGGGGACACGGCGCGGCCATCAGGTGCGACATGTGGAATGTTCTCTGGTCGCATGCCGGTCTGGTTACGGTGGCCAGATGCGTTCTCCCGACCTCCGCTCCGATGTCCAAGGGCTGCGGGCCGTCGCCGTGGCGGTGGTCCTGCTGGACCACGCGTTCGGGTGGCCCAGCGGTGGGTTCCTGGGCGTCGACGTGTTCTTCGTCATCTCGGGTTTCGTCGTCGGGCGCGGGCTGTGCGCCGAGTTGCGCCGGACGGGGACGATCGACCTCGTCGGTTTCGCTCGTCGTCGGGTCAGGAGACTCGCGCCGTCAGCAGTGCTCGTCATCGGGGTCACCCTCCTCGCGAGTGCGGTGGCCCTGCGGGGTGAGCGCCTCGGATCGGTCGCCGTCGACGGCCTGAGCGGGCTCCTCGGCGTCGCGAACTGGCGCTTCGTCCTGACCCGGTCCGGGTACTTCGACCTCACCGGCGAGCCCAGCCCCTTCCGGCACCTCTGGTCCCTGGGCGTGGAGGAACAGTTCTACGTCCTCGCTCCCCTGTTGTTGCTCCTCCTCCGGCGCCGCGGTCGAGCGAGTGTCGTGGTCGGACTGGTGGCGATCGTGTGCGCGTCGATCACCCTCGCGGTCGTCGTGCTCCCCGACGGACCCGACGTCGCGTTCTACTCGACGGCCACACGCGCCTGGCAACTCGCCGTCGGCGTCCTGCTCGCGGTGCTCGAACCGGTCCTGCGCCGTCCCCGCGCCGGCGTCGCCACGGTCTGCGCCGCCGTCGGATGCGGGATGATCGCGGTCGCGGTCGTCTCGGGTACACCGTCGATGGGTGTCCCGGTCCCGCTCGGTGTCCTCCCGACCTGCGGGGCCGCCCTGGTCGTCCTCGGTGGTCGTCACCGGCGCAACGCCGTCTCGCGCGCACTGTCCTCCGACGCGCTGACGGCGGTGGGTCGGCGGAGTTACTCCCTCTACCTCTGGCACTGGCCCGTCCTGGTGCTCCTCCCCACGTTCCTCCCCTGGCCCCCCGCCGTGGCGCTCGCAGTCGCCGTCGTCGCCGCGTGCCTGTCGTACGAGCTGGTGGAACGGCCGTTGCGCCGCCCGCCCGCCGACCGCAGAACCACCCAACCCGACCACGGAACGGTGCGCCCGGGTCACCCCGTCGCAACGGTCCTGTCCTTGGCACTCGTGACCGTCCTCCTCACAGCGGCTGCCGTGACGCGGTACCAGCCCCTCGACGTCCCGGCTGCCGCAGCGGCGGACGCCCCGGGAACCGGCGCATCCGACGGCGAGGAGCGCCCGGACCCGGTGGCTGCTGCCCGCACGGCAGCGGTCGAGGCAGGGCTCGCGCTGCGTCGCTGGCCGGAGGGCCTGACACCGTCGCTCGACACCGTCAGGGGCGGCGGGTACCTCGACGGTCTCGCGGCGGACCCGGCTTCCGCGGAGCTCCTCCGCTGCTCCGACCCACGTGATCTCCGCCCGGTGGACGAGTGCACGTTCGGTGACGGGGCCCGTACCGTGATGGTGGTCGGGGACTCGACGAGCGAGTTCCTCCTGCCGGCCTTCCGCCGACTCGCCGAGCAGTCGGGATCGGAGTGGAAGCTCGTCGCCGCCGCTCGGTACGGGTGCCCGTTCACGACGCTGGACATCGCACACGGCGACACCGACTGCTCGCCGGAGCGGAAGGAACTCCCCGGTCGCGTGGCCGAGGTCCGTCCGGACGTCCTCGTGGTCGTCAACGTCCTCGGACCGTTGCGCGACGACCGCCGCGCACTCGATGAACGCGAACGCGCGGAGGGCGTCGAACAGCAGATCGATGCCGTACGGTCCGTGATCGGCTCTGCCGTCGTGATGACCCCCAACATCCCGGCACCGACGTGGGATGCCTGTGCCACCGCTGTCCAGGGGCCGTCCGCATGCAACGCCGACCTGTCGCGCTGGCTCCCGTCGATCGCAGCCGACAGCGCAGCTGCTGGACGACACGGCGACCTCTACCTCGACACACGATCAGTCTGGTGTTCCGCCAACGCGTGTCCAGCGGTCATCAACGGGCATCCGGTGACCTTCGACGGGACCCACGCGACCCGGGAGGCAGCGGCGGACGCAGCTCCGGCGCTGGAACACCTGCTGTCCGAGCGGGGCGTCCTCCCGGGCAGCGAGGGCGCTGCTGCCCGCACCGACGAGGACGGCGCGGAGAGCGCCCCCTCCGCTGCGCCCGGAGCAGGTCCCGGCTGATCGGCTCCCACAGGTCCCCGTGCGACGATCGCTCCCGTGATGGAGATGTCGCCCGAGGACTTCGAGCAGCTCGTGACCGACGAGCTCGACCAGCTACCGGACGAGATGGTCGACGGCCTGGACAACGTCGTGTTCGTCGTCGAGGACGAACCCGAAGACGGCTCCGACCTGTTCGGCGTGTACGACGGCGTCGCGGCGACCGAGCGTGGGCAGTACGGCTTCGGCGAGCTGCCCGACCGGATCGTCGTCTTCCGGAAGCAGCACCTGGCGGAGTGCGACACCCTCGACGAGCTCAAGGACGAGGTGCACACCACGCTCGTGCACGAGATCGGCCACTTCCACGGCATCGACGACGAGCGGCTGCACGAGCTCGGTTGGGCGTAGGTCCCGGAGGCCCGGAGGAGCGCCCGCGTGGCCGCGGCCCCACGGCCCCGCGGACATGCGCACCCGCGGTCAGGTCCGCAGCACCACGTCCGCGAGCGCTGCCGGCTGCTCCGTTCGGATGAACCCGTCCTCCTGGTCTGCCCACCGCGCCCACTCGCGTTCGAACGTGGCGCCGTCGCGACCGATGGCCCGGTCCCACCGCACGACGTCGTCGGCCTCGAGCCACACCCGCACGGTGGCCAGCGGAGCGGATGCGCGCGAGAGCGCCCCGCACCCCTCGATGACGAGTGGTGCATCGGGGTCGACCGTGCGCCACGCGGCCGGTCGATCCGCCTGCCAGTCCCACGAGCGGTACCCGGACGGCGCGCCGAGCACGTCCGTCACGACGGCGTCCGCGGCCGCGCGCAGACCGTCCCACCCGGGGTAGACGTCGTCGAGGTGCACCACCTGCGCTCCGAGTGCGACCGCGAGGGCGTTCCCGAGCGTGGTCTTGCCCGTCCCCGACCGCCCGTCGACGAGCACCACCACCCGCCCACGGCCGTCGGCACCGTCACCGTCCGGACCGAGGCCGTCCCCACCGGAACCGGGAGCACGACCGTCGCCCCCGTCGCCGCCTCCGACCAGACCACCGCCGACCCCGCCCGCCACCGCGACGCGGATGCGTGCCACCACGTCGGCGACGACCGCCGCGGGGTCGGTCGTGTGACCGGTCAGCTCGTCAGACACGCCACGTCCCCGCCGCCACCGCCACGGCGACCGCGACGGCGCCGATGCCGACGAGCACCCCGACCATCGCCCACTCCGGTCCGGCGAACCGGACGCTCCGCGCCCACGTCCGCCGTCCGGGCGCACCGAACCCGCGCGACTCCATCGCCACCGCGAGCGTCGTCGCCCGCCGGAGCGCCAGCACGAGCAGCGCGAACGCCATGGACGCTCCGCGCCGCAGCCGCCCGGTGTCGGCCACGCCCCGGGCCCGCCGTGCGTTGCCGAGCTGCCGCCAGTCATCGCCGAGCAGGGTCGTCATCCGGATCGCCGCGAGCGCGCCGAGCACGAAGCGCGCGGGCAACCGGAGCAGCTGGGCGAGCCCGTCGGCCAGGTCGGTCGGGTCCACCCGCACGAACAGCGCGATCGCCGGCAGCCCCACCGCGAGCACGCGCAGCGCGGTCGCCAGTGCGAGGGTCAGCGATCCGTCGGTCACGTGCGCGAAGCCGACGTCGAACCATTCGCGCCCGGACGGCCGGCCGTACAGGGCGATGCTCACGGCCGTCAGCGGCACCGCCGCGAGCAGCGGCGCGGTCCGCAGCAGGAACGTCCGCGGCGGGATCCGCAGGAGCGGGAGCAGGAGCACCTCGAGTCCGAGCGCGACCGCGGCGGACACGACGTCCAGGCTGAGCACGAGGCACAGGCCGAGCGCCAGGACGCCGAGCAGCGACGCCACCGGCTGCACACCGCGGATCCCGCGGGGCCGGACGGGAGGCTCGGCCCGCACGGGCGGTCCGGCCGCGGCCCCGGCGGTCGTCGCGCGGGTGCGCTCGCGGCCCGTGCTGCTGCGCGCGTCCATCGAGCAGGTCGACGCGGCCGGCGTGACCGCGTCGGTCCGGGCGGCCGATCCGGTGCCGGCCGATCCGGTCGCGGCCGACGCGGCCGGCGCCACGTGCGGCGGTCCGTCGTGCTCGTCCGCCACCGCAGCGCGCACGCCGTCGGGCCCGAGGACGACCTCCACCGCGTCGAGCGCCCGCACGAGGTCACGGTCGTGCGTCACGGCGACGACCGCGGTCCCGCCGTCGGCGAGTTCGCCGAGCCGGTCGACCACGGCCTGCCACGTCGCCCGGTCCTGTCCCGACGTCGGTTCGTCGAGCACGAGCACGGGCGGCTCGGCGGCGATGACGGCCCCGATCGCGAGCCGGCGCTGCTCGCCACCGGACAGCGTGAACGGGTGCTGGTCGGCGAGGTGCGCCAGGTCGAAGTCGGCGAGCACCCGGTCGACCCGGGCATCGACGTCCGGCCGTCCCACGGCACGCGGGCCGGCGGCGAGCTCCTCGCGGACGGTGCGGGCGATGAACTGGTGCTCGGGGTCCTGGAAGACGGTGCCGATCCGGGCGGCGAGCTCGCGGCTCGACCATGCCGACGGGTCCTCGGCCGCGTCGCCCCGCAGTGCCGCGGTCGCGTGCACGGAGCCCGCGGCGGGTCGGAGGAGCCCGCCGAGGGTCAGGCCGAGCGTGGACTTGCCCACGCCGTTCGGTCCGGTGACCGCGATGACCTGCCCGGCACGCACGGAGAGGTCGATGCTGCTGCCGATGCGGGGTCCCCGGCCCCGCGCCGTGCCGAGGGCCGATGCGACGAGGCGATCCGTCCCTCCCGGCCGGTCCGCGGTGGCGCTCTGGGCCGCACGGTGTCGTGCGGAGCCGGGTGCGGGTTCGCTGCCCGGCACCCAGACGCCGGCCGCGGTGAGCGCCGGTCCGTGTGCGGCGAGCACCTCGGCGGGGGGCCCGTCGGCCACGACGCCGCCGGCCGGTTCGAGCAGCACCAGGCGGTCGACCAGGTCGAGCCAAGTGCCGATCCGGTGTTCGACGACCAGGAGCGTGGCGCCGGTCTCGTCGAGCACGGCACGGACGGCGTCGTGCACCTGCGCGACCCCGTCCGGGTCGAGGTTCGCGCACGGTTCGTCGAGCACGAGGGCGCCCGGGCGCATCGCGAGCACCCCGGCGAGCGCCAGCCGCTGCCGCTGCCCGCCGGACATCGCCGTGGTGGACCGGTCGAGCGGCAGGTCGAGTCCCACGACGTCGAGCGCAGCGCGGACCCGCGGCCAGATCTCCTCCGGCGGCACCCCGGTGTTCTCGCACCCGAAGGCCACGTCGTCGCCGATCCGGGACATCACGGTGTGCGCCTCGGGGTCCTGCATGACGAGCCCGACCCGCCCGCGGGCGCTGCCCGGTGCGACCCCGTCGACGAGCACTTCGCCCTGGACCGCGGCGGCGGTGTCGTCGTCCGGGTCGGGTTCGTCGGGCAGCACGGCCGCGACGGCCCGGAGCAGGGTGGACTTGCCGGCACCGGAGGGCCCGACGACCGCGACGCGTTCGCCGGGCTCGACGGTCAGGTCCACCCCGCGCACGGCCCACCGCTCACGGGACGCGTACCGCCACCCCCAGTCGCGGAAGGCGATCCGTGCCGCGGACGCCGTGGTGTCGGACAGGGGCCCGGCGGCGGCGGACGGTGCGGACGTCACGCCGAGGCGCGAGCCGCACGCTTGGTGTGCTCGCGGCCCGCGGCGAACGACGAGAGCACGCCGGTGGCGGCGAGGGCGCGGACGATGAGCCACGAGCCGAGTCCGGCGATGACGGCACCGGAGATGACGGCGCAGATCACGTAGACGACCTTGAAGCCGGCGTCGAGCCCCGCGTACCAGAGCAGTGAGTCGTTGACGCCGAGCGCGAGTCCCGCGGCGGCCCCGGCGAGGACGACGACCGGCAGCCGGTACACGCGGTACAGGAAGAACGCGAGGACGAGCTCGGCGCCGAGGCCCTGCACGAGCCCGGCCTCGAGCGTGAGCCACCCCCACTGCGTGCCGAGCAGGGCCTCGACCGACGCCGCGACCATCTCGGCGTACAGGGCCGCACCCGGCTTGCGCACGACGATCGCGACGATCGGACCGGCGAGCAGCCAGACCCCGCCGAAGAGCGACTGGGTGCCGGGGAGCACGAGCGCACTGGCGGCGCTGATCGGCTCGTAGCCGAACTCCCACAGCTTGAAGACGACGCCGATCGCGACGGCGAGGACGCTCGCGACGACGATGTCCACGACCCGCCACCGCAGCGAGCGGGTGGGCGTGGTGGACGGGACAGCAGACTGCATGACAGCAGGCATGACCTGGACTCCTCCCTGCGCCGGCATGATCCGGATCAGGTTCGACGGTCGGAGCGCCGTTCGCTCCCTCTCAGCCCGGTGGACCCGGACTCCCGTGTGTGTCCCGCCAGTGTAGTGGCGATGTGGATGCGGGACGCGACCCGCGACGGACGGGAGGCACGGTGCGGGTCCGCACCGTGCCTCCCGTCCGTGATCCGGTCAGTCCGTCACTTCTTCAGCGCGCGGATGAGCTTCGCGAGCACCTTGCCCGTGACCCAGATGACCGGGATGCTCACGGTGAGGAGCGAGATGAGGTTCGGCTCGAACGCGAGGTCCTGGCCGGGACGGCGGACGTACGCGCCGACGGGGAGCGAGACGGCCCCGCCGCCACCGCCACCGGCGCCGTCCTCGTCGGCGTCGGAGCCGCCGCCGAAGCCGTACCAGTTGACGGAGACGGGGATCAGCGTGCTGTCCCCGACGTCCACCGGGTCGCCGTAGTTCGAGGCGACGCCGACGGGCCGCACCTTGTCTGCGATCTGCGTGACGATGTTGGTCATGGCGGTGACGCTACTCGGCGGGGCCGCGGACATCACAGGGGTCCCTCGATACGTTGGCCGGGTTCACCCCTTCTGGAGGCACGTTTGCACACCTGGCCCGGCAACCCCTACCCCCTCGGCGCGACCTACGACGGCAGCGGCACGAACTTCGCCGTGTTCAGCGAGGTCGCCGAAGGGGTCGAGCTCTGCCTGTTCGATGCCGACGGCACCGAGGAGCGCGTCCGCCTCGTCGAGGTCGACGCCCACGTCTGGCACGCGTACCTGCCGACCGTCGGCCCGGGCCAGCAGTACGGCTTCCGTGTGCACGCCCCGTACGACCCGGCGAACGGGCTGCGCTCGAACCCGGCGAAGCTCCTCCTGGACCCGTACGCCAAGGCGACCAGCGGTGACATCGACTGGGACCAGTCCCTGTTCTCGTACACGTTCGGCGACCCGGACTCCACGAACGACGAGGACTCCGCGTCGCACATGGTGAAGGGCGTGGTCATCAACCCGTTCTTCGACTGGCAGGGCGACCGCCCGCCGCGCATCCCCTACGGCGAGACGGTCATCTACGAGGCGCACGTCAAGGGCCTCACCGAGACGCACCCCGACGTGCCCGAGGAGCAGCGCGGCACCTACGCGGGCGTCTCGCACCCGGCCGTCATCGAGCACCTCAAGCGACTCGGCGTCACGACGCTCGAGCTCATGCCCGTGCACCAGTTCGTGAACGACTCGACCCTGCAGGACAAGGGGCTGTCGAACTACTGGGGCTACAACACCATCGGGTTCTTCGCGCCACACGCGCACTACTCGTCCTCGGGCGACGGTGGCCAGCAGGTGCAGGAGTTCAAGACGATGGTCCGCGAGCTGCACCGCGCCGGCATCGAGGTCGTCCTCGACGTCGTGTACAACCACACCGCCGAGGGCAACCACCTCGGACCGACCCTGTCGTTCCGCGGCATCGACAACGCGGCGTACTACCGCCTCGACGACGACAAGCGGTACTACATGGACGTCACGGGCACCGGGAACTCGCTCAACGTCGGGCACCCGCACTCGCTGCAGCTGATCATGGACTCGCTCCGCTACTGGGTCACCGAGATGCACGTCGACGGCTTCCGCTTCGACCTCGCCGCCGCCCTGGCCCGTGAGTTCTACGAAGTCGACCGACTCGCGGCCTTCTTCGAGCTCGTCCAGCAGGACCCGATCGTGTCGCAGGTGAAGCTCATCGCCGAGCCCTGGGACGTCGGCCCCGGCGGCTACCAGGTCGGCAACTTCCCGCCGCAGTGGTCGGAGTGGAACGGCAAGTACCGCGACACCGTCCGTGACTTCTGGCGCGGCGAGCCGTCGACCCTCGGTGAGTTCGCGTCCCGCATCTCCGGCTCCGCCGACCTGTACGAGCACGACGGCCGCACGCCCAAGGCGAGCATCAACTTCATCACCGCGCACGACGGCTTCACGCTGTACGACCTGGTCTCCTACAACGAGAAGCACAACGAGGCGAACGGCGAGGACAACAACGACGGCGAGAGCCACAACCGGTCCTGGAACTCGGGCGTGGAGGGGCCGACGGACGACCCGGACGTGAACGCGCTCCGACTCCAGCGGCAGCGGAACTTCCTCGCGACGCTGCTGCTCAGCCAGGGCGTGCCGATGATCGCGCACGGCGACGAACTCGGTCGCACCCAGCAGGGCAACAACAACGTCTACGCGCAGGACTCCGAGCTGAGCTGGATCGACTGGTCCACGGCGGACGACGAACTCATCCAGTTCACCGCGGACGTCGTGAAGCTCCGGCACGACCACCCGACCTTCCGCCGCACCCGGTACTTCAACGGCCGTCCGGTGCGTCGGGGCGAGGGCGAGCCGCTGCCCGACGTGGTGTGGCTGACGCCCGCCGGTGACGCCATGCAGCCCGAGGAGTGGGACTCCGGCTTCGGCAAGAGCGTCGGCATGTACCTGAACGGCGAGGGCATCCGCGGGCGTGACGCCCGCGGTGAGCGGGTCACCGACGTCGCCTTCCTGACGTACTTCAACGCGCACGACGGTGTCGTCACGTTCACCCTCCCGCCGGAGGAGTACTCCCCCGGCTGGACCGTCCGCATCGACACCGCCGAGCCGGGGGCCCGCGACGAGGTGCTCGAGGCCGGCGACGCGCTCGACGTGCCCGCACGGTCGATGATCGTGCTGCGTGCCGAGCCGGAGCACGAGATCCAGCGCACGCCCGTCGACACCGCGGAGCAGAGCGAGCCGGAGCACCCGACCGCCACCCCCGCGAACCCCGCAGCGTCCGCGACACCGAGCGCGGCGGGGACGGCCGGCGCCGCCGGCGTCGCCCCGGCACCGGCAGCGGACACCGCCGGGACGCCGACGACCGGCACCGAGACCCCCGCCACACCCTCCTCCGACGACGCTGCGTCCGAGCGCGACGCTCCCGCCGCCGGATCCGACACCCCTGGAAGTGCCGCATGAGCCGCCGCAACCCGACCTCCACGTACCGCCTCCAGGTCACCGCCGACTTCGACCTCGACGCCGCGCGCGACGTCGTGGACTACGTCCGTGACCTCGGCGCCGACTGGCTGTACCTCTCCCCCGTCCTGCAGGCGGAGCCCGGCTCCGGCCACGGGTACGACGTCGTCGACCACAGCCACGTCGACACCGACCGCGGTGGCGACGACGCCCTCCGGGCACTGGCCGAGGCCGCGCACGCGGCCGGGCTCGGCGTCCTCGTCGACGTCGTGCCGAACCACGTCGGTGTGGCCACGCCGGCCGTGAACCCGTGGTGGTGGTCGCTCCTCGAGCACGGCCAGGAGTCCCCGATGGCCTGGGCGTTCGACGTCGACTGGGCGGCCGGCGGTGGACGCATCCGCATCCCGGTCCTCGACGACCGGCTGCTCGACGGCGTCACGCTCGACACCGGCAGCGCCGACGACGCGCCCCGTCTGCTCGTCGGGGAGACCGCGTACCCGACCGCTCCCGGCACCGTGCACGACGGTGACGACGTCGCGACCGTGCACGCGCGGCAGCACTACGAGTTCGTGCACTGGAAGCGCGCCGACTCGGAGCTGAACTACCGCCGGTTCTTCGCGGTGAACACCCTCGCGGCGATCCGTGTCGAGGAGCCCGAGGTGTTCGCCGCCTCGCACGGGGTCATCGGCTCGTGGTTCCGCGACGGGCTCGTCGACGGGCTGCGCATCGACCACCCGGACGGCCTGACCGACCCGGCCGGCTACCTCGACGACCTCGCCGACCTGACCGGCGGCGCCTACACGCTCGTCGAGAAGATCCTGGAGCCCGGCGAACTCCTGCCGTCGTCGTGGCCCGTCGACGGCACGACCGGCTACGACGCGCTCGGCTTCATCGACCGCGTGTTCGTCGACCCCGCGGGCGAGGCACCCCTCACCGCGCTCGAGGACCGCCTGCGCGGCGAGCACGTCGCCTGGCAGGACCTGACCCGTGGCACCCGTCGAGGCATCGCCGACGGCATCCTCAACAGCGAGGTGCGTCGTCTCGCCCGCCTGCTCGTCGTCGACCCGGTCGTGCAGGCCGACGGTGCACCCCTCGCCGAGGACCGCATCGTCGACGCCGTCGCCGAGGTCGTCGCGAGCTTCGAGGTCTACCGGACCTACCTGCCCGAGGGCATCCACCACCTCGTCGAGGCGCTCGAGGTCGCGGCGGAGTCCCGCCCGGACCTCGCCGACGTCATCGACCGCATCGCGCCGGCGCTGTGCGATGGAGACGACGCCGCGGCGATCCGCCTGCAGCAGACCAGCGGCATGGTGATGGCGAAGGGCGTCGAGGACACCGCGTTCTACCGGACCTCCCGTCTGTCGTCGCTGAGCGAGGTCGGCGGTGACCCGAGCATCTTCTCGGTCACCCTCGACGAGTTCCACGCCGCCCAGCGCGAGCGCCTCGCCAGCTGGCCGCTCGCCATGACCACGCTCACCACGCACGACACGAAGCGGAGCGAGGACACCCGCGCACGCATCGCGGTCCTCGCCGAACTCGGCGAGGAGTGGACGGCGACCTTCGACCGGCTGAACGCCCTCGCCCCGCTCGCGGACGGCGTGTTCGCGAACCTGCTCTGGCAGGCGATCGTCGGCGCCCGCCCGGCCTCCCGCGAGCGGCTGCACGCCTACGCCGAGAAGGCCTCGCGCGAAGCCGGCGACAGCACGACGTGGACCGAGCCGGACGAGGCGTTCGAGCAGCAGATGCACGCGCTCGTCGACGCGTCGTTCGACGACCCCGCCGTGGTCGCCGAGCTCGACGCCCTCGACGAGCGGATCACCGCGGCGGGCTGGTCGAACGGCCTCGGCGCGAAGATCCTGCACCTCACCGCGCCCGGCGTCCCCGACGTCTACCAGGGCACGGAGGCCTGGGACCGCTCGCTCGTCGACCCCGACAACCGTCGTCCGGTCGACTACGCCGAGCGCCGCCGGGTCCTCGCGACGCTCGACGGAGCGGACGACGACGGGCCCGACGTGCTCCCGGCGATCGACCTCGACGCCGCTGCCAAGACGCTCGTCACGAGCCGTGCCCTCCGCGCCCGCCGGGACCACCCGGAGCTCTTCAGCCGGTACGTCCCGCTCGACGCGACCGGTCCGGCCGCCGACCACGTGGTCGCGTTCGACCGTGGCGGCGCCGTGACGATCGCCACCCGGCTGCCGCTCGGCCTGGAGGCCGTGGGCGGTTGGGCGGACACGCTGCTGCACGTCGTCCCCGTCGAGCGCGTCGACCTCTTGACCGGTCGCCGGTTCCCGGCGGACCGCGACCTGCTGCTCGGCGAGCTGCTCGCGGACTTCCCGGTCGCGCTCCTCGTGCCGGCCGACGTCGTCGACGGCGCCGGACACGACGCCACGGACGCGGCGAGCACGGACGCGGCGAGCACGGACACCACGAACACCACCACCGACGACACCGAGACCGACGCGCAGGCCGAGGTCGAGATCCTGGAGGGTCACGCATGACCAGTCCTGACCGCTACGGCGTCTGGGCCCCCGAGCCCGAGAACGTCCGCCTCGTCGTCGACGGGACCGAGTACCCGCTGACACGCGGCGACGACGACTGGTGGACCACCGACGCGGTCCTGCCGGTCGTCGGCGCCCGCTACGGGTTCCGCATCGGCGACGACGACGCGGTCCGCCCCGACCCGCGCAGCCGGTTCCAGCCCGAGGGCGTGCACGGCCCGTCCGAGGTCGTCGACCCGTCCCGCTTCGCGTGGACCGACGACGCCTGGACCGGCCGCCCCGTCCGCGGTGGCGTCGTGTACGAGATGCACGTCGGCACCTTCACGCCCGAGGGCACCCTCGACGCCGCCGCCGCGAAGCTCGAGCACCTCGTCGAGCTCGGCGTGGAGTTCGTCGAGCTCCTGCCCGTGAACGGCGTGAACGGTGAGTGGAACTGGGGCTACGACGGCGTCGCGTGGTACGCGGTGCACGCCCCCTACGGTGGGCCCGACGCGTACGACCGCTTCGTCGACCGCGCGCACGCGCTCGGTCTCGGGGTCATCCAGGACGTCGTCTACAACCACCTCGGCCCGAGCGGCAACTACCTGCCGCTGTACGGCCCGTACCTCGTCCAGGGCCTGGCGAACACCTGGGGCGACTCGGTCAACGTCGAGCACCCCGAGGTCCGCCGCTACGTCCTGGACAACGTCCGCATGTGGTTCCGCGACCACCACGTCGACGGCCTGCGCCTGGATGCCGTGCACGCGATCCGCGACACGACCCGGCCGCACGTCCTGGCCGAGATGGCGAGCGAGACCGACGCCTACTCGTCGTTCACCGGCAAGCCGCTCTCGCTCATCGCCGAGTCGGACCTCAACGACCCGGTGATGTTCCGTCCGCGCGAGGCCGGCGGCTACGGGCTCGCCGGGCAGTGGTCGGACGACTTCCACCACGCCGTGCACGTCGCCGTCACCGGGGAGACGAACGGCTACTACGCCGACTTCGCCCCGCTGACGGCACTCGCGAAGGTGCTCGACCAGGGCTTCTTCCACGACGGCACGTGGTCCTCGTTCCGCGGCAAGCGCCACGGTCGCCCGATCGACCGTGGGACCTCGCCCACGACAGCGCTCGTCGTGGCGAACCAGAACCACGACCAGATCGGCAACCGGGCCGCCGGCGACCGCCTGGCTGCGACCGTGTCGGACGAGGGGCTCGTCATCGCGGCGGCCCTGACCCTGCTCGGCCCGTTCACGCCGATGCTGTTCATGGGTGAGGAGTTCGCCGCGACGACCCCGTGGCAGTTCTTCACGTCGCACCCGGAGCCGGAGCTCGGCAAGGTGACGGCCGAGGGCCGCATCAAGGAGTTCGCGGAGCACGGCTGGGACGAGTCGACGGTGCCGGACCCGCAGGACCCGACGACGTTCACCAACTCGAAGCTCGTCTGGGCCGACGCCGAGTCGGAGCGTGGTGCCCGCATCCTCAACGCCTACCGCGTGCTCGTCGCCCTCCGCCGGACCGACGAGGCGTTCGTCGACCACCGGTACGAGGCGAACGCGGTGCGGTTCAGCGAGGACGAGCGCTGGCTCGTGCTCACCCGCGGGCTGCTCGGCCCCTCCGCGGCGCCGGTGCACGTCGTCGTCAACCTGTCGGACGCCGCGACGGAGGTGCCGCTCGTCGGCGCCAGCGGTGAGGTGCTGTTCAGCTTCGGCGACGCCGACTTCGACACCGACGGCGTCCGCTTCGGCGGCCGTGGCCTCGTCGTGGTGCGCTGACCGCGCACCCCATATGACGGACGGGAGGCCCGGTACCAGCTGGTACCGGGCCTCCCGTCCGTTCGTCGGTACGCCCGTCAGGCGGTGGGGTTCGGCACCGTGTGCGCGTTCGCGCGCACCGACGGGAGCCGCCGGCGGTACCGGAGGAGCGACCGGGCCTCGCGGAGCCGCCGGTCGATCCCCCACCGCGTCACGAGCGTCAGGCTCTCGCGCACGATGTTCCCGCTCATCTTCGAGACCCCGAACTCCCGTTCGGTGAACGTGATCGGCGTCTCGACGACCCGCAGCCCGGCCTCGAGTGCACGCCAGCAGAGGTCGACCTGGAAGCAGTAGCCCTTCGACGCGATGCCGTCGAGGTCGATGCGTCGGAGGGCGTCCGCGGTGAAGACGCGGAACCCGCCGGTGGCGTCCCGCACGTCGACGCCGAGCGCGAGCCGCGTGTAGAGGTTGCCGCCGCGTGAGAGGAGCTCCCGGTGCCAGGGCCAGTTCTCCACGCGCCCGCCGCGCACCCACCGGGAGCCGAGGACGAGGTCGGACGTGTCGGCGAGCTCGGTCATCCACGGCAGGTACTCCGGGTGGTGGGAGCCGTCGGCGTCCATCTCGACGAGCTTCGCGTACCCGGCGTCGAGCCCCCACGCGAACCCCGCCAGGTAGGCACCGCCGAGGCCGTCCTTGACGGTGCGGTGCAGGACGTGCACCCGGTCGGTCTCGCCGGCGATGGTGTCGGCGATCTCCCCCGTGCCGTCGGGGGACGCGTCGTCGACGACGAGGACGTGCACGTGCTCGTCGGTGGCGTCGAGCGTCCGGAGGATGATCGGACGGATGTTCTCGGCCTCGTCGTACGTGGGGATGATCACGAGGGTGCGGTCGGGCATCGGGTGCTCCTGTTCGGTGTCCTGCCGGGGTCCGGGTCTGGTCGGGTGTCCGCGTCGGGTCGGGTGTCGGGGTCGGGTCGGGTGCCCGGGTCGGGTGTCCGGGTCGGGCGTCCGGGGCCGGGTCAGTCGTCGACGAGGTCGGCGAAGACGATGAGGTTGTCCGTGTAGTGCCCGGTGGCGGTGTCGAACGTGCCGTCGCACGTGATGAGCCGCAGCGTCGGGGTGGGTGTGGTGCCGTAGACGTCGCTCGTCGGGAAGGCGCTCTTCGCCGCGCGTTCGGTGCGGTCGACGGCGAAGGTGCGGGTGCTGCCGTCCGTCATCGCGACGGCGATGCGGTCACCGGCGGCGAGCTCGTCGAGGCGGAAGAAGACCGCGGCGCTCGTCGGGCTGTCGACGTGCCCGGCGATGACGGCCGGGCCGACCTCGCCCGGCACGATGCCGTCGCTGAACCAACCGGCGTCGTCCCAGGCCCCGGGCGGGTCGAGTTCGCCGGCGGCCCCGCGGTGGAGGTCCTCCAGGCCCGCGTCGACCCCGATGGCCGGGATCGACACCCGGGTCGGCGTCGCGTCGGAACGGGCCGCCGGTGCCGCAGGGTCCTGGAACCCGGCGATGTCCCGGTCGCCGCTCGGCGCGGACGAGGGACCGGACGCGGACGACGAGGCCGCGGAGGGCGTCGCGGTCGGTACGCCGGCTACTCCGTCGGTCCCGTCATCGGCAGCCACGGCGACACCCGTCGCCACGGCGCCGGCGGCGACCACGACGGCCACGGCCGCGCTCAGGGCGACCCGGTGCCGGCGGAGCCGCGTGCGCAGCGCCGTCCCCGCTGCGCCGCCGTCCGGGCGGACGGCGCGACGACCACGCTGCCCGGTCACGACGTGCCTCCGTCAGCGGTCGCGCACCCGCCGAGCACGTCGGACGTGAGCATCGTCGCGCCGAGTGCCGCCCACGCGTCGCCGTAGTACGTCGGCGTCGTGGCGGCGGTCCGGTCGGCACGCTCGAGGTCGGCCGCCGCCGCGCTCGTCGACCCGGCGGCCCGTTCGGCCGCGGCCCGGGCGACGTAGGCGAGCGCGCTCCGGTCCCCCGTGACGGCCGTGCCACCGAGGTCGAGCTGCGCCGCGAGCTCGGTGCTGCGGCGCAGGGTCGGCACGAGGCCGGCGGCGAGGGCCCGGTCGGACGGGGTGCACGCCTCGGCGTACCGGAGCGGCATCCGCATGGCGTCGTACCCGTACAGCACCCGTGGGTCGGACGCGCTGGTGGGCATCGCGTCGACGGCGCCGTCCGGGTGCACCTGCGACCAGTCGCTCGGCAGGTCGGTCTCCTCGAGGACCGCGGAGGTCACGGCCGTCGACCCACGCTCCAACGCTGCCCACCGGGCGTCACCGGTCGCGTCCCCGAGGACCCGGTAGGCGGCCGGGGACGCGTAGGAGGCGTTGTACCGGTACGGGTCGGAGTCCGCCCACGGTCCCGGCAGGAGCACCAGACCGGCGTCGGTCGAAACGGTCTCGTGGTCGAGCACGGCGTCGGCCAGCCGCGTGCCGGCCGCCGTGAGACGGTCGTCGCCCCACGTCTTCCCGGCCAGCACGAGCGCCCGGGCCGCGTCGAGGTCGGCGTCGCTCGCGGACTGCGCGTCCGCCACCCCGCCGTCGCTCGTCCAGCGCCACGCGAGCAGGTGGTCCTCAGTGAGGAGGTGCTCCGCCGTCCACGACCAGATCTCGCCGAAGCGCTCGCGGTCGCCGGCCGCGTACGCGATGAGCAGGCCGTACGCCTGGCCCTCGCTGACGGTGTCGTTCCCCTGGTCCTTCCGGACGACCCGGCCGTCCTCGACGTACCGGTCGAGGAAGTCCGTGCGGAGCTGCGCGGGGGTCCGCGGCCCGCCGGCCGCGGTCGTCGACGTCGGGGTGGAGACGCCGCCGGCCTCCGGCGCGCGGTCGGACCACGGCTGGACCGCGGCCACGGCGATGCCGCCGGTCACGAGGACCGCGGCGAGCGCGACGGCGGTCACGGGGATCCAGTTCCTGCGGGTCATGCTGGCTCGCTCTCTGCTGGGTGGTGGACGTTGGGTGTCGGACGGGAGGCCCGGCGGGCGTCGGCCGGTCGGCTCACGCTGGCCGGGCCTCCTGTCTGGATGGGTGTCGGCAGGATCAGCCGAACAACCCGCGGAACGCACGGACGACCGCGTGGAGCAGGTCGGTCGTCGGTCGCGCGGCGGCCGTGCCGCCCCCACCGGTCTGCACGCCGCCGGCCGGGGTCTCGGCGGTCGCCGCCGCGTCCGTGACGGGGACGACCGTGAGGTCGCCCTCGCTGTCGTCGAGGACGAACAGCGTCGAGACGGTGTTGCCGGCGAGGTCGACGTCGGCGCTGCCGGTCTGGCCGCCGCCCGAGATGTCGAGGTCCCACTTGCCGGCGTCGACGGTCGCGTACTTCGTCGCGGTGCCGAACGCGGCGTCGGAGGCGATCGCGGTGCCCTCGGAGGTGCTGACGTCGACCGTCTTCGCGGTGGTGGCGGCCTGGACGAGCCGGAGCTTCGCCTTGCCGTCCCCGGGCTGCTGCAGGTCGTCGGTGAACGCGGCCGTCTCCAGCGCGCTGCTCTTGCCGAACGCGACGACGGTGCTCGCGTCACCGCCCTGCACGGTGACGTCGGTCGAGATGACCGGGGTCGAGTCCGGGGCGTCGGACGCGCGCATCGACAGGACGTACGTCCCGGTCGGGAGCTTCTCGTAGGGGCTGACCTGGCCGTACGCCACGTCGTCGAGCTCGAAGACGGTCTTGCCACCGGACAGGCGGGACAGTTCGACGTCGACGCTCTTGGTGTCCGGGGACAGGTGCCCGACACGGAGCCAGCCCTGGTCGGGCGCGGCGCTCGCGGACTGCGGGGCGAGCCCGACGGTGGCGGCGACGAGGGACGCCGCGAGGGCGCCGACGACGACCGTGCGGCGGCGGGTGGAGGGGGAAGCGGTCATGGTGGTGCTCCTTCGGGTCGGAGGCATGTGGGGTCGGGTACGGGTCGTGCGGGCCGCGGAGGCCACGGGGGTCACGGGGCCCCCACCTGCGCGGTGGTCGGGTCGGCGACGGACCAGCGGACGGTCAGGGTGTCGCCGTCACGCTCGACGGACTCCGGGCGGTAGGTGGCCGCCATGGCGTCGAGGGTCTGCGCGGTGGCGGCCGCGGCCCGTGCGCTGCTCGCGTGCAGGACGACCTGCCGGAACGTCTGCCCGTCCTCACCCGGCAGCGGGGTGAAGCGGTCGACGCCCACCGGACGGTCGGCCAGGACCTGACCGAGCGAGACCACGGCGCGCGGGTCCACCTGGCCGGCCCGGAACTGCGACGCGGTGCCGGCGTCGGCCAGGAGGGCGGGGTTCTCCGCGAGCTCGGTCCCGAGCGTCTTCCGCAGGTCACTCGCCCTGGTGGCCTCGCGTTCGGCCGCTGCCCGTCCCTGCGCGTTGATGAGCCGGACGTCGACCTGCTGGTTGCCGGTCCCGAAGGACGCGACGGTCGTCGAGTTCGCGATCGCCTGCCGCACGTCGGACGAGGAGGTCCCGCCGGTGCGCATCGAGTCGGTCGTGACGACGTAGTCGGAGTCCTTCCAGCCGTTCGGGGACTGGCGCTCCACGGCTCCGTCGGTGTCGAGCTTGTAGTACCAGACCACGTTGTTCCGCGCGAAGCCGTCGTCGACCAGGTCGACCCACATGGCGTCGTCGACGAGCAGGCGGGAGCTCTTGTCGACGTTGTCGCCGATCCAGTCCTGCGCCTGCGCCATCGGTCGGTCGAGGTCGGCGACCAGGAACCCGCGCAGCTGCGTGCCCCAGAGCGGGACGGCGACGACGACGGCAGCGGCCGTGCCGAGCGCCCAGACCCCGCCGAGGGTGCGACGGCCGGCACCGCGGACCCGGTTCCGGGCGCGGAACGCGGTGGCCCCGGTCACGGCGAGCACGGCGCGCTCCGCGACGTACGCGACGAGCAGGGCGCCGAACGGCACGAGCATGATCACGTACGGCACCGGCAGGTACCCGTTCGGGCGGAACATGAACACGAGCAGGAAGACGAGCAGCGCGGCGATCGGCCGGACGCGGCGGAGGAACAGACCGACGGCCGCGGCTGCCGAGCCGAGCACGATGAACACCGGGTCGAGTGCCCACCACTGCGCTGCGGCCTCGTTCGCGAGGCTGCCGCCGGTGAAGACGGAACCGCTCGCCGCACGCGTGCCGAGCTGGTAGGTGATGCCCTCGAGCAGGCTGACCCGACCGGCACCCGGCAGGAGCTCGCCCTTGACGCCGGCGAGCAGGACGTACGCGCCACCGATCACGGCGAGGACCGCTCCGGCGACGCTGAGCGTGTACCGACGGGTGCTCGGGTCCGCTCGACGGGCGGCGGTCCAGACGAGGAACGGCAGCGCCAGCAGGAAGGTCTCCTTGCTGAGCACCGCGATCCCGAAGCACGCGGCGGCGCCGATGAACCCGGCCAGCTGCTGGCGGCGACTCAGCACGAGGACGAAGGCGGCCAGCAGCCACGGGGTGGCGACGTTGTCGATGTAGACGGTGCGGTGGTACTGCAGCGCCAGCGGCGAGAGGCCGAAGACGAGCACCGCGACGGCCGCGGTCGGTCGGGCGGCACCGAGCCGGCGGGCGAGCACGAAGAGGAGCACGGCGGAGACGGCGGCGAAGAACACCATCGCCTCACGGGCGGCCTCGACGGCGAACGGGTAGCGGGCGAACGCACCGGTCAGCTGCGTGTACCCGGCGATCTGGATCCAGCCGAGGGGCGGGTGGTCGTACCAGTACGTGTAGTGCGTGATCTCACCGAGGTGGGTGATCGCCCACGCCTGGGCGGTGTACGTCCCCTCGTCGTCGATGCGCTGCGGGGTGCCGCCCATGTTCCAGGCCTGCACGACCGCGGCGATCGCGAGGACGGGCAGGAGCCAGGCCGCACTCCGGGCGTGCACGCGGAGCCAGGTGCCGAGGCCGGACGAGTTCCGTGCCCCGCGGATCGGGATGCCGGTCGTGTCCGTGACGCTGGCGGTCATCGGTCACCTCCTGCGGTGGCGCCGACGAGGGCCGGCTCGGGTTCGGTCACGGCCGACGGGAAGCCCTGGACCTCGGGCTGGCCGGCACCGCGGTGCTGGCCGGTGTGCTCGGTCTTCTCCCAGCCGTTCTGCTTCCGGGCGTGCCGGATGACGGCACGGACGGCCGCGGCGGCGAGGAACACCTGGTACGGCACGAGGCCGAGCACGAGCTTCACGTAGTCGCGGACGCGGACCTTCTCCTTGTAGAGCCGGCCGAACTCGCCGAGCCCGGCGATCTCGACCGCGAGCAGCATGAGCGTCGGCGCGAGCGGGATGAACGAGATCAGGGCGATTCCGGTGGGCACCTTCACGAACGCGATCATGACCACGCTGAGCGGGATGAGCAGCCCGGTCGCGGCCTGGATGAACGGCATGGTGAGCAGGTAGCGGGCGAAGAAGCGCTGCTTGAACGTGGGGAGCTTCTTCCACTCGCCCTTCTCGAGGACCTGCAGGAAGCCCTGGTTCCACCGGGTGCGCTGCTTCAGGAGCGAGGCGAACGTCGGCGGGGTCTCCTCGCGGGTGACCGCCTCCGGGCTGTACGCGACGACGACCTTGGCGTTGTCGGCCGACAGCCGGACGCCGAGCTCGCAGTCCTCGGCGAGGCAGTGCGCGTCCCAGCCGTCCGACCAGTCGAGCCGCTCCTTCGTCACGAAGACGGTGTTGCCGCCGAGCGGGATGAACTTCGACTCGGCGTGGAAGTGCAGGCGCGACCGGAACCAGAAGTAGTACTCGAGCACGTTGCGGAGCGACCACCAGCTGGACTTGAAGTTCATCAGCTGCACGCCGCCCTGCACGACGTCGGCGCCGGTCTCCTGGAACCGCGAGTCGACGAGGCTGAGCAGGCGCGGGTAGACCTCGTCCTCGGCGTCGAACACGCCCACGATGTCGCCGGTCGCGTACTGCAGGGCCAGGTTCATCGCCTTCGGCTTGTTCTTCGGCAGGGTGTCGTCCACCACGACCCGGATGAGCCCGGGGTGCCGGGCGGCGGCCTCACGCACGACCCGGTCGGTGCCCGGGTCGTCCTCGCCGACGATCGCGATGATCTCGAAGTCGGGGTGGTCCTGGGTGGCGAGCATGTCGAGCGTCTGCCCCATGACCTCCTCCTCGTGCCGCCCGGGCACGAGGAGCGTGAAGCGATGCGCGGCCGGTCGCGGCGTCTGGCTGAAGCTCGTGGCGCGGAGGGCCGAGCGTGAGCGCCAGGCGTGCAGCATCCACCAGAGGGTGGACAGCGCGACCAGGGTCAGCAGCACGGAGATCGCGACGAGCGCCGAGTAGCCGATCCACTCCCCCAGGGACCAGGCGACGTGCGCGCTCTGCCCCGACCCGCCGGTCGGGACGTCCGTGGTGCCGCGGTTCGGGACGTCCCCCGGCGTCCCGGCGGGGTCGTTCGGCTGGAGCAGCGGCGCGGCGGCCGCTGTCAGCGTGGTGAGCATGGTCATTCGGTGGGCTCCTTCGTGCGACGAGCGTCGGGGGAACGGAAGACGAGGGTCTTGTACGCGGCGAAGCGGAACGCTGTGCCGAGGACGAGACCGACCCCGTTGCCGGCGACGTTGTCGGCGAGGGTGCTGGTGAGACCGAGGACGTGGTGTGAGACGAGCAGGCAGCCGGCTGCGATCGCGAGCCCGCCGGCGTTCGTGGCGGCGAAGAGCACACCTTCCCGGACCGTCTCCCGACGGCCGCGGGTGCGCTGCGTCCGGAAGGTGACGAACCGGTTGCCGAGCCAGGCGACCAGGGTGGCGACGACGACCGACACGGCCTTCGCGGTCACGGCGTGGTCGGCGAGGACGCCGGCACGGAGGACGTTGAAGACGACGAGGTCGACGACGAAGGCGATGAGGCCGACAGCGCCGAAGGTGGCGAGCTCCCGCACGGCCCGGGTCAGGCGGACGAGACGGGAGGCCGCCACAGCGGCCACGGGTGCTGCCGTCGCTCCGGGCGTGACGGGTCCACGGCTGGTGGACGGGTGCGGGGTCGACGCTGGTGCCACCCCCTGGACGGGTGGCACCAGGACTGGGGTCACTGGTGAGCGCATGCCCCCGGTTCGGGGGTCACGGGGAGGTGGTTTGGTCGGGGTACAGGGTTTGCCAGGCCCCTGCCAGTCGCGCGACACGCGCTGTTCATCTGCCATGGCCCGCCACTCCGTCATGTCGAGGGTTCATCGCATCTCAGGGCAGGCGGTCACGGGCCGGTCACCCGGCTCGGCCGGCACCCTCGCGCAGCACACCGGGCCCCGCGGGGTCGGTCGGCGACCAGGTCGCAGCGACCTCGGTGCCGCGCCGGTGCACGCGGTCCGGCGCCAACGCTCCCTCGAGTCCGCGCAGGCGCATCTCGGCCCGCTCGGCGGCGGCGGTGTCCGTGGCCCGCAGGACGACGCCGCGGCGGGCCGTCTCCTGCTCCCCCGGCACGACCGGGAGCGCGGTGAGCGTCACCGGACCGGCCGCGAGCGCCGCCCCGATCCCGACCGTCGCCCGCTCGTCGACACCCCCGTTGCGGAGGAGCGCCGTCTGGTCGTCCGACGCACGGAGCGCCGGGTTGCCGGCGAGCTCCGTCCCGACCCGCTCCCGGGTCGCCGCGGACCGCTCCGCACCGGTCCGGAGGTGCTCCGCCCCCTGCCGGTCGATGCGCCGGACGACGACCTGTTCGCCGCCCTCGCCGAAGACCGCGACCGGCGCCGAGGCGCGGAGTGCGGCCTGGATGCCCGGCAGCTGCGTGGCACCGATCGCCACGGACTGCGTCGTCACGATGTAGTCCGCGTCGCGCCAGCCGGACGGGTTCTGACGTGCGACGGCGCTGTCGGTGCTGAGCTTGTAGTACCAGATGACGTTCTGCCGTGGGAAGCCGGCCCGGACGAGGTCGACCCAGAGGGCGTCGTCGACCAGGAGCCGGTCCGACCGGGAGACGTTCGCGGTGATCCAGTCCTGCGCGCCGAGCATCGGCGCGTCCGCGGAGGTCGTCATGAACGACCCGAGCCGGGCGGCGGAGGCGGGAGCGGCGGCGCCGACGACCCCGACCGCCGCGACCGACCAGACCGTCAGTCCGACGACCGAGACGACCAGGCGACCCGGTCTGCCCGACGGCTCCCCGGACGCCCGGGCCAGCCGTGCCCGTCGGACCGCATCGACCACTGCCCGGACGAGGACGTCCGAGACCCCGGCGATCGCGAGGGCGGCGAACGGCAGGATCGCGATCGGGTACGGCACGGGCAGGTACCCGTTCGGACGCAGCACGACCGCGATGAGGAAGACGGCGACGGCTGCGACCGAGCGCAGACGCGGCACCGCCAGTGCGGCGACGCTCGCGACCACCCCGAGCGCCACGAAGGCGGGGTCGAGGCCGAGCCACAGGCTCACCACGTGGTTCGCGGGCGTCGCCGGGTCGAACACCGAGCCGCTGCCGCTCCGGTCCCCGAGCTGGAACGTGACGCCCTGCCACAGGCTGACGTGTCCGGGCCCGGGCACGAGCTCGCCCTTCGTCGCCGCGAAGACCAGGTACGACGACCCGCCCAGCGCCAGGACGACCGCGGCGACGCTGAGCGTGTACCGGCGGATCTCCGGGTGCGCCGACCGCCACATCGTCCACGCCAGGAACGGCAGGGCGAGCAGGAAGGTCTCCTTGCTGAGGACGGCGGCGACCATGCAGGCGGCCGACCCGGCGAACTCGACGAGCTGGTGGTGCCGGGACACGGCGAGCACGAAGGCCGCGAGGAGCCAGGGGGTCGCGACGTTGTCGATGTACACGTCGCGGTGGTACTGCACCGCCAGGGGCGAGAGGGCGAACACCAGCACCGCCGCGGCTGCGGCCGGGCGGCTGACCTGCAGCTTGCGCGCGAGTACGTACAGCAGGGCGGCGGAGGCGACCGCGAACACCACCATCGCCTCGCGCGCGGCGCCGACCGCGGTCGCGTGCCGCACCCAGGCTCCGGTCGCCTCCGTGTACAGGGCGATCTGGATCCACCCAAGCGGCGGGTGGTCGTACCAGTAGGTGTAGTGGGTGAGGCCGCCGAGGTGGAACACCGACCACGCCTGGGCCGCGTACGTGCCCTCGTCGTCGATCCGCTGCGGGTTGCCCTCCAGGCCGACCACGAGGACGGCGGCCGTCACGGCGAGGACCGGGAGCAGCCAGGCCAAGTCGGTCGCGGACCTACGGGCCACGGCGGCGACCGCGCTGTCGGCGAACGACCGGCGGGCTCCGATCGAGGAGGCGGTCACGGGCACCGCAGCAGGTCGCGGGCGTGCGGGAGCAGGGGCATCGTGGAGCCTTCGGTCGTTCGGGTCGCCGGGCAGCAGCGTGGTGAGCGGTGCTCCGTCATCACAACACCGGCCCGGGTTCCCGCACAGGGCACGAGGAGGCGTGTGCGGTTTCCCGCACCGATCACGCGGTGTCCCCACCGGGGTGCCCTGCGCCTCCCCCGCCGGTCACGAGCCGAGCAGCGGTCGCCTGCCGGTGGGCGCACGACGGACGGGAGGCCCGGTACCAGCTGGTACCGGGCCTCCCGTCGGTTGGTCGGTCGCGACCGCGACCCGCCGGATCAGGCGGGGCGCTGCGCCGGCGACACGTTCTTCGACGCGTCGCGCTCGGGGATGTCGCCGAGTGCGTCGTCGATCGCGGCGAGCGCGTCGGCGTCGAGGGTGACGCCCGCGGCCTTGACGTTGTCCGTGACCTGCTCCGGGCGCGATGCCCCGACGATCGCGGACGCGACGTTCTCGTTCTGCAGCGTCCACGCGATGGCGAGCTGGGCGAGCGTGAGTCCGGCCTGGTCGGCGACCGGCTGCAGGCGCTGCACGGCCTCGAGGACCTCGTCGCGCATGAACCGCTTGATCATGTCGGCGCCGCCCTTCTCGTCCGTGGCGCGCGAGCCCTCGGGGAGCGGCTGGCCCGGCTTGTACTTGCCGGTGAGCACGCCCTGCGCGATCGGGGACCAGACGATCTGGGACAGACCGAGCTGCTTCGAGGCCGGGACGACCTCGCCCTCGATGACGCGCCACAGCATCGAGTACTGCGGCTGGTTCGAGATGAGCTGGAAGCCGAGCTCCTTCGCCAGCGCGGCACCGGCGCGGATCTGCTCGGCGGTCCACTCGCTGACGCCGATGTAGAGCGCCTTGCCCTGGCGGACGACGTCCGCGAAGGCCTGCATGGTCTCCTCGAGCGGCGTCTCGTAGTCGTAGCGGTGCGCCTGGTAGAGGTCGACGTAGTCGGTCTGCAGCCGCTCGAGCGAGCCGTTGATCGACTCCATGATGTGCTTGCGGCTGAGGCCGACGTCGTTGTGCCCCTTCGGGCCGGTCGGCCAGTACACCTTCGTGAAGACCTCGAGGGACTGCCGACGCTCACCCTTGAGCGCCTCGCCGAGGACGGTCTCGGCGGCGGTGTTGGCGTACGTGTCCGCGGTGTCGAACGTGGTGATGCCGGCGTCGAGCGCTGCCCGCACGCACTGGGTGGCGACGTCGTTCTCGACCTGCGAGCCGTGCGTCAGCCAGTTGCCGTAGGTGATCTCGGAGATCTTGAGTCCGGAGTTGCCCAGGTACCTGAATTCCATGTGCCCGACGCTACTGGAGTGAGCGCTCTCGTGAGGGGTCTCCGCAGTACCCGGGTCGACTCCTCGGTGAACAATGGTTGACGCTTCAACCAAACGGGTGCAGGATGGGGTAGCATCAAGGTCGATGCAGGCGCATGCACCACCGCGCCGGCCCCCCGACTCACCGCTCGAAGACACATCGCTCGAAGAAGGACACACCATGGCTCTCACCGCCTCCGCCATCCCCGGCTACGTCACCGGCACCTGGAAGCTCGACCCGACCCACTCCGAGGTCAGCTTCTCCGTCCGTCACCTCGCGATCAGCAAGGTCAAGGGCAAGTTCGAGCAGTTCGACGCGACGCTCGTCACCGCCGAGAACCCCCTCGACACCACCCTCGAGGCCTCGATCGACGTCGCCAGCATCAACACCAACCAGGCGCAGCGCGACCAGCACCTCGCGACCGGTGACTTCTTCCTCACCGAGGAGCACCCGCACATGACGTTCCGCTCGACGGGCATCCGCGAGGACGGCGACGACATGCTCATCGACGGCGAGCTCTCGCTCCGCGGCGTCACCAAGAACGTCACGCTGAAGACCGAGTTCGGCGGCGTCACCACCGACGGCTACGGCCAGACCAAGCTCGGCGCCGAGGCGACGACCAAGATCGACCGCACCGAGTTCGGCGTGAACTGGAACGCCGCGCTCGAGGCCGGTGGCTTCACGCTCGGCAACGACGTCACGATCAACCTCGACGTGCAGTTCGTCCTCCAGGCGGCCTGACCCGCGGTCCCACTCGACGAGCCCCGGCGCCCTCGGCGTCGGGGCTCGTCCCGTGTCCCGACGCACGACGTGCCGAGCGGTAGCGTGAGCAGCACCGCTGACGAACAGGAGTCACCACGATGCCCACCGACTGGATCGCCCTGCAGACCATCGCGGCTGCGGAGTTCGGCCGCCGCGTCGCCGCGGTCACCGACTGGGACGCCGCCACCCCCGACTCGGAGTGGACGACCCGGGACCTCGTCGCCCACGTGGTCGACGAGCAGCGGTGGATCCCGAAGCTCCTGACGGGGTGCGACCACGAACAGGCCGCGGCCGACCTCGAGCCGATCGGTGACGACCTCGTGGCGGCGTGGGAGCGGCACTCGAGCGCGGCGATCGAGGCGTGGCAGCGCGCACCGCAGGACACCCCGGTGCACCTGGCCACCGACGTGGTGAGCGCCGGGGAGTACCTGGCGGAGCAGACGAGCGACATCGCGATCCACACGTGGGACCTCGCGCGGGCCACCGGCAGCGACGAGCACCTGCCGGACGAACTCGTCGAGGCGGTGTGGACGCACTTCGAGCCGCAGATCCAGTCCCTCGCCGCGACCGGCCTGTACGCGGCCCCAGTGCAGGTGGACGACGATGCTCCGCTGCAGGTGAAGCTCCTCGCGGTCACCGGGCGCGACGCCCGCACGACCGCCTGACCGTCCCGTCGGTACCTGCACCGTCACGTCCCGGGAGGACCCGCATGTCCGACACCACGACCGTCCCCACCACCCGCCTCGGCAGCTCCGGCCTCGAGATCTCGAGCATCGTCCTCGGGATGATGTCCTACGGGGACCCGGCCGCCGGCTCGCACGCCTGGAGCGTCGGCCTCGACGACGCCCGGCCCTTCGTCCGCCGCGCCTTCGAGGCGGGCATCACCACGTTCGACACCGCGAACGTCTACTCCGCCGGCAGCAGCGAGGAGATCACCGGGAAGCTCCTGGCGGAACTCGCGCCGCGCGAGGACGTCCAGGTCTTCACGAAGGTCTACAACCGGATGCGCCCCGGGCGGAACGGTGCCGGGCTGTCGCGTGCGGCGGTCATGCACGAGATCGACGCCTCGCTGACCCGCCTCGGCACCGACTACGTCGACCTGTACCAGATCCACCGCTTCGACCCGGACACGCCCGTCGAGGAGACGATGGAGGCGCTGCACGACGTCGTCAAGTCCGGGAAGGCCCGGTACATCGGCGCGTCGAGCATGTGGGCGTGGCAGTTCGCCGAGATGCAGCACGTCGCGGAGCTGCACGGCTGGACGCCCTTCGTGAGCATGCAGGACCAGTACAACCTGCTCGAGCGCGAGGAGGAGCGCGAGATGCACCCGTTCTGCGAGCACACCGGCGTCGGTGTCATCCCGTGGAGCCCGCTCGCGCGCGGCAAGGTCACCCGCCCGTGGGACGCGCAGGGCTCCGGCTCGCGTGCCGACACCGACGAGTTCGGCAAGACACTGTACCGCCAGGACGAGGACGCGAACCGCGCGATCGTCGACGCGGTCGGGCAGGTCGCCGAGGAGCGGGGCGCGAGCATGGCGCAGGTCGCGCTCGCGTGGGTCGCCGGCAAGCCCGCCGTCTCCGCGCCGATCATCGGCGCGACGAAGGAGCACCACATCGACGACGCCGTCGCGGCGACCGCGATCACGCTGACCGAGGACGAGGTCACGCGACTCGAGCAGGCCTACACCCCGCGGGTGCCGTCCGGCTTCTGAGCCACCGGCGGACGGGAGGCGCGGCTCCAGCTGGTGCCGCGCCTCCCGTCCGTGCCAGCGCTGTCCGCACCCGGGCCGGTCCCGCCCACGAGGTCGCACGACACGCCGCCCGCGCGGGGCCGAGATCGCACGACGCTCGGCCGGGACGTGTCCGAACGGCCGATCGTGCGACCTCGGCCAGGCCGTCAGGCGCCGTCGATGCCCCGCTCCGCCGCCGCCTCGCGCTCCAGCCGGGCGATGCGGGCGAGCGCCGCACGCTCGGTGCCGGACTGGGTGCCGAGCACGCTGCCGATGCCGTCGAGGACGACCCCGGTCGCCCGGTCGACGGGCAACTCGATCGGTCCGATCGCGGGCGTCCGGATGCCGAGCAGCGACCGGTGCCGCGGGTCGAGGGTCGAGACCGCGCCCTGGTACACCGCCCGGTAGCCCGGTCGCAGCAGCTGGGCGAGCGGGGGGTTCTTGATGAAGCGCAGGACCTCCCGGGTCCTGGGCGTCACCGCGAGCTCCCCGCGGTCGAGGTACCCGTCCATCTGGGCGCGCAGCTCGGCCTCGGACTCGGGGGCGTCCGCGACCCGCATGAGCCGACCGGCGACCGCCCACTCCTTGACGTAGGCGTCCGCCCCGCCGGGGATCGGCTGCCCCCAGCGCTGCGCCGTGCGCAGGAACGCGTCCGTGAACGCCAGGTGCACCCAGCGCGCCAGGTCAGGGTCGTTCGCGGTGTACGGCCGTCCGACGCCGTGCCCGTCGACGTACACGCCGCGGACCCGCTCGTGCAGCTTCAGCACCCACTCGCTCCCCGCCCGGGCGGTCGCGGTGTCGCCGTGCGTGACGGTGTAGATCCACCGGATCGTGCCGGCGAGCCGACCGAAGGGGTCCTCCTTGTACCGGGAGTGGTCCGCGACGCCGGCGAGCGCACCCGGGTGCAGCGCCTGGACGAGCAACGCGCGCACACCGGCGACGATGGTCTGGTTGCCGCCGTGAACCGACCACGTGGCCGAGCCCGGGCCGAAGAAGCCGGCGTCGGTCCCCTGCTCGAGGGCGTCCACCCACTCCGGACTGCCGGCGGTGCTGCCCGTGAACGTGGCCTGCAGACGGGTGCGGAAGGCATCGGAGACGAACGACATGGTGCAATGGTCCGTCGCGCCCCTGACAGTGCGCCCTCCGTCCGCCCGAGAGCATGCCTGACGAGGACTCGGGTCCGCCCGCTAGGTTGGTCCGCGTGAGCATCGACACGCCTCGTCCCTGGCTTGCCTCCTACGCGTCAGGGGTGCCGCACGACATCGAGCCGATGACCGGGTCCCTGCCGGACCTGGTCGAGCAGTCCGCGGCGCGCTGGCCGAAGGCGGTGGCGCTCGAGTTCTTCACGCGGACGACGACGTACGCCGAACTCGAGGAGCAGATCGCGCGCGCGGCCAACGGCCTGCGGAAGCTCGGGGTGACGAAGGGCGACCGCGTGGCCCTCGTGCTGCCGAACTGCCCGCAACACGTCGTCGCGTTCTACGCCGTGCTGCGGCTCGGCGCGATCGTGGTCGAGCACAACCCGCTCTACACCCCGCGCGAGCTCCGGCACCAGTTCGAGGACCACGGCGCGAAGGTCGCGATCGCCTGGGACAAGTCGGTCGCCACGCTGCAGGACTTCCCCTCGGACCTCACCCTCGACGCGATCGTCTCGGTCGACCTCACGCGCGCCATGCCGCGCCGCACCCGCCTGGCGCTCTCGCTGCCGGTCGCGAAGGCCCGCGAGTCGCGCGCGAAGCTCACCGCACCGGTCACCGGCACGACCCGCTGGGACGACCTGGTGTCGAGCCGGAAGCTGTCGAAGCGGCACCCGCGCCCGGAGACCGACGACGTCGCGCTCATCCAGTACACCTCGGGCACGACCGGCACCCCGAAGGGCGCCGTCCTGACCCACCGCAACCTGCTCGCCAACGCCGCACAGGCCCGCGCCTGGATCCCCCAGATCAGCGCCGGTGACGGCAGCGTCGTGCACGCCGTGCTGCCGATGTTCCACGCCTACGGCCTGACGCTCTGCCTGACCTTCGCGATGAGCATCGCCGGGCGCCTCGTGCTCTTCCCGGCGTTCGACCCGGCCCTCGTGCTGGCGGCGATCAAGAAGCGCCCGCCGACGTTCCTGCCGGCCGTGCCGCCGATCTACGCGCGGCTGCAGCACGCCGCCGATTCGGCCGGGGTGTCGCTGCAGGGCATCGACATCGGCATCTCCGGCGCGATGCCGCTCTCCCAGGACGTCATCGAACCGTGGGAGGCCCGCACCGGCGGCTTCCTGGTCGAGGGCTACGGCCTGTCCGAGTGCTCTCCGGTGCTCATGGCCAACCCGGTGTCCGACGCCCGTCGACTCGGCGCGATCGGCCTCCCGCTGCCCTCGACCGAGTGCCGCGTGGTGGACCCCGACGACGAGACGAAGGTCCTCGGCACCGGCGAGTCCGGCGAACTGCAGGTGCGCGGGCCGCAGGTGTTCAGCGGCTACTGGGGCAAGGCGGACGCCACCGACGAGGTGTTCACCCCCGACGGCTGGTTCCGGACCGGCGACATCGTGGCGATCGACGCGGACGGCTTCGTGCGGATCGTCGACCGGCTCAAGGAGCTCATCATCACGGGCGGCTTCAACGTCTCGCCGTCCGAGGTCGAGGACACCCTGATGAAGCACCCGAGCGTCAAGGAGGTCGCGGTCGTCGGCATCACGCAGGCCGGCAACGAACAGGTCGTCGCCGCGGTGGTGCCCGCCGACCCGTCCTCGTTCGACGCCGACGCCCTGCGCGCCTGGTGCCGCGACCAGCTCGCCGCGTACAAGGTGCCGCGGCGCGTGGTGGTCGTCGAGGACCTCCCCCGCTCGATGATCGGCAAGGTCCTGCGCCGCAAGGTGCGCGACGCGATCACCGACCGCGACTAGGAGCACTCCGGGCGGCCCACCGCGGCCGCCCGGAGCCCTGCGTCAGGTGCTGCTGATCCGGGTGTACTTGCGCACCGCCCACGGCACGAACACCGCGAGCATCACCACGATCCCGATGAGCACGGTGGCGACCGGGTGCTGCATCGTCCAGATGTCCGGCACCGGCGCGGACCCCGCGTTGCCGAACAGCTGCCGGGCGGCCTGCACGAGCGACGACACCGGGTTCCACTCGGCGAAGACCCGGAGCACGAGCGGCATGGTCTCGCTCGGGACGAACGCGTTCGAGATGAACGTCAGCGGGAACAGGATCATGAACGACGCGTTGTTGATGACCTCCGGCGTCCCCACACTCATGCCGAGCAGGGCCATCACCCAGCTGAACGCGTAGCTGAACAGCAGCAGGAGCCCGACGCCGGCCAGGAACTCGAACGGCGACGAGGTGACCCGCCACCCGACGGCGAGGCCGGTCACCATCATGATGACCATCGAGATGCCGTTGAGCACGAGGTCCGAGGCCGTCCGGCCCACGAGCACCGCTGACGCCGACATCGGCAGGGTGCGGAACCGGTCGACGAGCCCGTCCTTCAGGTCCTGCGCCATCGCCGACCCGGAGAACGTCGCCCCGAACACGACCGTCTGCGCGAAGATCCCGGCCATCAGGAACTGCGTGTAGTCGGTTCCCTGCACGCTGATCGCACCGCCGTACACCTGGCTGAACAGCAGGACGAACATGATCGGCTGGAGGACGGCGAAGACGAGCATGTCCGGCGACCGCTTGAGCTTCGTGAGGTTCCGCTTCGTGACGACCCAGCCGTCCTCCATCCACACCGCGAGCGGGGACGTCACCACGACGGGCAGCTGCCGCCCGAGGGCCGACCCGGTGGACGTCGCGGTCACCGGCTCCGCTCCCGTCCGGCACCCGCCGCCAGGTGTGAACCGGCGTCCGGGTCACCGGGCGACCCCGCCCCGGTGCCGGTGGCGCCGCCGTCTGTCGGTGGTGCTCCGCGGCCCCGCCGGGAGGCCCGGCCCGCGCCCGACCCGTCGCCCGCCTCCGCCTCGTCCGCCGTCGCCGCGTGCCCGGTCAACCGGAGGAACACGTCGTCGAGCGTGGGGCGGCGCATGCCCGCGTCGTGCAGCGCGACGTCGGCCGCCCCGAGGTCGGCCAGGACCCGTTGCAGGGCCGCCGGCCCGGCGTCGACGGCGACCGCCAGCGACCGACCGTCCGCACTGGTCTCGACCTCGCCGCTGCCGTGACGCCGGAGGACGGCCGTCGCGGTGTCCCCGTCGGCGGCGCCGACCAGCGTCACGGCGAGCCGGTGTCCGCCCACCTGCGCCTTGAGCTCGTCCGAGGTGCCCTCGGCGATGACCCGACCGTCGTCGATGACGGCGATGTCGTCGGCGAGCTGGTCGGCCTCCTCCAGGTACTGCGTGGTGAGGAGCACGGTCGCACCGTCGGCGACGAGGTCCTCGATGATCCCCCAGAGCGCGAGACGGCTGCGCGGGTCCAGGCCCGTCGTCGGTTCGTCGAGGAACAGCACCCGCGGGTTCATCACGAGTGCCCCGGCGAGGTCGATCCGCCGGCGCATGCCGCCGGAGAACCCCTTCACGGGCCGGTCCCCCGCCTCGGCGAGCCCGAACACGTCGATGAGCTCGCGGGCCCGGTCGCGCGCGGCCCGGCGTCCCAGGTGGTACAGCCGGCCGATCATCTCGAGGTTCTCGGCCCCGGTGAGGTTCTCGTCGACCGCGGCGTACTGCCCGGACACGCCGATCGCTCGCCGGGTGCCCTGCGGGTCGGCGACGACGTCCGTGCCGGCGACGGTCGCGGTGCCGGCGTCCGGGACGACCAGGGTGGTGAGCACCTTCACGGTCGTGGTCTTCCCGGCGCCGTTCGGGCCGAGCAGTGCGGTGACGGTGCCCTCCGGCACCGCGAGGTCGAGACCCGCCAACGCGTGGACGGGCCCGGACCGTGACGTGTACGTCTTGGTGAGGCCGGTGGCCTCGATGATCGCCATGTCGCTCCTTCGTGACCGGCTGGACAGGAGGGGCCGGTGGAGCGCGGAGCGTCACTCAGACGTCGAAGCCACCACCGAAGTCGCCGCCGAAGTCCTGGTCGAACCCGCCGCCGTCATTCGAGCCGCCGAAGTCGGATCCGCCATCGCCCCAGGAGGCGTTCTCGTACCCGCCGCCGTCGGACGCACCGCCGTCACCGGATCCGTCACCAGTGTCCCCCTGACCGCCGTCGTCCGCAGCCCCTGCATCGGTTCCACCGTCGAACGACCCGGGGTCCGGCAGGAAGGCGCTCATCAGGGCGGACCCGATCACGTAGCCGCCGACCGTGCCGAGCAGGGAGGCGCCGAGCATGCTGCCGAAGCCGGATCCCTGCCGTCCGCCGAAGCCGCCACCGCCGCCGATGCCGCCGAGCGAGCGCTCCATGTACCCGGGCTGGCGGAGCTCGGAGCGGGTCGCCGACTGGGCCAGGGAGCGGGGGTCGTCGCCGCGCGGGGCCTCACCGGCGGGTGCGGTGCGTGTGAACTCCTCGTAGACCATGCGGCGCTGCTCCGGGGTGAGCTGCGCGAAGGCCTCGGCGTGCACCTCCTCGATGCGCTCGGGCGGAGCGGTGCGGAGCAGGTAGCGGTAGCGCGCGACGGCGCGCTCGTCCTCGCCACCGCCCTGCTGCTGCGGTGCGCCGGTCGGCTGCTGCGGTGCGCCGTACGGCTGCTGGTACGACTGCTGGCCGTACTGGTACCCCTGCTGCTGTCCGCCGCCGGGTCGTGGCTGTGCCGGACGCTCCTCGCGGCCGAGCAGACGGTCGAGGAATCCCATGACGTGCTCCTTCGTGCGGACACCGTGCCCGCTGGCGCCCACGGTAGGCACCCCCGGCCCGGACTGACTGGGTGTGTGCTCAGAAGCAGCCGCAGAGCGTCACCGCTCCGACCCCGCACCGAGCAGCGCCGCGGACCAGATCGCGGCCAGCTCGTCGGCGGCGCCGGGGTGCGCCACGAGGAACGGTGCCCCGACCGGCGGGAAGTCGGACACCGGTCCGTCCAGGGTCAGCACCACCCCGCCGGCCTCGTGCACGAGCAGGACCGCGGCACCGTGGTCGACCGGGTCGAACGCGGGCGTGCACGCGCCGATCCCCCGCCCGGCCGCGACCTGCGCGATCGTCAGCGTGCCGGACCCGGTCACCCGCACGGAGCACGACCGCGCGGCGAGCGCCGTGACGAACGCGGTGAAGCCCGACCACGGACGGTGCCCGTCGAGCTCGGTGCCGACCACCGCACCGGCGAGGGCACGCGGGCTGTCGTCGAGACGCAGGACCCGGTCCCGCTCGGTGGCGCCCCGGCCGCGGCGGGCCTCCAGCACCTCGCCGCGCCACGGGTCGGCGACGACGCCGACGACGGGTCGTCCGGAACGGGTCAGGCACAGCGAGGTGCTCGTCCACGGCACGCCGTTCGCCAGGTTCGTGCTGCCGTCGACGGGGTCGAGGTACCACCGGTGCTTGTCCCCGGGCGCGACGCCGTACTCCTCGCCCGTGAAGCCGTGCTCCGGGAACACCGCGCGGACCCGGCCGCGGACGTGCTGCTCGATCGCGCGGTCGAGGTCGAGGACCCGGGCGGCGGCGTCACCGGCGTCCGTGCTGATCCGGTGCTCCCGGGTGAAGGCGATCACCTCGTGCGCGATGCGGTGTGCCAGGGCCTGGGCCCGTCCGGCGACCTCGGGCTCGGTCGGCTCGCGACGCGGGACCCAGCCGTCCCGCTCCGCCGCAGCGAGCACGGCGTGCACCGTGGCGACGTCCTCGGTGAGCAGCAGGTCGGCCCCGAGTCGGGTCGCCCAGCGCGTCGGCTCGGGGTCGTCCACGGTCCACACCGCCACGCAGAGGCCCAGGGCGTGTGCGGCCCGGACGGTCGCCGGGGTCAGGAACGCGACGTCGAGGTCGAGCGTCGAGGGCCGTACCGTCGTCAGGTGCGCAGCCGTCGGCGCTCCGAGCGAGTCCCACGGCAGCCACACGTCGGCCTCGGGCAGCAGCGCGCGCACGGCCGTCACGGCGTCGGTGGTCCCCCGCCAGGCGACCGGCACGGACCCCGCCGCGGCCTGCACGGTGCGGACCGCCACGGCGGCGTCGGCCGGGTCGGCGAGCCGGACCAGCAGTGACGCCGAGCACCCGTCGAGTCGCTCGAGCACCGCGTCGAGCCGTGGGATGCGGTCGAGTCCGTTGCCGAGCCGGGCGACGTCACACCAGGACACCTCCGACACCGGGCGGCCGTCGCCCCACATCCGCCCGAGGGTCTCGTCGTGCAGCAGCACCGCGACGTCGTCGGCGGTGCGCCGGACGTCGACCGCGATGACGTCCGCGCCGAGCGCCTCGGCGACCGCGACGGCGGGCAGCGTGTCCTCGCGGCGGACGCGCGGGGCACCGCGGGAGGCGACGACCCGCGGCGGACGCGGTCCGGGCCTCCCGGTCGGAGCGGGGGCCGGGCTCTCGAGCGTCGTCACCACTCCATCGTGGGAGGGCCGCCCCAACGGCACGTGACGGGACGGTGAACTCCTGGCTGCCCGCCGCACCCGGACGCCTGCGAGGATGGTGCCGTGGAGACTCGACCCTGGAACTGGCTCGCGGCGGTCGTCGACGTCGTGCTCATCGTGACGTTCGCCGTCATCGGCCGCGGGTCGCACGGCGAACCGTTCGCGCCGCTCGGCCTGTGGACGACCGCGTACCCCTTCCTCGCGGGGTGGGCGATCGCGTACGTGACGTCCGGGGCATGGTCCCGGCCGCTCGTCACCTGGCCGACCGCGGTCGTGGTGTGGGTCCTGACCGTCTTCGTCGGTCTGGCCATCCGGGTCGCGACCGGGCAGGGCGTGGTGGACGGGAACCCGCTGCCGATCTCGTTCGTGGTGGTCACGACGATCGTCCTCGGGGTGTTCCTGGTCGGGTGGCGACTGCTCGCCCGACTGGTCCTGCGCGCCCGGGCCCGCCGGACCGGAGCCCGGACCGGAGCGGCGACGCCGCAGGGCTAGAAGAGTCCGCCCCGCGGGCCCTCGTCGGGTCCGTCCAGCCCGCGGAACATGTCCGAGACGAGTGCGGCGATCTGCGGTTCGACCAGACGGTCGACCGCCTCGGCGATGCGCTCCCGGTGGTCCGTGAGCGCCAGGCAGACCGCCGTCCCGGTCGACCGGGCGCACTCGTCGGACAGCTCGATCTCGTGCCGGAGCGCGGCCTTCGCCTCGTCCGACAGCGGCTCGCGCGGCTCCTGCTCGCTCGCGCCGGTGCCGGCGAGCTCACCGAGCGTGAACAGGAACGGCTCCCCCGGCTGCGGCTGCGGGTCGACGTCCAGCCCCTGGAACTCGGGCTCGAGTCCCTCCGCCGGCTGGTACCCGGCCCGTCGCTTCCGGGCGGCGGCGCGCTCGAGTTCCCGCTGCAGGAGCGGCAGGTTCCGCGCGGTGTACTCGTCGACCGCGTCCTCGACGATGGCCGACATCCGACCGATCAGCGCGTGCTGGACGGGGTGCGGCACGTCCGGCCCGAAGCCCGCGGCCGCCGCGATCGGCGACCCGGTGCAGCGTCGGCAGATCCGGGTGCGTGGACGTGCCGAACCGATCTGCCACCGCGGCAGCCAGCGCAGCCAGACGTCGACGGCGTTCCGCACGCGTCCGTCGATGCCGTCCATCCCGCCAGCGTAGGCGGCGCGCCCGGGATCCGCGCGGAGGCGCCGGGCGGGTCCGGACGGGAGGCCCGGTGTGGGTCCGCCAGACCGGTGCGCTCGGGTCACACCGGTTCGGTCACGGAGTCGCGCGCGCCCCGCTCATGCGACCCGCCAGCGGCGCGCGGCGCCAGCGCCGATCGAGCTCGCGAGGGCGGTTGATCAGGGCGCTTCGGTGACGAAGTCGATGAGCTCCTCGACCCGTCCGAGCAACTGCGGCTCGAGGTCGGCGAAGGTCCGCACCTGCCCGAGGATGCGCTGCCACGCCCGGGCGATGTCGGCCTGCTCAGCGTGCGGCCAGCCGAGCGCCTGGCAGATGCCGGCCTTCCACTCGATCGACCGCGGGATGGTCGGCCACTCGCGCAGTCCGACGCGCGCGGGCTTCACCGACTGCCAGACGTCCACGAACGGGTGCCCGACGACGAGCACGTGCGCGCCCCACTTCCCGCGCATCACGGCCTCGGCGAACCGCGACTCCTTCGAGCCCGGCACGAGGTGGTCCACCAGCACGCCGACCCGGCGCTCCCGGGTCGGGCGGAAGTCGTCGAGGACATCTGCCAGGTTGTCCACGCCGGAGAGCTCCTCGACCACGACGCCCTCGACGCGGAGGTCCGCGCCCCACACCTTCTCGACGAGTTCGGCGTCGTGCTTGCCCTCGACCATGATCCGGGATGGCAGGGCCACGCGGGCGCGCTGCTGCTCGACCGCGAACGAGCCGGACGCGGTGCGCAAGCGGCCGCCCTCGGGCGCACGCCGGACCGCCGGGGCCTGGACGGGCCTCCCGGCCGGTCCGCTCGTCCTCGCCGGCGGTGCCGCGGCGGCGGCGCGGCCGACGGGAGCCTGTGGGCGGGTCAGTGTGACGAGTTCGCCCTCGAGCAGGAACTGCCCCGTGAAGGGGAAGGCGCGGGTGCGGCCCTTCCAGTCCTCGAGCGACACGTTGCCCGCCTCGAGCCCGACCACGGCGCCGGCCCAGCCGGAGGCCGGGTCCTCGAGCACCATGTCCCGTTCGAGCGGCACCTGCCGCACCTTCCGCACGCCTCGCGAGCGCCAGTCGCCCGAGAGCACGTCACTGCCGTACCGGTCCTCGTCCACCCGCACGAGCGTACTGTCGACGGGCGGCAGGACGACGTCGACCGGCCGGTCCCCCACCATCACGACGGAAGGCACTCCCCGTGCGCGCAACAGTCATCCACGCTCCCCGCGACATCCGTGTCGAGGAGCGTGACGCCCCGACGATCATCGAGCCGACCGACGCCGTGGTCCGCATCACCGCCGCCTGCGTGTGCGGCTCCGACCTCTGGCCGTACCGGGGCGTCCGCGACACCACCGAGCCGCGCGCCATCGGCCACGAGTTCGTCGGCGTCGTCGACCAGGTGGGCGACGGGGTCACGGACCTGCACGTCGGCGACTTCGTCATCGCCCCGTTCACCACGAACGACGGCACCTGCCAGGCCTGCGCGCACGGCATGACGAGCGGCTGCGACCACCGCTCCACGTTCGGCGTGACGCCGGACGCGTACGGTCACCCGCTCGGCGGCGCACAGGCGGAGTACGTCCGCGTGCCGGATGCGGCGGCCACCCTGGTGGTCGTGCCGGGCCCGGTGGACGACGACCTCGTCCCGTCGCTGCTGACGCTGTCCGACGTCTTCTCGACCGGGCACCACGCTGCGGTCTCCGCCGAGGTCGGCCCGGGCAGGACCGTCGTCGTGGTCGGTGACGGCGCGGTCGGCCTGTCCGGTGTCCTCGCGGCAGCACGACTCGGTGCCGAGCGGATCATCGCCATGAGCCGCCACGCGGACCGCCAGGCCCTCGCGCGCGAGTTCGGCGCGACCGACATCGTGGCGGCCCGCGGTGACGAGGGCGTGCAGGCGGTCCGCGACCTGCTCGGCGGCGACCTGGCCGACTGCGCGCTCGAGGCCGTCGGCACCGCGGAGAGCATGGACCAGGCGCTGCGGGTCGTCCGTCCGGGCGGCAACGTCGGGTACGTCGGTGTCCCCGCGGGCGACCCGGAGCTGCCGATGCCGTTCCTGTTCGCCCGGAACATCACGGTCGGCGGCGGCATGGCCCCGGCCCGCGCCTACATCGAGGAGCTGCTCCCCGACGTGCTCGCCCGCACGATCGACCCGGGCCGCGTGTTCGACCTCGAACTGCCGCTCGACGACGCCGCCGAGGCGTACGCCGCGATGGACGAGCGCCGGGCGATCAAGGTGCTGCTGCGCCCGTAGGGGTCGGTGTCCCTCGCGCCGTCGTGCGGAGGGGGTCAGCCCCGGACCGCGAGGACCCGGTGCGGGGACGCCGACTCGGCCCGCCACCCCGGCGGCAGGGCGGCGGCCAGCTCCGGCACCGTGAAGCTGCGGCGGATCGAGCGGAGCCCGTCCTCACGGATGAACGTCCCCGCGCTGACGAGCACCGACCCGATCGCGTACAGCCGGTAGGCGGCTGCGGACCGCCGGATGTCGGAGTGCACGCTGCGCGACCCGGCGAGCACCGCGGAGTCACGCAGGAACGCGTCGCGCTCGGCGTCGTCGAGGTGGTGCAGCACGTGGTTCGAGACGACCACGTCGAACCGCTCACCAGCGGCGACGAGTTCGGCGCTCGACTGCTGCCGGAAGGTGACTCCGGGCGCCGACAGCCGCTCGGCCGCCCGGATCGCGCGCGGGTCCGGGTCGACACCGACGACCTCGAGGTCGAAGCCGTCGCCCCGCGCCCACCGGCTCAGCGACCGGGCGAGGTCCCCGCCGCCGCAGCCGAGGTCGAGCACGCGGGCCCGTCCGGTCGCGGGCAGCGCCGGCACCACGTGCGTCTGCCACACCGACCGCCAGCCGCTCACGGCCGCGTTCACGACGGCGAACCGCCGGTAGGTCCGGTCGAGCGTCGCCGGGTCGCAGTCCGGGTCGTCCATGAGTTCGCGCAGGTCGACGGCGCGCGTGGACAGGTCGATCCGGTCCGTCACGCACCCACCACCGTCAGTGCCGCGGCCTCGACCGTCAGGCCCGGCCCGAAGGCGAGTGCGACGACCGGGGTGCCGTCGGTCGGTCCCGCGGCCAGGGCTTCCTGCAGGACGAACAGCACGGTCGCGCTCGACATGTTGCCGTGCTCGCGCAGCACCGTCCGGCTGGCCGTCAGGGCGCTGTCGGGCAGGTGCAGGGCATCCTGGGTGCGGTCGAGGATGGCCCGACCGCCCGGGTGCACGGCCCACACCGGCACGTCGTCGGGGGTCCAGCCGCGCGGGTCGAGGAGCGGGGCGACCGCTTCCTGCGCGTGCACGCCGATGAGCTTCGGCACCGCGGTGCTGAGGACCATCTCGAAGCCCTCGTCGCCGATGTTCCACGCCATCTCGCTCGCGCCCTCGGGCAGCACCATGGTGGTGAACGCGTCGAGCCGCAGCCCGGGGCCGTCCGCTGTGACGACGGCGGCGGCGGCCCCGTCCCCGAAGACGCTGTTCGCGACGATCTGGTCCGGGTCCTCGGAGTGACGCACGTGCAGCGTGCAGAGTTCGGCGCACACGACGAGCACCACCGCCGACGGGTCGGCTCCGACGAAGGCGTCCGCGATGCGGAGGGCCGGGAACGCCGCGAAGCACCCCATGAAGCCGACGTGCTGGCGGAAGACGTTGCGCGGCAGCCCGAGTTCCTCGACGATCGCCAGGTCCGGACCGGGCTGCGTGAAGCCGGTGCAGGACACGGTCACGACGTGCGTGACGGTCGCCGGGTCGACGGCGGCGCGTTCGAGGGCGTCGCGGGCGGCACCGACGAACAGGGGCGGCGCGAGTTCGCGGAAGCGGTCGTTGCGCATCCCGGTGCTCGGCGAGGCGAGCACGCCGTCGACGTCGCGGAAGGGCCCGGGCTCGGCCGCTGCGTCGAGCTCGGGCAGGACGCTGTGACGGTGCTCCACCTCGGAGGCGTCGAACGCCGCCGGGACGAGTCGGGTCGCCAGCCGCCCCAGGCCGGGCTGGGCGGCGAAGAGGTCACGGACCTCCGCCTGCCCGAGGGTGGTCCGCGGAACGGCGGTACCGATGGCTCGGATCATTGCTGACACGCTCCATCCTGTCACCAGGTCGCTGACGTGTCCCCAGGATGGTCCGGCCGCCGTGGCTGGCGTCTGAGCCGCCAGCGGACGGACGGGAGGCCCGTGGCGATCCCGCCACGGGCCTCCCGTCTCGCAGTGCCCCGCCCTACTGCTGCTGGGCGCGCTCCAGGACCAGCTCGCGGACGCGTGCGGCGTCCGCCTGGCCCTTCATGGCCTTCATGACCGAACCGATGATCGCGCCGGCGGCCTGGACCTTGCCGTCGCGGATCTTCTGCAGCACGTCGGGCTGGCCGGCGAGGGCTTCGTCGACCGCGGCGGTGAGGGCGCTGTCGTCCGAGACGACCTTCAGCCCGCGGGCCTCGACGACCTGCGCCGGTGAACCCTCACCGGCGATGACGCCCTCGAGGACCTGGCGTGCGAGCCGGTCGGTCAGGTCGCCGGACTCGACGAGCGCGATGACCTCGGCGACGTGCTGCGGCGACACCAGGTCGCCGGGAGCGGCGTCCTGCGCGTTGGCGACGCGGCTGATCTCGCCGGTCCACCACTTGCGGGCAGCCTGCGGAGCGGCACCGGCGTCGACCGTGGCCTGGACCTCGTCGAGCAGGCCGCCGTTGACGACGTCCTGGAACTCGAGGTCGGCGAAGCCCCATTCGCCCTTGAGCCGACGACGGCGGGCCACCGGTGCCTCGGGCAGGCCGGCGCGGAGCTCCTCGACGAGGGCCGGGTCCGGCACGACGGGCAGCAGGTCGGGCTCCGGGAAGTACCGGTAGTCGTCCGCGTCCGACTTGGGGCGCCCGGCCGAGGTGCGGCCGGTGTCCTCGTGCCAGTGCCGGGTCTCCTGCGTGATCGTCCCACCGGCGGCGAGGATGGCGGCCTGGCGCTGGATCTCGTAGCGGATGGCGCGCTCGACCGCGCGGAACGAGTTGACGTTCTTCGTCTCGGTCCGGGTGCCGAGCTCCTCCTGTCCCCAGGGGCGCAGCGAGATGTTCGCGTCGCAGCGCAGGTTCCCGCGCTCCATCCGGGCCTCGGAGACGCCGAGCGCACGCACGAGGTCGCGGATGACCTGCACGTAGGCGGCACCGAGCTCGGGCGCGCGCTCCTTCGCACCGATGATCGGCTTCGTGACGATCTCGACGAGCGGCACGCCGGCGCGGTTGTAGTCCACCAGCGAGTACTCGGCGCCCTGGATGCGACCGGTGGCACCGCCGACGTGCGTCAGCTTGCCGGCGTCCTCCTCCATGTGCGCGCGCTCGATCGGCACCTGGAAGATGGTGCCGTCGGCAAGCTCGACCTCGACCTCGCCCTCGAACGCGATCGGCTCGTCGTACTGGGAGATCTGGTAGTTCTTCGGGTTGTCCGGGTAGAAGTAGTTCTTCCGCGCGAACCGCGAGCTCTCGGCGATCGAGCAGCCGAGCGCGAGCCCGAGCTGGATCGAGTAGCGCACGGCCTGCTCGTTGACGACCGGCAGGGACCCGGGCAGGCCGAGGTCGACCGGTGTCACGTTCGTGTTCGGCTCGCCACCGAAGAAGTTCGGCGCGTCCGAGAACATCTTGGTCTTCGTCGCGAGTTCGACGTGCACCTCGAAGCCGAGGACCGGCTCGAACCGCTCGATCGCCTCGTCGAAGTCCATGAGTGCGTCCTTGGCCATCAGATGACACCTTCCTCTGCGGCGGACTGCCGTACGGCGTCCAGGTCCGGGATCCGGGAGATGAGCGGGGCGCCCCACTGCTGCTCGAGGAGCCGCTCGAGGGCCGCGCCGACGCGGTAGAGCCGGGCGTCCTCGCGCTGCGGCGCCATGAGCTGCACGCCGGTCGGCAGGGAGTCCTCCGGCGCGAGGCCGTTCGGGATGCTCATGCCCGGCACACCCGCCAGGTTCGCCGGGATCGTGGTGAGGTCGTTGAGGTACATCGCGAGCGGGTCGTCGATGCGCTCACCGATCTTGAACGCGGTGGTCGGCGCCGACGGGCTGATGAGCAGGTCGACCTGGTCGAACGCGGCGGCGAAGTCCCGCTGCACCAGCGTGCGGACCTTCTGCGCGCTGCCGTAGTAGGCGTCGTAGTAGCCGGCGCTCAGCGCGTAGGTGCCGAGGATGATGCGGCGCTTGACCTCCGGACCGAAGCCGGCCTCACGCGTGGCGGCCATGACGTCCTCGACCGTGGCCCCGCCCTCGGGCGTGACGCGCAGACCGAAGCGCACGGAGTCGAACTTGGCGAGGTTCGAGGACGCCTCGGCCGGGAGGATCAGGTAGTAGGCGCTGATCGCGTAGGCGAACGACGGCGCATCGATCTCGACGACGACCGCACCGGCCGACTCGAGCAGCGCGACGGTCTCCTGGAAGCGCTGCGTCACGCCCGCCTGGAAGCCCTCGCCACCGGCGAGCTCCTTGACGACGCCGATGCGGACGCCCTGGAGCGAGTCGGCCTGCAGGCCCTCCCGCGCGGCGGCGGCGAACGACGGCCACTCCTGGCGGAGCGAGGTCGAGTCCTTCGGGTCGTGCCCGCCGATGACGTCGTGCAGGAGCGCGGCGTCGAGGACGGTGCGGGACACCGGGCCGATCTGGTCGAGGCTCGACGCGAGCGCGATCGCGCCGTAGCGGCTGACGCCACCGTAGGTCGGCTTGACGCCGACGGTGCCGGTGACGGCGCCCGGCTGGCGGATCGACCCACCGGTGTCGGACCCGAGGGCGATCGGCGCCTCGTACGCGGCGACCGCAGCGGCCGAGCCGCCGCCGGACCCGCCGGGGATCCGGTCGAGGTCCCACGGGTTCCGCGTCGGGCCGTAGGCCGAGAACTCGGTCGACGAGCCCATGGCGAACTCGTCCATGTTCGTCTTGCCGAGCGGCACCAGGCCGGCACGGCGGAGCTTCGCGACGGGGGTGGCGTCGTACGGCGGGACCCAGCCCTCGAGGATCTTCGACCCGGAGGTGGTGGGCATGTCCTGCGTGCACAGGACGTCCTTCACGGCGATCGGCACGCCGGCGAGCGGGCCGAGGTCGTCCCCGGCGGCGCGGCGCGAGTCGATCGACTTGGCCGCGGCGAGCGCGTTCTGGTTGACGTGCAGGAACGCGTGCACGTCCCCGTCGACGGCGGCGATGCGGTCGAGGTGCGCCTGGGTCGCCTCGACGCTCGAAACGTCGCGGGCCACGAGGGCGTCGGCGAGCGCAGCGGCGCTCAGTGTGGTGATGTCGTCGGTCACTGTTCCGCCTACTGTTCTTCGCCGAGGATCGCGGTCACGCGGAAGCGCTCGCCGTCCGAGTCGGGGGCACCTGAGAGGGCCTGCTCCTGGGTGAGCGTCTGGCCGACCTCGTCGGGGCGGGAGACGTTCTCGAGCGGGACCGGGTGGCTCGTCGCGGGGACGTCCGGGGTCGCGACCTCGGTGACCTTCGCGACGCTGTCGACGATGAGTGACAGCTCCTCGGTCATCTTCTCGATCTCGTCGGGCGTGAGTGCGATACGTGCGAGGTTCGCCAGGTGGGCGACCTGCTCGCTCGTGATGTCAGGCATGGTGCTCCGTCGATCGGTTCGTGGAATGCCGCCCAGTCTATTGGGCGGGCCGGACGGAGGTCGGACGCCCCTCCTCGGCTCCTGGACCCGGAGCCGGAGCCGGAGCCGGAGCCGGAGCAGCCGATGCCGGAGCGGGCTGCTGCGCCTGACCCTGCGCCTGGGCACCCTGCGTCCCCGCGCCCACGGACGTCCCCGTGCCCGCGCCCGGTGCTGTGCCCGCGGTCGACGCCGGCGCCGCGGACCCGATGAGCGCCGGGTCGGGCGCAGGCAACGGCCCCCCGCCGACGACGCCGTCCAGGTAGGCCATCATCTGCTTGCCGACCCCGAACTTCGCGCTGTACCCGGTCGTCCCCTGCAGGAACGGCCAGTCCGCCAACCGGACGTGGCCCTGCACGTTGCCGATCCACGTGGCGTTCGTGTACTTCGTCGACGAGGCGATGAGCCAGTTCTGCTCGTCACCGTCCGTCGTGCCGGTCTTCGCGAACTTCGGCACCGCGTCGCCGGGGTCCGCACTCGCGGCCGTCCCCTTCCCCGACAGCACGCCCTGGAGCGCGTAGTCGACGGTGCCGGCGACCTCGGCGCTGACGCCGCGCGAGCACGTCGGCGGGGTCGGTCGGATCGTGCCGCCGCTGGCGGTCGTGACGGAGTCGATCGTGGTCGGCGTGCAGACGATGCCGCCGTTCGCGAAGCCGGCGTACGCCTCGGCGAGGTCGATCGGCGACAGCGGGTTCGTTCCCAGGACCGACGCCGGGTTCGAGTCGGGTGCACTGCCGTCGGCCTGGTGGATGCCCATCGCCTCGGCGGTCTTCTGGATGCCGCACAGGTCGAGCTGCTTCGCCATCGCGCCGAACGCGGTGTTGATCGACTCCACGGTGGCCGCGAGCACACTCATCGTCGGTTCCACCTGCTCGGCGTTGGCGACCTGCCACGGCGCACCGCCGACACCGACGCACGAGTTCGTGAACTCCGACTGCGGGAACGTGTGCTCGGTCGTCGACACCGACTGCGACAGCGTGTGTCCGTTCGCCAACCAGTCCGCCAGGGTGAAGACCTTGTAGGTGGAACCGGTCGGGAAGCCGCCCGAGCTGCCGACGGCCTGGTCCGCGTTGTAGTTCACCGCCGTGGCACCGGCGGTCGGGGCGTCCGACTGCGTGTAGTCCGTGTTCTGCACCATCGACAGCACGCGTCCCGTCCCGGGTTCGACGGTGACGTTCGCCCCACCGGCGTCGACGCCCGCCATGGTGGTCGGCACGTACGACGACAGCGCCGCCTGCGCGGTGTGCTGCAGGTCGAGGTCGAGCGAGGTGTGGATCGACAGCCCCTTCGTGTCGAGCGTCGCGATCCGGTCCGAGGCCGTCTTCCCGAACGCCGGGTCCGCGAGCAGCTGTGACCGCACGGCGTCGCAGAAGTACCCCGCGTCGTACTTCGTCGCGGCGCTCGAGCACCCGTTCGCGGTGTCGGTGATCCGCGGTGTGATCGGCGTCGCGACCGCCTTCCGCAGGGCAGCCGGCGAGATCGTGCCGTGGGCGTGCATGCGGCGCAGGACGTAGTCGCGCCGGACCTTCGTCAGCCGGTACCCGTTCGCCGCACCGTTCGCGGTGCTGTCCGGCTCGTCGATGCGCAGGTACGACGGGTTGTTGAGGATCGCCACCAGGGTCGCGGACTGCACGAGGGAGAGGTCCGCCGCGTGCACGCCGAAGTAGTACTCCGCACCGGCCTCCGCACCGTAGACACGCCCGCCGAGGCCGACGATGTTGAGGTACCCGGTCAGGACCTGGTCCTTCGTGTACTTCTGGTCGACCGCGATCGCGTACCGGATCTCCTGGAGCTTCCGGGCCTCGGTCTGGCCGGCGACCTTGTCGTAACAGGCGTCCACCTTCGTCTTGGTGGACGCGGGGTCCTTACCGGTGAGCTGCTCGCACTGCTGCACGAGCACGTTCTTCACGTACTGCTGGGTGATGCTCGACCCGCCTTGGACACCCGCGTGCAGGGCGTCGGCGATGGCGGCGCGGATGGTGCCGACGACGTCGATGCCGCCCTCGTCGCGGAACCGGGGGTCCTCGGTGTCGATCGCGGCCTGCTTGAGGCTGTCGGCGATCTGCGACGACGTCACGTCCGTGCGGTTCTCCGCGTAGAACGAGGCGATCGGCACGTCCTTGCCACCCTGCTTCGCGTAGACGGTCGAGAGCTGTTGCGGTGTCTGGATGTCGAGGTAGCTCGGCAGGTCCTCGAAGAACTCCGCGGCCCCCGAGGCCCCCTCGCCCGCCACCGCCACCGTCGGCGTCACCGCGACGGCGACGAGCAGCCCGGCGAGCACGGACATGACGACGAACATCAGGAAGGCCCCCGGCCAGCGCGCGATCCGCATGTCGAGGACGGTAGGGAGCCGCGCTGGGTCGGGTCTGCTGCGCGCCGGCTCGGGGCTGCGCGGCCGCACAGGAAGGCGCACGACCGGCTCGCACCCGCCCCGACGGTGCGGCCGGGAGGCACGGATCGCCTCCCAGCGCACCCCCGGGTCACGATCCGGTCACGTCCGCCGACCCCGTGGTCGTCAGTCGCGCGGCTGGAGGTCCTGCGGCCGGACGAGGTACATGTCCGGCGTCGCCTGGACGATGTCGCCGTGCCGGCCGTCGCCCTCGTGGTGCTCACCACGGACCAGGTCACCCCGTCCGACCGCGATGAGCGCCACGTCGTGCAGCGACGCGGTGCCCGGCTTGAGGTAGTCGTTGTGCCCGAACGGCTGTCGGAACACGTCGCCGCCTCCGTCCGGGTCGTCCGCGACGAGGAGGTCGAGCCGTGCCGCCCCGAACGCGGCGAGGCCCGGGTCGGTCCCGAAGAAGCCGGTCCCGGCGACCGGGTCCCAGTGCGCTCCGCCGACGTACACCTGCCCCGGGGTCACCGCGAGTTGGTCGGCCGTGGTGACCGCGCTGCCGGGCGACCCCAGCATGGTGAGGCTGTCGACCGTGACCCGCCCCGACGAGAGTGCGATCATCGCCGTGGTGGACCCGTACGAGTGCGCCACGACGCCGAGCCGTGGCTCGTGGCCGGTGCGGACGGATCGGATGCCGTCGAGCGTCCGGACGAGTCGGTCCGCCCCGAGGTGCGCGAGGTCGAGCGACATGAAGTCGGAGATGCCCGGCGTGCGGTAGCCCATCCAGGCCAGGACCGCCACCCCGGGTCCGTCCGCGGGTGCCGCGACGGGGGCGACGGTCGCCTGCTCCCGGTACACGTCACCGGCGGTCGCGGTGAAGTCCGCCATCTGCCCGTTCACGGTGAAGAAGATGCCCGGGACGACGACCGACACGTGCCCGGCCGTCCCGATGTCACCGACCGAGATCGCGCACCGACCGCTCCCCCGCGTGTCCAGCGTGACGAGGTACTTGCGCGGGTCGCCGGGCTCCTGCTCGAGCGATTCCTGCACCTGTCCGAGCATCGCGGCCAGCGCCGTCGGGGCCTGCGGGTCGGCGAGTTCCGACGTCAGCACCGCTCGGTTCGCCGCGTCCCGCACGTCGAAGGGGACCCCGTCGAGGTTGCCGAGGACCGCCGGGGCGTCGTCGGTGAGGACGGTCCGCGTCGCGGGTGAGAGCGCCGACCACCACGCCGTCACCGTGCTGCTGGTGGGCGGGTCGTCCATCGCGGTGGTGAGGACCCGGCCGTCGGCGTCGGCCGCGCGCAGGACGGTCGGCGGTGCCGCCGCGAGCACCTCGAGCCAGCGCTGCCCGGTGGCGTCGGCGAGAGCGTCGACGGCTCCGTCCCGTCCCTGCTCGGGAGGCGCGTGTCGCATGGGCGCGGACGAGGTCGCCTGGACGACGGCGACGGCGGGCACGGCCGGGGCCTCGACCACTCCCTGCGAGTGCATCGAGGCGGTCAGCAGCGCCGCGGCGAAGAGCAGCAAACGGGTCTCCCCCTGGAAGGCCAGCCTGTCGTTCCCCTGCAGACGACAGGTGATGCGCTGTCGAGTGTATGGAGAACGGCCCTTCGGGGGTCATGCGGGATGCAACTTGCCCCCCGTACTGGGGACAGGCCCTGGCGCGTCGCAGCAGCCGGATCCCGCTCCGGTGTGCATGCGTCCGCATCAGGTCGCGGGCTTCTCCGCGTCGTCCGGCACCGCCTCGTCCGGCACCGCGTCGTCCGGGGCCGGATCGGCGAGCGCTGCCGGCCCCTCGGTGACGAGGACCGCGAACTGCGCCGCGTCGATGACCCGCACGCCGAGCTGCTCGGCCTTGGTCAGCTTCGACCCCGCACCCGGCCCGGCGGCGACGAAGTCGGTCTTCTTGCTGACGCTCGACGCGGCCTTCCCGCCCGCGGCCATGATCGCCTCGAGCGCGCCCTCCCGCGTGAAGCCCTCTAGCGATCCCGTGGCGACGACGGTCACGCCGCTGAGCACACCGCCCTCGGCGACGGCTGCGCCCGGGCCCGGGTGGCCGGGGGTGGTGAGCTGCACGCCGGCCGCGGTCCACCGGTCGATGATCTCGCGGTGCCAGTCGACCTCGAACCAGTCGAGGAGGGCGTCCGCGATGATGCCGCCGACGCCGTCGACCGCCGCCAGGTCCTCCCGCGAGGAGGACCGGATCGCGTCGAGCGACCCGAAGTGGTTCGCCAGCGCGCGGGCCGCCACGGGTCCCACGTGCCGGATGTTCAGGCCGACCAGGATCCGCCACAGCGGCCTCGTCTTCGCGGCGTCGATGTTCGCGAGCATCTCGAACGCGTTCTTCGAGGGGTAGCGGCCCGGCGCCCCCGTGTAGTCGGCGCCGCGGGCCTCGGGGTCGAACGGCGGGTCGGTCTTCTTGCGTGCCCGGCTGAACGGGGTGACGCGCTTCGGGGCGCCGCCGTCCTCGGTCTTCTCCATGCCGGTCTCGGCGTCCCGCACGATGACCTCGATGGGGACGATGTCCTCCATCGTCAGGTCGAAGAGCCCGGCCTCCGTCACCAGGGGCGGCGTCTCCGGGTACACCGGTTGGGTCAGGGCGGCGGCGGCGACCTCACCGAGGCCCTCGATGTCGAGCGACCCGCGCGATGCGATGTGCTCCACCCGCCCGCGCACCTGCGCCGGGCAGCTCTCCGCGTTCGGGCAGCGGAGGTCGATGTCCCCCTCCTTCGCCGGACGGAGCGGGGTACCGCACTCGGGGCAGTCCGTCGGCATCACGAACTCGCGCTCGGTGCCGTCGCGGAGCTCCACCACGGGGCCGAGGACCTCGGGGATGACGTCGCCGGCCTTGCGGAGCACGACGGTGTCGCCGATCAGCACGCCCTTCGCCTTGACGACCTGCTGGTTGTGCAGCGTCGCCTGTCGCACGACCGAGCCGGCGACCTCGGCCGGGGCCATCGACGCGAACGGTGTCGCGCGCCCGGTCCGTCCGACGCTCACGACGATGTCGAGCAGCTTCGTGTGGACCTCCTCCGGCGGGTACTTGTACGCGATCGCCCAGCGCGGCGCGCGGGAGGTCGAGCCGAGCTCCTCGTGCAGGGCCAGGTCGTCGACCTTGATGACGATGCCGTCGATCTGGTGCTCGACCGCCGACCGGCGCTCCCCGTAGTCCGTGACGAACCCCAGGACGTCCTCGATCGAGTCGAACACGCGGTGGTGCGTGCCGGTCGGCAGTCCCCACTCGTGCAGGAGCTCGTACACCTCGGACTGGGCGCGGACGTCGGTGTCCCGCTCGAGGTCCCGCACCGGCCAGGCACCGATACCGTGCACGAGCATCCGGAGTCGGCGGAGGCGGTCGACCATGAGCTCGCGCTTCGCCGGGGACTTGCCCTCCTCCTTCTGGCGCAGGGAGCCCGCTGCTGCGTTGCGGGGGTTGGCGAACACGCGTTCGCCGGCGTCGCGCTGCCGGGCGTTCAGCTCGTCGAACTGCGCGACCGGGAAGAAGATCTCGCCCCGGACCTCCACGAGAGGCGGGTGTCCGGTGCCGGCGAGCCGGTCCGGGATGGTGCCCATCGTCCGGACGTTGCCGGTGACGTCCTCACCGACGACGCCGTCCCCACGGGTCGCCGCCGAGACGAGCCGGCCGTGCTCGTACCGCAGGTTGATCGCGAGGCCGTCGATCTTCAGCTCCGTGAGGAACCGCACGCGCTCGGTCCCGGCGTCCCGCTGGACCTTGAGCGCCCAGTCGGTCAGTTCCTCCGGGCTGAACACGTTGTCGAGACTGAGCATGCGTTCCGCGTGCTCCACCGGCGCGAACTGCGTCGTCTGGGCCTGCCCGCCGACGGTCTGCGTCGGGCTGTCCTCGGTGAGCAGCTCGGGGAAGCGCTGCTCGATCGCGTCGAGCCGGCGCATCATCGCGTCGTACTCGGCGTCGGCGACGGGGGAACCGTTGCCCTCGTAGTAGGCGTGACGCAGCTCGGTGACACGGGCGCGGAGCCGGTCGACCTCCCGAGCGGCCTGCGCGGCGTCGAGCCCCGCGGGGTCGATGGTCTCGAAGGTCGCGTCGGTCTCGCTCATGCAGTCAGTTCTACCGTGCTCCACCGACGCCGCGCGCAGCAGCGGTGCGCCCGTCCGGGGGCGTGGAGCGCCGGATCAGGCGGGGACGGGAGCGGCCGACACCGTGGTGTCGATCGTGCACTGCCCGAGCACCCGGGTGCCGACGTACACGACCGCGGTCTGCCCGGGTGCGACGCCGGACAGGGGCTCGTCGGGCTCGATCACGAGGGCGCCGTCCTCGACCCGCGCGGTCGCCGGCTCGGGGTCGGCGTGGGCGCGGATCTGCACGTCGCACCGGAACGGCGTCGACGGGTCGGACGGGGCCGTTCCCGCCCAGGTGTACCGGGTGCCGGAGAGCGAGGCGACGTCGAGGGCCTCCTTCGGGCCGACCACGACGGTGTTGTCCTTCGGACGGATCTCGAGCACGAAGCGGGGCTTGCCGTCGGCTGCGGGACGGCCGAGGGCCAGGCCGCGACGCTGTCCGACGGTGTACCCGGTGGCGCCCTCGTGGGAGCCGACCACCGTGCCGTCGCGCTCCACGACCTCGCCGGGCGCGGTGCCGACACGGTCCGCCAGCCAGCCGCGGGTGTCGCCGTCCGGGATGAAGCAGATGTCGTAGGAGTCGGGCTTCTGCGCGACCGTCAGCCCGCGCGCCGCCGCCTCGGCCCGGACCTCGTCCTTGGACGGGGTGGCGCCCAGCGGGAACATCGCGTGCCGGAGCTGCTCGGCGGTCAGCACGCCGAGGACGTACGACTGGTCCTTGGCCCACGCCGCTGAGCGGTGCAGCTCGCGCGAGCCGTCGGCGCCGGTGACGATCGAGGCGTAGTGCCCGGTGCAGACCGCGTCGAAGCCGAGGGCGAGGGCCTTCTCGAGCAGCGCGGCGAACTTGATGCGCTCGTTGCACCGCATGCACGGGTTCGGGGTGCGCCCCGCCTGGTACTCGGCCACGAAGTCGTCGACGACGTCCTCCTTGAAGCGCGCCGAGAAGTCCCACACGTAGTACGGGATGCCGAGTGCGGCGGCGGCCCGCTGGGCGTCCATCGAGTCCTCGATGGTGCAGCAGCCGCGACTGCCGGTCCGGAGGGTGCCCGGCATCCGGCTCAGGGCGAGGTGCACGCCGACGACGTCGTGGCCGGCGTCGACCGCCCGGGCAGCGGCCACCGCCGAGTCGACCCCACCGCTCATCGCCGCCAGAACACGCATGCGTCCAGGGTAACTCCGACACCGGCGTACCGTTGCTCGACGATGACGAGCACCCCGAACGACGGCTTCGACCTCCGTGGCGTCCTGCTGTCCGGTTTCCTGCCCGCGGCGCTCTTCGCGATCGGCGAGGGCGCGATCATCCCGATCATCCCGATCGCCGCGGATTCCCTCGGGGCGAGCCTCGCGATCGCCGGCTTCGTCGCGTCCCTCATCCTCGTCGGCGAGCTCATCGGCGACGTGCCCTCCGGGGTCGTCGTCGCGCGGATCGGCGAACGGAACGCGATGATCGGCGCCGCGGTCGTGTCGGTCGTCGGCCTGCTCGTCTGCACGGCAGCGCCGAACCCGGTCGTGCTCGCGGTCGGGGTCTTCCTGGTCGGCCTGTCGACGGCGGTGTTCGCGCTCGCCCGGCACGCCTACCTGACCACCGCGATCCCGCTCCGGATCCGGGCCCGCGCGCTGTCGAGCCTGGGCGGGGTGTTCCGCTTCGGCTACTTCGTCGGCCCGTTCCTCGCCGCGGGCGTCGTGCACCTCACGGGGACGACGCAGAGCGCGTTCTGGGTGCACGTGGTGTGCTGTCTCGGCGCGGCCGTCGTGCTCCTCGTCATCCGCGACCCGGCGACGGGCGCGCGCGGCCTGCAGTGGCCGCGCCGCGCCTCCCGGCCGGCGCCCGCGGAGCACGAGGGCGAGCAGTTCGTGCAGGCGGAGTCCGAGGGGCTGTTCGGCACCCTCCGTCAGCACCACCGGGTCCTCGTCCGGCTCGGCAGCGGTGCCGCGCTCATCGGCGCGATGCGGGCGGGCCGCCAGGTGATCCTGCCGCTCTGGGCGGTCAACGTCGGACTCGACGACTCGGCGGCCGCGCTCGTGATCGGCATCGCCGGGGCGGTCGACTTCGCGCTGTTCTACACGAGCGGCCAGATCATGGACCGGTGGGGCCGGTTGGCGAGCGCCCTGCCCTGCTTGCTCGGCCTGAGCGTCTGTTACTTCCTGCTCGCCGGGAGTGACCACCTCGACGCCCGGGTCGGTTGGTTCGTCGCGGTGGCGATGGCGATGTCGCTCGCGAACGGCGTCGGCTCCGGCATCCTCATGACGCTCGGTGCCGACCTCGCGCCCGCCGACCGTCCGGCTCCGTTCCTCGGGGCGTGGCGGTTCACCGGGGACGTCGGTTCCGCGGCAGCCCCGCTCGTCATCTCGGGTGTCACCGCGGTCGCGACGATCGCGGTCGCGAGCGGGGTGATGGGCGTGCTCGGGCTCGTCGGTGCCGGCGTCCTGCTCCGCTACGTGCCGCGCTACCTGCCCCGCACGCTGCGCTGAGCGGCGCCGCCCCGGCGGTGTCCCGCCGCGGGTGGCCGGCCGGCCGGCGGGTGGCCCACTGCGGCTCCGCCACGGGCCCTCCTGCGTACACTGGTGCGGCCAGCGGGAGTGGTGGAATCGGTAGACACGCAGGATTTAGGTTCCTGTGCTTCGGCGTGAGGGTTCGAGTCCCTCCTTCCGCACCGGGTGACGCGGGACCGACGGTCCCGGTCCGGAAGCCGGCGTTCGTCGATCGACGTCAGCCTGACGACGGATGGCCAGGACATGCCCGCACGGTACCCTCGGTCCGGCGGGTGCCATCCGCCCTCGTCCGCCGACCGGAAGAACCATGGACTCCGTCGCACTCGCCCTGATCCCCTGGCTGGATCCGCAGTACATCCTCGACCACTTCGGGGCGTTCGCCGTGCTCGTCGTCTGCGCCATCATCTTCGCCGAGACGGGCCTGCTGGTCGGGTTCATCTTCCCCGGGGACAGCCTGCTCGTCATCACGGGCCTGTTCGCCTTCGACCGCCACGGGCAGATCGGCGGCATCCCGATCTGGGTCGTCGCGCTCATGATCGGCGCCGCCGCGTTCATCGGCGGCGAGCTCGGGTACTACATCGGCAAGAAGGCCGGACCGCCCATCTTCGAGCGCAAGGACAGCGGTCTGTTCTCGAAGGCGAACGTCGACCGGACGAACGCGTTCTTCCACCGGTACGGGGCCCTCGCGGTGATCCTCGCCCGCTTCGTCCCCGTCGTCCGGACCTTCGCGCCGATCGCCGCCGGCGTCGGCCGGATGAACTACCGGAAGTACTCGCTGTACAACGCCGTCGGGGCGGTCATCTGGGGCGTCGGCGTGACGTTCCTCGGGTACTTCCTCGGGTACATCCCCGCGGTGGCGTACATCGTGCGCAACTACATCGACGTGATCCTGCTCGCCGCCGTCGTCGTCACGGTGGTCCCCGCCGTCATCACGTACGTCCGCAACTCCCGCAAGGCGAAGCAGGCCGACCCGCTGCCGTAGCCGCCGCAGTGGCCGACGGACGCCGGCCCGACGGACGGACGCCGGCCCGACCGAGGCCGGCGCGAGCTGGACCAGCACAACACGAACCGGCTCGAACCACGGAGATCCGCGGTTCGAGCCGGTTCGTGTTGTGCCCGTCCGATCGGCACCGGGCACCGGGCACCGGGCACCCCGCCAACCGCGAGCGGCTACCGCTCGGCGCCCTCGAACCACTCGCGGACGATCGGCGCGATGCCCCGGAACGCCTTCGACCGGTGGCTCAGCGCGTTCTTCTCGGCGCGGGTCAGCTCCGCTGCCGACCCCTCCGCGTCGTCCGGCCGGAACACCGGGTCGTAGCCGTGGCCGCCGTCACCGACCGGCTCGGTGCCGACCTCGCCGTTCCACACCGCCTCGAACACGTGCTCGGTGCCGGAGGGCGTCACGAACGCGGCCGCGCAGACGAAGGCCGCGGTCCGCTCGACCACACCCTCCAGGTTCTGCAGCAGCAGCGCGATGTTGTCCGCGTCCACCCGGGTGCCGGCGTACCGGGCGGAGTGGATGCCCGGCGCACCCCCGAGCGCGTCGACCGCGATGCCGGAGTCGTCCGCGAGCGCGGGCAGCCCCGTGTGGGCGACCGCAGCCCGGGCCTTGATGAGCGCGTTCGCCGCGTAGGTGTCGCCGTCCTCGACCGGCTCGGGGCCGTCGTACGCGACGAGCTCGACCCCGCCGAGTGCCTCGCCGAGGATCTCCCGCAGCTCGACGACCTTGCCCTGGTTGTGCGTCGCGAGGACGACCGTGCCGGTCACGAGGACAGCCCCAGCACCTCGCGCTGAACGGCCGCGAGCGAGGCGTTGCCCGCGAGTCCGAGGTCGAGCAGCGCGTCGAGCTCCTCGCGGTCGAACGGCGCGTGCTCCGCCGTGCCCTGCACCTCGATGAACTTCCCCGACCCGGTCGTGACGATGTTCATGTCGGTGTCGGCGCGCGAGTCCTCCTCGTACGCCAGGTCGAGCATCGGCACCCCGCCGACGATCCCGACCGAGATCGCCTGCACGCTGTCCGTCAGCGGCGTCGCCTTCTTGCCGATGAAGCCCTTCGACCGGCCCCACTCGATCGCGTCGGCCATCGCGACGTACGCGCCGGTGATCGACGCCGTGCGGGTGCCGCCGTCGGCCTGCAGCACGTCGCAGTCGAGGACGAGCGTGTTCTCGCCCAGGCCCTTCATGTCGACGACCGCGCGGAGCGACCGGCCGATCAGTCGCGAGATCTCGTGCGTGCGGCCGCCGACCTTGCCCTTGATCGACTCGCGCTGCATGCGTTCGTTCGTCGACCGCGGGAGCATCGAGTACTCGGCGGTGACCCAGCCGGTGCCCTTGCCGGCCATCCAGCGCGGGACACCGTTCGTGAACGAGGCGGTGCAGAGCACCTTCGTGTTCCCGAACGAGATGAGCGCGCTGCCCTCGGCCTGGCTGCTCCAGCCGCGTTCGATCGTCACGGGGCGGTGGTCGGTGGTCGTCCGACCGTCGATGCGGACGGGTCCGTCGGTGGCGTTCATGGTGTTCCTCTCGGTCCGGCCTGGAGGCTCGGTGCGGGTGGTCCGGTCGGTCGCGCGCCCGCCGGGTGGCGGGCCGGGCAAGGTCAGCGCAGGGCGCGTGGGAGCGTGATGGTGCCGGTCTCGAGGTGGCCGACGGCGGCGACCTCGGGTCCGAGGAAGCGACGGGCGAGCCGGACGAAGCCGTCGGGGTCGGCACCGGTGGCCTCGAACGAATGGCTCGGCGGCTCGGTGCTCGTGCGCTCGAGCCCGTGTTCGACCAGGCGGCGGTAGACGTCGCTCGCGGTCTCCTCGGCGCTGGAGACGAGCGTGACGTCCGGCCCCATCACGTACTGGATCGCGGCCGACATGAGCGGGTAGTGCGTGCAGCCGAGGACGAGGGTGTCGACCCCGGCGTCCCGGACCGGGGCGAGGTACCCGGCGGCGACCTCGCGGAGTTCGGCGGACGAGGTGTCGCCCGCCTCGACGAACTCGACGAACCGCGGGCACGCGGCCGTGGTGAGGGTGACGTCGGCGGCGACCGCGAAGGCGTCCTCGTAGGCGCGGGACGCGATGGTGCCGATCGTGCCGATGACCCCGATCCGTCCGGTGCGGGTCTGCTTGACGGCCGCGCGGGCCGCGGGCTGGATGACCTCGACGACCGGGATGCCCGTCGCCTGCTCGTACCGTTCGCGGGCGTCCCGGAGCACCGCCGAGGACGCGGTGTTGCACGCGATGACGAGTGCCTTGACGCCCTGGTCGACGAGGTCGTCCATCACCTGCAGCGCGTACCGCCGGACGTCCGCGATCGGCTTCGGGCCGTACGGCGAGTGCAGGGTGTCCCCGACGTAGCGGACGCTCTCGCGGGGCAGCTGGTCGATGATCGCCCGGGCCACCGTGAGCCCGCCGACGCCGCTGTCGAAGACTCCGATCGGTGCATCCGTCACGGTGACCAGCGTACCGACGCCACCGACGGGGCGGACGCGCACCGGACCTCCCGGCGGTCCCTGGCCGGGCGGCGGGCCCGCTGGGTAGGGTCGGACGCGTGACCACCGCGCTCCTGACCGACCAGTACGAACTCACCATGGTCGACGCCGCGTTGAAGGACGGCACCGCCGACCGCCGCTGCGTCTTCGAGGTGTTCGCCCGCCGCCTGCCGGACGGGCGCCGGTACGGCGTCGCGGCCGGACTCGGGCGCTTCCTCACCCAGCTCACCGAGTTCCGCTTCGGCGACGAGGAGATCGGCTTCCTCCGGGACCGCCGCGTCATCGACGAGGGCACGGCGCGCTGGCTCGCCGACTACCGCTTCAGGGGGGACGTCCGCGCCTACCGCGAGGGCGAGGTGTTCTTCCCGAACTCCCCCGTGCTGCAGATCGAGGGCACCTTCGCCGAGGCCGTGATGCTCGAGACGCTCGCGCTGAGCGTGTTCAACGCCGACTCGGCCATCGCCTCCGCAGCCGCCCGGATGGTGTCCGCCGCCGACCGACGCCCGCTCGCCGAGATGGGCTCCCGCCGCACCGGCGAGTGGAACGCCGTGGCCGCCGCCCGTGCCGCCTACATCGCGGGCTTCGGCGCGACGAGCAACCTGGAGGCCGGGCGGACGTGGGGCATCCCGACGATGGGCACGGCCGCGCACGCCTTCACGCTCCTGCACGACACCGAGGAGGCTGCGTTCCGCTCGCAGATCGACGCGCTCGGCACCGGCACGACGCTGCTCGTCGACACCTACGACATCGAGGCCGCCGTCGACACCGCCGTCCGGTTGACGAACGGCAAGCTCGGCGCCGTCCGCATCGACAGCGGCGACCTGCCGTCGGTCGTCGCGAGCGTCCGCGCCCAACTCGACCGGCTCGGGGCGACCAGCACGAAGATCACCGTGACGAACGACCTGGACGAGTACACGATCGCCGCGCTCCGGGCCGCCCCGGTGGACTCGTACGGCGTCGGCACGTCCGTCGTCTCCGGCTCCGGGCACCCCGCCGCGGGCATGGTGTTCAAGCTCGTCGCGCACCACTCCCCCGCCGGCGAGTGGGTCCCGGTGGCGAAGAAGTCGGCCGACAAGGCGTCCACGGGCGGCCGCAAGGAGGCCGGCCGTCGCCTGCGCAACGGGATCGCGACCGCCGAGGTCGTGCTGACCTCCGGATCCGTCGGACCGGACGAGCGGGACCTGCTCGTCCCCGTGGTGACCTCCGGTGAGGTCGACCCCGCGTTCCTCGGCGCCGCCGGGGTCGAGGCGGCCCGGGCGCACCACAAGCGCGCGAAGGCCGAGCTGCCGGCGGACGCCGAGCGCATCGGTCGCGGCGATCCGGCCATCCCGACGCTCGTCATCTGAGCGCGCGGGTGCCGGGCGGCGGGGGTCCTACTCGGACTTCATCTTCTCGTAGATGGCCTTGCAGTCCGGGCAGACCGGGAACTTCTCCGGGTCGCGGCCCGGGATCCACTTCTTGCCGCAGAGCGCCTTGACGGCCTTGCCGGTCAGGGCGGACTCGAGGATCTTGTCCTTCTTGACGTAGTGCGAGAACCGCTCGTGGTCGCCGGGCTCGATCGCCTCCTCTTCCAGGAGCTTCTCGAGTTCGCGGTCCATCACGTCGAGGCCGCCACCACCGGGTTCCGTCGTGCTCATGACACCAGCGTACGTCGCCGTCCGCGGACGCGCTGCCCTCCGGTCTCGTCGAGGGCCCTGCGGACGGTCAGTTCCGCTGCGCGGCGGCCAGGAGGTCCGGGCCGCGTCGGTCGAACACTGCGCCGCCGACGACGACCCCGAGCACGAGCACCGCCAGGCCGACGCCCGCGCCGATCCACATCGCCGGCCACGGGTCGCCGCCGTCGAGCAGGACGTGGACCGCCGACCACCCGGCCGGGACCATGCAGGCCAGCGTGCCGAGGACCATCAGCGTCTGTGCGACCGTCGCCGTGGCACCCGCCGCCTGGGGCTGGTGGAAGGGGTGGTCGCCCGGTCGGACCGTCGGGTAGGCCAGGGCCACCGACACGACGCTCGACAGGCCGAGCCCGCCGAGCAGCGCACTCGCCGAGACACCGACGAGCAGCGGGAACGCGTCCGGGTCCCCGTACAGCCGAGCCGACACCGCGGCACCGAGGACGAGCAGCGGGACACCGACGACGATGAGCGGCACGAGACGCCCGAGGCGGTCGGTCCACCCCGGGGCACCCGAGGCGACGTGCAGCCAGACGGCCGTGTTGTCGTACGAGACGTCGTTGTGCGGCAGGAACCCGGCGATGAGCGCCATGAGCGGCAGCGGCGCGAGCGCGGTCCATGCCCACGGCACACCGGCCACGCCGAGCGGCACCACCACGAGCGGCACGAACACCAGGATGAGGTACGAGCTCCGGTAGCGCGGGTCCCGTCCCCAGTACGTCAGCGCCCGGGCGGCGACCGCGCCGAACGGGGTGGCACCGAGCCGGTCGAACCAGCCGAGGGTGCGGTAGTGCCGGCTCCGGCTCCGGCCCTGTACCGTGACGAGCAGCCGCCCCACGAGGGCCCACCAGGCGAGGGCGAGCAGCCCGACGACGACGAGCGCGACCAGCAGCTTGCCGGCGGCCGACCCCACGTCCCCGTTCGCGGCGTCCGCGGGGACGGCCCACGCCGCTCCCCACGGCGTCCAGCCGGCGACGTCCGCGATGCGCTGCAGTTCCGCGCCAGCGGGCTCGACCCACGCCGGGCGGAGCAGCAGCGGGACCGTCGGGACCGACAGCACGACCACGACGAACGTCACGAACCAGGCGGCGTCCCGGGCGCGGTGCGCGGCGAAGAGCCAGGCGCCGACGGTGCTGCCGACCCGGATGAGCAGAGCGTTCGTCGCGATGACCAGGACCGCGGCGAGCACCCCGAGGAGCGCCGGCCCGGCTCCACGGCTCCACGTCACCACCTGGCCGACGGCGAGCACCGCCACCGCGAGCACCGGGACGCCGAGGAGCCCGGCCAGGCCGAGTCCGACGGCGAGGTCCCGGCGGGAGATGCCGTGCACGAGGAAGCGTCGCGGGTCGAGCGGGTCCGCGACCCCGACGGCGAGGGACACGAAGGTGCACCCGACGGCGACGGCGGCCCCGACCAGGACCACGACGGCGCGGGCGGCCGCGGGGTCCGCTCCGCGGAGGCCTCCGAAGACGGACGCGACCCAGACGGCGACGACGAGTGCGACGAGGCTGCCGACCACCACGGCCACGGACCGTCGGGCTCCCCCGCGGACCTCGCCCGCGAGCAGGTCGGCCCTCAGCCGGAGAAGCTGTGCAACCATTCCATGCTCTCCGTGACGGGGCGGCCTCCGGCGAGTTCGACGAAGGTGTCCTCGAGGCTGCGGCGCCCGCGGACCTGCGCCATGGTGCCGGCGGCCAGGACCTTCCCGCCGACGATGATCGCCACGGAGTCGCAGGTGCGCTGGACCAGTTCCATCGAGTGGCTGGAGAGCACGACGGTGCCGCCCCCCGCGGTGTAGCGGCGGAGGATGTCGGTGATGGTCGTCGCGCTGACCGGGTCGACGGACTCGAACGGTTCGTCGAGCACCAGCACGCGCGGCGAGTGGATGAGGGTGGCGGCGAGGGCGATCTTCTTCGCCATGCCGACCGAGTAGTCGGCGACCGGGCGGCCGAGCGCGTCGCCGAGACCGAACGCCGCGGCCAGGTCGGCGCTGCGGCTGCGAGCGGTCGCGCCGTCGAGCCCCCGGAGCGTCGCCGAGTAGAACAGCATCTGCGCGCCGGTCAGGCGGTCGAAGAGCCGGAGCCGGTCGGGCAGGACGCCCATCGCCCGCTTCGCCGCGGTCGGGTCGGCCCACACGTCGTGGTCGAGGACGGTGACGGTGCCGGCGTCCGGACGGAGCAGGCCCGTCAGGATCGACAGGGTCGTCGTCTTCCCCGCACCGTTCGGCCCGACCACGCCGAAGATCGAGCCCTTGCGGATCTCGAGGTCGACGTCGTCCGCCGCGAGCGTCTGTCCGTACCGCTTCACGAGGCCGTCGGCGCGGAGCACGACGGGCTGCTGCGGCACGTTCTGCCGGGGCGAGGGGCGCTTCGTCGTCCGCGCTGCCCGGTCGGGCGCACCGGAGGCGCCGGAACCCTCCCGGGCCTCCTGGTCGCCCCGCCCGTCCTCGGGCTCCGCGCGCTCGTCGGCGGTCCGGGACGCGGCCGAACCCTGTGGGCGTGTCGCCCGTCCGGACCGCTTCTTGCCCTTCTTCGTCGGTCGCGGCGCGGGCGTGCTCGTGGCGGCGGCCGCAGCAGCGACGCCGGCTTCCGCGCCGCCCCCTGCCCGCACCGCGCTGCCGGTCGTCTGGTCCGTCATGTCGTCACCCGCGGACGCGTCGTGTGCGCCCGTGTCCCCCGTGTCGTCGTGGTCGCCCGTGCCCGGCCCCGGGGCAGCGGTCGCGTCGTCGTCGTCCTGATCGGCCGTCCATGTGGCGTCCGACGTGCTGTACACGTCGTCGTCTCCCGTTGTTCCTGCCGACACGAGCCCAACCGTACCAACGGTTCCGACCGGTCGGGGAGCCGCGTCCGGCAGGGTCACGAAATGAACACGATGCCGGGCGAGCCGTACCCCGACGCGGCCTGGTTCCGTATCATTCACCGGGACACGACGCAGTGTTCACCACTCGGAAACCTGCCCGCGCCGCGCGGAGCATCCGCCGGTCGGAGCGCGTGTCGCTCCGGATCGCGCGGACTCTCTGCGAACCCGAACCGGCAGCGAGCAGACTCGAAGAGTCCACCCAGCGCCAGAGGGAGCGCGCCCAGCCAGGGCAGCTCCCGGACACCGGCACCGGTGGACACCGGAAGGGACAAGCATGACCACGCAGATCGTCATCCTCGCAGCGGGGATGGGCAGCCGCCTCGGGCGCAGCCTGCCGAAGCCGCTCACCGAGCTCAGCGACGGCCGCACCATCATGCAGCAGCAGTTCGACAACATCCGCGCCGCCTTCGGGTCGAGCGCCCGGGTGACCATCGTCGTCGGCTACAAGTCGGAGTACATCGTCGAGGCCTTCCCGGAGGCGAACTTCGTCTACAACGAGTCCTACGACTCCACGAACACCTCGAAGAGCCTGCTGCGTGCCCTCAAGGCGACCGGCAAGAGCGGCGTCCTCTGGATGAACGGCGACGTCGTCTTCGACCCGATGGCGCTCGTGCGTGCCGCCGACATGATCGACGAGGGCCGCTCGTTCGTCAGCGTCAACACCGAGAAGGTCTCCGACGAAGAGGTCAAGTACACGGTCGACGCCGAGGGCTTCATCGCGAAGCTCTCCAAGAAGGTCGTCGGTGGTCTGGGTGAGGCAGTCGGCATCAACTACGTCTCCGCGGCCGACAAGCAGGCCCTGGTGCGCCAGCTCGGCCGGGTCGACGACCAGGAGTACTTCGAGGGCGGCATCGAAGCTGCCATCGCCGAGGACGGGCTACGCTGGACGCCGATCGACATCTCGGACCTGTACGCGGTCGAGATCGACTTCGCCGAGGACCTCGAGCGCGCGAACGACCTGTTCGCCTGACCGTCGTCAGGACCCCCTGGTCGTCGCCTGCCTCCGGCGTGGTCCCGACCGGAGGGAACCCATGAGCGGAACGCGCACGCACGCCACGGCAGTCGCGGCGTCGCAGTCGCGGTCCCGGGGCACCGGCCGTCGGTACCGGCAGGCGCTCTGGCTGCTGACCGTCCGCGACCTGCGTGTGCGGTACTCGACGTCCGCACTCGGGTACTTCTGGTCGATCCTCGACCCGCTGGTGATGTCGGCGATCTACTGGTTCGTCTTCACGCAGGTCTTCCACCGCGGCTCGGTGGGCGAGGAACCGTACATCGTGTTCCTGCTCGCCGCCCTGCTGCCCTGGATGTGGTTCACCGGCGGCGTCTCGGACTCCACCCGCGCGTTCATCAAGGAGTCGAAGCTCATCCGCTCGACGACGATCCCGCGGAGCATCTGGGTCGCGCGCATCGACGCGTCGAAGGCGATCGAGTTCCTGCTGAGCATCCCGGTGCTCGCCGTGTTCGTGCTCGCGACCGGGGCGCACCTGCACTGGCAGGTCGTGCTCTGGCCGCTCGCGATCGTGCTGCAGGCCACCCTGGTCTACGGCCTCGGGCTCATCGTGGCCCCGCTCGTGGTGTTCTTCCGCGATCTCGAGCGTGCGGTGAAGCTCGTGCTCCGCTTCATGTTCTACGCGTCCCCGATCATCTACGGCACGCAGGCCCTCCCCCCGGCGTTGCACGACCTGGCCGCGATCAACCCGCTCAGCGGCATCTTCGGGATCTACCGCTCGGCGTTCTTCCCGGGTCAGCTCGACTGGGTCGAGGTGCTCGCCTCGGTCGTGGTCACGGCCGTCGTCCTGGCCGTCGGGCTCGTCGTCTTCCGCCGCAGCGAGCACCGCGTCCTCAAGGAGCTGTGATGGCCACCACCGAACCGACCGTCACCGCGAGCACGACCGCCCCGGTGATCTCCGTCACCGACGCCGGCATCCGGTTCAAGCGGAACCGGCGGGCGAGTCGGAGCTTCAAGGACCTGTTCGGACGCGGGCAGCGGCGACGCAAGGCCGACGAGTTCTGGGCGCTGCGGAACGTCTCGTTCGACGTGCGCCCGGGCGAGGCGATCGGCGTGGTGGGTCGGAACGGGCAGGGCAAGTCGACACTGCTGAAGCTCGTGGCGCAGGTCATGCTCCCGGACGAGGGCCGTGTGCACGTCGGGGCCGGCGTCGCGCCGCTCATCGAGATCACCGGTGGGTTCGTCGGGGACCTCACCGTCCGCGACAACGTCTACCTGACGGCGGGTCTGCACGGGATGTCCCGCGCCGAGATCCGGGCCGCGTTCGACGAGGTCATCGCGTTCGCCGAGATCGGCGACTTCGTCGACACCCCGTACAAGCACCTCTCCAGCGGCATGAAGGTCCGGATCGCCTTCGCGGTCATCTCGCGGCTGGACGAACCGGTGATCCTGGTCGACGAGGTCCTGGCGGTCGGCGACAAGGCCTTCCGCGAGAAGTGCTACAAGCGCATCGAGGAGCTCCTGGCGGGCGGGCGGACGCTGTTCTTCGTCTCCCACAGCGACAAGGACCTGCGCCGGTTCTGCGACCGCGGGCTGTACCTGGACAAGGGCCGCCTGCAGTTCGACGGGCCGATCGACGAGGCCCTCGACCGGTACAACGCGGACCACGGGGCCTGAGGCCACTCCTGCACAACCGGGGCCTCCCGCACCGCGCTCCACAGCCCCCGGTCGTCCGGGGGGCTGACGGGGCCCCGGCGTCGGACCCCACCCCTACTGTGCTGCCCATGCACCACCCCACCACCGCGTACCCAGTACCGTTCACCGTCGACCGATCGGCCGCCCCACGGCGGTACGAGATCATCAACACCAGTACCGAGACCCTCGACGGCATCGACCTGACGCACCTCGGGACGGGCTACTCCCCGCCGCTCGTCGTCCGTCGGCTCGAGCCCGGTCGGGGGCTGTCCCTCGCCGTCTTCGGCGCAGGACCGGAGGAGACCGGCGTCGTCATCGTGCGGTGGCGTCGCCCGGACCGGTCCGAGTACCTGTGGCGGATGTCCCTCGCCGGTCCCGGGCTCGCGCCCTGAGCCCGCCGCCGCCCGGACCGGTCAGGAACCGGACCGGGCGGCGGCGACCTCGTGCCAGTGGGCGACGAGGCGGTCGATGGCCGCGTGGAAGCGCGCGGTCGCCGTGCCCGGCGTCGTGTCGCCGAAGTACCGCTGCACCCAGTGGCGGAGTCGCGCGAGCTGCTCGGCGTCGTTCGCGGCGCGCTCCACACGGGCGATGACGTCCCCGGCGTCGTCCGCGCGCAGCCAGTCGGCGTCGGACAGGTACCCGCGCTCGTCCACCTCGGCGTCGGCGGACACCGGTCGGGTCACGAGCAACGGCTTCCCCACGGCCAGGCGGTCGTAGATCATCGCGCTGATGTCGGTGATCGCGACGTCGGCGTCCGCGAGCTGCCAGCCGAGCGTCGGCCCGTCGTCGTACACGTGGTGCGCCGACGGGTCGGCGGCGTTGGCGGCCGCGATCGCAGCGACGATCCGCTCGTGCGCGGCCTTGTACGCGGGGTCGACCACGCCGCTCCGCGGGTGCGGGCGGTACACGAGCCGGTGCTGCGGCGACGCGAGCACACGGTCGGCGATCGTCGTCCCGTGACTCGCGATGGACCCGTAGGCGGCGGCGCCGCGGTCACCCTCCCACGTCGGGGCGTACAACACCACGGTGCGGTCGTCGGACGGGTAGGGCGGCTCCCCCACGAAGTGGTCGGCCTGCGGACGTCCGATGGCGATGGTCCGGGCATCCAGGTCGTAGTCCCACAGCGCGTCGGCGAGTCGGTCCCGGGCGGCGTCACCGGCGATCAAGGCGTAGTCGTACGCCTTGAACTGGTTCGTCGTCATGTACATCTTGTCGCTCTCGCCGTGGTTCACGAAGACGTGCCACATGCGCCCGTACCGCATCATCTGGAAGTTGCGGGCGTTCTGGTTGACGTAGAGCACGGTCTTCGGGGCCTGCTCGGCGACGAACCGCTCGAGGTCCACGACCTGCCGGGCGTAGACGACCGGGACCGGCGACTCGTCGAGCAGCGTGAGCATGGCGCCGGGGCTCCGCGAGATGATCGCGACCCCGCGGTGCCGCGCCAGCTCCGCCAGGGGGCCGTACCACTGCCGGATCTGGTACATGTTCACGGGACCGTCGGCGAAGTACACGGCGATCTCGACCGACCCCGGTGCGGGCCGCGGGACCGAGGGCAGGCGACGGGCCAGCTGCGCGCGGACCTTCCGCGACCGCAGCAGGCGGGCCACGAGACGGATCGCGGTACGGGCGTCCTTGACGATGGCCATGCTCTGCTCCTGCGTGATGGTCGGTCGGTTGATGGTGGTCGTGTCGGGGTCGGGCGAGTCCGGAGCGCGCGCCGGGGCTCAGACGACGGGCGGTCGACCCGCGAGCGTCATCCGGCCGATCGTCAACCATCCCATCACCCGGACCGGCCCGCAGTCCCCGCGCCACCCCTCGGCGACGCCGGCGAACCAGGTGGTGAGGCGCCGCGGGGAGCGCCACCAGCGCAGGACCTGGATGACGGCCCAACTGCCGACGTACAGCGGCCGGAGGACGGCGGGCAGGTTCCGACGGGCGAGCCAGACCCGGTTCCGGGCGTTCAGGCGCACGTACTCACGGTGCCGAGCGGGGTCGATCGCGGGGTGGTTCGCGACGAGCTCCCCCGCGTACCAGGTGCGACGACCGGCGTCCCAGACCCGCCACGCGAGCTCGATCCCCTCGTGCGCGTAGAAGTACTCCGTGCCCCAGCCTCCGACGGCGCGCCAGACGTCCATCGGCAGGACGACGGCGCCCTCCCAGACCGAGAACACCGGAGAACTCTGCTCCGGGTCGCCCTTGCGGATGCGCGGCACCCAGCGTCGGGGGTTCGCGGCGCCGCTCGGGTCGACGACCCGCGGCTGCACGAGCCCGAGCGAAGGGTCCCGCTCGAAGAGCGCGATCGCGTCGCGCAGGAACGTCGGCGACGGCACCGAGGCGTCGTCGTCGAGGAAGAACACGTAGTCGCCGTCGACCGCCGCGGCCCCGGCGTTCCGACCGGCGGGGATCCCGAGGTTCTCCGGCAGTGCCAGCGCCCGGACCCCGTCCGGCAGGTCCACCGGTTCCCACCCGTTCCCGACGCACACGACGTCGAGGTCGACGTCCTGCTGCGCGAGCACGCTGTCCAGGCCACGGCGGAGGTCCTCCGGCCGGGTCCCCTGCGTCAGGCTGACCACGGCGACCCGTGGCCGCTCGCGGTGCGGGACCGCGCGACGCCGATCGGTCCCCGGCATCACGCGCGGACCCGCTTCGACGAGATGATGGCGAGGAAGTGCCCGGCCGTCGCGAGGACCGCGAGCGGCAGGAGCGCCCCGACCAGGACCCGGTCGGCCAGCGGGTGCCCGACGACGAGGGCGACGAGCGCGACCACGAACGTGATGATCGTCAGCTCGACCGAGTGGTACAGACGGTGGAACGGCAGGAACCGCGCCACCCGACGCAGCGTCGCGAGGCGGGCACCGGACGGCACCGTCACCCCGTCGCGGCGGTCGGCGAGCTTCTCCATGCCGCCGTGGGCACGGGCGACGTGCACCATGTCGTTGAGCGCCTTGTTGAGGACGATGACCAGGCCGAGCGCGCAGCCGATCGTCGTCCACATCCAGTCGACGCCCTCGATCGGCCACGTCGCCGCGCGGACGCCGAGCGCGATCGGGATGAGTCCCTCGGTCGTGTAGTGCCCGACCTTGTCGAGGAAGATGCCGGCCGGGGACCGTGTGCCCCGCCAGCGCGCGACCTCGCCGTCGGAGCAGTCGACGAGCATCTGCAGCTGCCCGAGCACGAGGGCGAGCAGCGCGCCCCAGATGCCCGGGATGAGGAGTGCGGCCGCGGTCGACCAGCCGACCAGGATCATCAGGCCGGTGACCTGGTTCGCGCTGACCCGGGTCCGGAGCAGCACCGAGGTCAGGTACGGCGAGATGTCCCGCAGGTACAGCGAGGCCGTCCAGTGCTCCGCGTTCGCCCGGGCGCGGACCTCGTCCGGCTGGGCGACGGCGCGGAGTTCCGCGATCGAGGTGGGGCGTGCGAACCCGCGGCTGTCGGAGGGACCCGGCAGGCCGCCGTTCCCGCGGTCGTCGTCGGCCATGTCGGTCACCGTCCCGTGTGCGTGGTCAGATCGGAGGTCCGGGTGAGGAACCCGATGATGAAGCCGACGCCCCAGCCGACGTGGATGCACGGCAGGACGACGAGCAGCCACGCCCGTGTCGCCGGGTCCGACCGTCGTGACACCGCGAGGGCGCCGACGACGACGAAGAGCAGGTAGACCGCCGGGACCACGAAGCCGACCGTCGCCCAGGCGACGGGACTGCCGAGCAACGCTCCGACCACACCGACGAGCCCGGCGACCAGGCCGAGCGCGACGGCGACGACCATCGCCGGCGGGACGAAGTAGCGCAGGCCGTTGCCGGCGGGGAAGCGTCGGGCGAGTTCACCGCGCCACAGCCCGGTCGCGACGAACTGGCGGACGAGACGGCGGAGGCTCGGCCGGGGCCGGTAGGTGACGACGAGCTCGGGGGTGAACCAGACCGTGCCGCCGGTGGTGCGCAGGCGCCGGTTGAGCTCCCAGTCCTGCCCGCGCTTGATGCCCTCGTCGAAGAGCCCGACGGCGAACAGCCGCTCCCGTCGGAACACCCCGAGGTACGCCGTCTCGGCCGGTCCGGCCTGCCCGCCGACGTGGTGCGGGGTGCCGCCGAGGCCGACGCGACTGCCGTACGCCAGGGCGACGGCCTTCTCGAAGGGGGTGCGGCCCTCGGCGCGCATGATGCCGCCGACGTTGTCCGCGCCGGACTCCTGCAGCGTCCGCACGGCGATCCGCGTGTAGTCCCGCGGCAGGACGCTGTGGGCGTCGACCCGGACGACGATCGGGTGCTCGGAGGCCCGGATCGCGACGTTCAGCCCGGCCGGCGTGGAGCCGACCGCGTTCTCGACCGCGCGGATCCGCGGGTCGGCGGCGCTCATCTCGGCGACGAGCTCGTTCGTGCCGTCGATCGAGGGGCCGAGGGCCAGGATGACCTCGAACGGCCCCTGGTAGTCCTGCTCGAGCAGACTGCCCACCGCCGCGCGGACCTCGGTCACCTCGTTGAGGACGGGCATGACGTAGGAGACACCCGGCAGGGCCTGTCCGTCGTGCTGCATGTGATCCTCGGGGTCCGGCGGGCGCGGGACGGCCCGCCGGGGCCGCTCCGCAGAGCGGACCCGAGCCTATCAAGCACCCGCGGCGGCCACCTGGCCGCGCCCCGCCGAGGCCCGGCAGACGCACGGGAGGCTCCCCACCAGCTGGTGGGGAGCCTCCCGTCCGGAGCGTCCCGGGTCAGTTCGAGCTGTCGTACGTGCCGAGCTTGACGTTCGCCGTGCGGGTCTCCCCGTTGCGGACGTAGGTGATCTCGGTCGTCGCACCACCGGCGTAGAAGCGGACCTGCGCGGTGAGGTCGGTGGCGTCCGCGATGGAGGCGTCACCGAGCTTCGTCACGACGTCGCCCTTCTGGAGCCCGGCGTCGGCCGCCGCGCCACCCGAGGTGACGTCCTTGATGAGCGCGCCCACCTGCGTGGCGCTCGCGTCCTCGGTCGCGTCGCCGACGGAGGCGCCGAGCAGACCGTGGGTGGCCTTGCCGTTCTCGACGATCTCGGTCGCGACGCGCTTGACCAGGTTCGACGGGATCGAGAAGCCGACGCCGATGCTGCCGGCCTGCGAGCTGGACGAGTCCGAACTGCCGGCGCTGGCAATCGCGACGTTGATGCCGATGAGCGCGCCCTTGTCGTCGAGCAGCGCGCCACCCGAGTTGCCGGGGTTGATCGACGCGTCGGTCTGGATCACGGGGAGGGAGACGGTCGTGCTGGCTCCGGAGCTGCTGCCGTTGTCGCCGTTGCCCCAGAAGTCGAACGGGCCGTTGCCGTTGTTGCCCTGGCCCTCGTTCGTGTCGCCGCCGGCGTTCGGGTCGCTCGAGGTGACCTGGATGCTGCGGTTCAGCGTGGAGACGATGCCGTCGGTGACGGTGTTCGACAGGCCGAGCGGCGCACCGATCGCGACCGCGGTGTCGCCGACGTTGAGCTTCGACGAGTCGGCGAAGTCGATCGGCGTGAGGTCGGGCGCGTCGATCTTGATGACCGCCAGGTCGACCGTCGGGTCGGTGCCGACGAGCGTGCCCTTGTAGACCTTGCCGTTCGAGGTCGTCACCGAGATGGTGCCGTTCGCGCTGTCGCCGTCGAGCGTCACCACGTGGGTGTTCGTGACGATGTAGCCCTCCTTGTTCAGCACGACACCCGAACCGGTGCCGGCCTCGCTGCTCGCGGAGACGTTGATCGTGACGACCGACGGGGTGGCCTTGGCGGCGACCGCGGTCACGACGGTGGCGGAGTCGTAGTCGTTCACGGTGAGGTTGCCACCGCTCTGCGAGGTGCCCGAGCCACCGACGACCGTGCCGCCGTCCGACGCTGCGCCCGCCGCCCAACCGGCGCCGCCGCCGACGAGACCGGCGATCACGGCGGCCGCGACCAGCGGCAGCACGAGACGGTTCCGACCCGAGCGGTCGCGCGGGGTCGTGCTCGTGGCGGCCGGGGCGCCGGTGAAGTAGTGGCCGTTCTCCGGCCGCTGGTCGGCTGCCGCACCGAACGCACTCGCACCGGAGGCCGTGTGGTGGTCGCTCGCGTGCTCGCCGTACCGGGGAGCGTCCTGGCCGTACTTACCCTGCTGGCCGTACTGGCCCTGGGCGTACTGCCCCTGGCCGTACTGGTCCTGCTGGCCGTACCGGGTGTCGCCGGACGTGTCGTGCTCGCCGTACTGGCCCTGCCCGTACTGGGCGGTGCCGTACTGGCCCTGCCCGTACTGGGCCGTGCCGTACTGGTCCTGCCCGTACTGCGCAGTGCCGGACTGGCCGCTCCCGTACTGACCCGAGCCGTACTGGTCCGAGCCGTACCGACCCGAGCCGTACTGCCCGCCCTGGCCGTACTGACCCTGCTGCGCGTACTGGCCGTACTGCCCGTACTCAACGGTCGGTGCCGCGTCCGCGGACCCTGCGGTCGGGTACGGGGCGGTGTACCGGTCGGTGTGGTCGGAGGCGGCAGCGAACTGCTCGGTCTCCTGCGCTGGAGTCGTCCCCACCACGTCCGTGTCGTCGGCGTCGCGGTGCCCGTGGCGGGTACCGGCTGACTCGTCCGGGCCGGTGGTCTCGTCGCGACGGTCGTCGTCGCCGTGTCCGTGGTGTGTGTCGCTCATGCGGGACGTGCTCCTTCCAAAGCTCCTGCAGTCTTCTCCACCGACCTGGGCGGTCCTGATGGCGTAGCTGCGAGCTGACCAAGCCGATCGTATGCGTCAGCTGTGTGGCCGGTCCCCCGGATGTCCACCGGAGGCGACCCCCGGTCGGACGCTAAGTTGGGGCCCGACGCGCGCCGAGCCTCCCGGCCGGTGCCCCGAGGGTGAGAGGGGTCGCGCATGCGGCAGACCGGTCCGTGGCTCCGAGCCGCCGAGGGAGCGATGCTGCTGGGCCCTGACGGGGTGCCGGCGCCGACCGTCTTCGCGGAGATGAGCGCCCTCGCCGCAGCGACCGGCGCCGTCAACCTGGGGCAGGGGTTCCCGGACGAGGACGGGCCCGCAGAGGTCCTCGACGCGGCCGTCCGTGCGATCCGGGACGGTGCCAACCAGTACCCGCCCGGCCGCGGGACCCCGGACCTGCGCGCCGCCGTCGCCGAGCACCAGGCGCGCTGGTACGGGCTCGACGTCGACCCCGACCGGGAGGTCCTCGTCACCGCCGGTGCCACCGAGGCCCTGGCCGCCACCCTCCTGGCGCTGGTCGAGCCCGGCGACGAGGTCGTCACCTTCGAGCCGTTCTACGACGCGTACGGCGCGCTCATCCGACTCGCCGGCGCGGAGCACGTCACGGTCCCGCTCCGGGCGCCGGACTTCCTGCCGGACGAGGCGGACCTCCGCGCAGCGTTCACCGACCGGACGCGCGTGGTCCTCGTGAACACCCCGCACAACCCGACGGGTCGGGTGCTGCCGGTCGAGGTGCTCCGCACCGTGGTCGAGCTCGCGGAGCGCCACGACGCCGTGATCGTCACCGACGAGGTCTACGAGCACCTGGCGTTCGCCGGCACCCACGTGCCGCCGGCGTCGTTGCCCGGAGCGCGGGACCGCACGGTGTCGATCTCCAGCGCCGGGAAGACCTTCAACACGACGGGCTGGAAGATCGGTTGGCTCACGGCCCCGGCAGCGCTGGTCGAGGCGATCACGACCGTCAAGCAGTACCTGACCTTCGTCAACGGGGCGCCCTTCCAGCCGGCGATCGCGACCGGGCTCCGCCTGCCCGACGCGGTGTTCGCCGGGATCGCCGCCGAGCTCGGGGCGAAGCAGGAGCTCCTCGCCACCGGTCTGGCCGCCGCCGGGTTCGGGGTGCTGCGCCCGGACGCCGGCTACTTCGTCATCGCGGACGCCGCTCCGCTCGGACACGACGACGCCCGCGCGCTCTGCCTCGAGCTCCCACGGCTCGTCGGCGTCGTGGGAGTGCCGGTGTCCGCCTTCGTCCGGCCCGACCACGTCGACGGGTACCGGTCGCTCATCCGGTTCGCGTTCTGCAAGCGCCGATCGGTCCTCGAGGAGGCCGCGTCACGGCTGGCCGGGCTCGCTCAGTCCCGCGGGACCACCGCGTAACGACCGAGGGACAGCGACGGGTTCACCGCGCGCACGCGGTCCGTGACCGCGGTGTCGACCGTCACCACGAGGAGCCCCGGCTCCGCGCCGAGCGCTGCGACCGCGGTGCCCGTCGGGTCGAGCGCCACCGACGCCCCGATCCCGACCGGGGGCGCCTGACCGACCCCGAGCACCCACACGGTGTTCTCGACGGCGCGCGCCGTGAGCAGGGTCCGCCAGTGGTGCTCCTTGCCCGGACCACGGACCCACTCGGCCGGCAGCACGACGACGTCCGCGGCCCCGGTGTCCGTCGCGGCGAGACGTCGCGTCACCTCGGGGAACCGCAGGTCGTAGCAGGTCTCGAGCCCGACCCGGACGCCGTCGACCTCCACGACGGGCAGCTGCGCGGGGTCGCCGGCCTCGATGCGGTCGGACTCCCGGGAACCGAACGCGTCGTACAGGTGCACCTTCCGGTAGGTCTCGAGGACCGAGCCGTCCGCACCGATCGCGACGAGCGTGTTGCGGAACCGACCCGGGGACTCCCCCGCCTCGGCGACGCCGACGACGAGTGCGATGCCGGTGCTCCGCGCGATCCGACGGAGGCCCGTGACGAACGAGCCGTCGAGCGGCTGCGCGGCCGCGACGAAGCGGTCGTCGATGTCGGCGGTGAAGTACGAGGTGTACTCGGGCGTGACCAGGAGGCGGGCGCCGCGCGCGACCGCGTCGACGGCGGCGGCGCGGACGGTCTCGAGGTTCGCGGCTGGGTCGTCTCCGGGGGCGAACTGCGCCGCGGCGATGGTCAGTGTCGTCACGGTGCCAGGCTAACCACGCCGGGCTCCGTCAGGACCGGACGTCGAGGACGTCGAACGACCGCCGCAGGATCCCCACGACGTCGTCGCCGCCCTCCGCCCACCTCGCCACCGAGACGTCGAAGCACCCGAGCGCGGCCTGCACGACCGTCCGCGCACGCAGGTCGCCGTCCGTCCCCCCGAGCCGGTCGACCACCAACGGGAGGAGCACCTCGGCCCAGGCGTGGTGCTTCTCGGTGTTCCGCGCCCGGAGCGACGGTGTGCTCAGCATCACCCGGACGGAGCGCCGTCCGGTCTCCGGATCGTCGTCGCTGCCGTGCTCGAGCATCGCCACGAAGGCCTCACGCAGGGCGCTCCAGACCGGTTCGTCCGCCGGACGTGCGCCGAACGCCGCGGCGAGGGCGGCACCGTGCCGGGCCGGGTCACCGATGACCGCGTCCTCCTTCGCCGGGAAGTACCGGTGGAAGCTCCGTGCCGAGATGCCCGCCTCGGCAGCCACCTGCTCGACCGTCACCCGGTCGAACCCCTCCGCGTCGAACCGGGCGATGGCGACCGCGGCGATGCGCGCTCGCACTGCATCGCGGGCGATGTCCCGTAGTCCGGGCCGTGCCTCCGCCGTCTCGCTCATGGTCCGATCGTACCCCTGAGTCAGCGTCTGCCGGAGTTGACAGACTCTGACATGTTCGGCGTACAGTGCCACTCGAACCACGATCCGTTCCAGGAGGACGACATGCAGCAACGACCACTCGGACGACAGGGCCTGGTCGTCAGCGCGATCGGCTACGGCGCGATGGGCACGACCTTCGCGTACGGCCCCGGCGACGACACGGAATCCGTCGCCGCGATCCGGCACGCGCACGACCTCGGCGTCACCCACTTCGACACCGCGGAGCTCTACGGCTGGGGAAGCGGTGAGCGGCTCCTCGGCGCCGCACTCGCCCCGATCCGCGACCAGGTCACGATCGCGACGAAGTTCGGCTTCACGGACACGTACGCCCCGAACTCGCAGCTCGACCACATCCGCGACGTCGTCGACGCCAGTCTGCGGAACCTCGGCACCGACTCGATCGACCTGCTCTACCAGCACGTGCACGACCCGCAGGTCCCGGTCGAGGACGTCGTCGGCGTCATGCAGGAGTTCGTGCAGGCCGGGAAGGTCCGCTACCTCGGCCTGTCGAACACCGACGCCGAGAACATCCGCCGGGCGCACGCGGTCCACCCGATCTCCGTGCTGCAGACCGAGTACTCGGTCTTCGCCCGCGAGTCGGAGGACCTGTTCCCGGTCGTCGACGAGCTCGGCATCGGTCTCGTCGCCTACTCACCCCTGGCACGCGGCTTCCTCAGCGGCGCAGTGCGACCGCGGAGCGCCTACGCGGAGGACGACATCCGCCAGTGGCTGGAGTGGTGGGCCCCGGAGAACTGGGACGCGAACACCGCGGTCGTCGCAGGGCTCACCGAGCTCGCTGCGGAGAAGGACGTCTCCCTCTCGCAGCTGGCGCTCGCGTGGATCCTGGCGCAGCGCGACGACATCGTCCCGATCCCGGGATCGCGGAACCCGGGGCGCGTCGCCGAGAACGTCACGGCCGCTGACGTCACGTTCACCTCGGACGAGCTCGCGCGCATCGACGCGCTCGGTCGCGGCGTCCGTGGCGCACGCGCCACGAGCTGAGCGAGCGACCGCGTCCTGGCAGGACCGGTGACGGACGGGAGGCCCGGTGCCAGCTGGCGCCGGGCCTCCCGTTCGTTCTCCACGCACCCCCGGCGTGTCGACCCCGACGGCGGACGCGACGATGTGCCACGACGAGCAGAGGACGTCCGGAGGCACCGGACGGCGCGAGCGCGCCGGGATCGGCTTGAACGGGCAGAGGGGCCGGGAACGCGAAGAAGCCCCGGTCCGTGAGGACCGGGGCTTCTCGTGTCGCGTTGGTTGCGGGGGCAGGATTTGAACCTACGACCTCTGGGTTATGAGCCCAGCGAGCTACCGAACTGCTCCACCCCGCGGCACATGGAAAACACTACACGGGATCGGGCGGGGTGCCAAATCGAGCACCCCGCCCGCCCGCATCAACCGTCGGAGCCGCTGCCACCCTGCGCTGCGATGGCGTCCTCGACGGCCTCCTGCAGTCGCTGGTCGGCCTCGGCGGCGGCGACCAGGTCGTTGTCGGCGTACGCCTGCTCACGAGCCCGGAGCGCCTCGTCCGCTTCGGACAGCGCCTGCTGCAGGTCCGGCGTCGCAGCGCCGGAGGACGACCCACCGGTCGCGCCGCCGGTCGCACCACCGGTGGCACCGCCCGTCGAGCTCCCACCCGTCGACGTGTCGGAGCCCTCGTCGTCGGAGTCCGAGTTCCCCGCAGCCGCACCGGAGTCACCCGCGGCCGCGCCCGAGTTGCCGCCGAACAGTTCGTCGAGCGCCTCGTCGAGCGTGTCCTCGAACGCGATCTTGTCCCCGAAGGCCACGAGCACCTTCTGCAGCAGCGGGTACGACCCACTCGACGTGGACTGCACGTACACCGGCTGCACGTAGAGGAACCCACCACCGACCGGCAGCGTCAGCAGGTTGCCCTGCTTGACGGTGCTGTTGCCCCGCTTGAGGATGTTGAGCTCCTGCGAGACGGCCGGGTCGGAGTTGAACAGGTTCTGCACCTGCGACGGGCCGGGGATGCTGTCGGTCTTCGGGATCGTCAGCAGCGTGAGCTTGCCGTAGCCCTCGCCCTTCTTGCCCTTGCCTGCCCCGCTGGCGTCGGATCCGACGGCCAGGTAGCCGGTCAGCACGTTCCGCGCGTTCGACGACGAGTTCTGCTTCGGGATGTAGGTGCTGTACAGCGAGTAGGCCGTGCCCGCGCCCGGCACCTTCATCGTCAGGTAGTACGGGTCCTGCTGGTCCGGGTTCGTCGCCGTGGTCTGCGTCCCGAGCGCGTTCGTGGTGTTCGCGTTCGTCCCGGTGGTGGTGCCCGCCGAGTCGGCGTCCCCGGCGCTCGTCGAGGTCGAGGTCGGGTCGACCGGCGTCGTCCACGCGTCGTCGCCCGAGTAGAACGAGTTCGCGTTGGTGACGTGGTACGTGCCGAGGATGCTCCGCTGGACCTTGAACAGGTCGGTCGGGTAGCGCACGTGGGCGAGCAGGTCGGCGCTCATCGCGGACACCGGCTGCAGCGACGTCGGGAAGACCTTCTGCCACGTCTTGAGCACCGGGTCCTTCGTGTCCCAGGCGTAGAGCGTGACCTTGCCCGTGTAGGCGTCGACCGTGGCCTTCACCGAGTTCCGGATGTAGTTCACCTGGTCGGTGCGGAAGCTGCCGGATTCGGTGCCGTTGATGCTGTCCGTCATGCTCTGGCTCTGCGAGTACGGGTACGCGTTGCTCGTCGTGTAGCCGTCGACGATCCACTTGATGCGGTTGTCGACGATCGCCGGGTACGCGTCCTGGTCCAGCTTCAGGTACGGCGCGACGTTCTGCACGCGCTTGACCGGGTCACGGTCGTACAGGATCTGCGAGTCGGCGTTGACGGCGTTCGACAGCAGGATCTGCTCCGACTGGAACTTCGCCGCGTAGACCAGGCGGTTGAAGAAGTTGCCGATCTTCGGTCCGCCGTCCGCCGCGTAGGTCGTGGTGGCGTTGCCGTCGTCGTCGTCCGAGCCGGACGGGTAGTCGAGCTCGACGTCCTTCGTGCCCTCCGGCGCCCCGACGATCGAGTACGCCGGCGAGTTCTCGCCGAAGTAGACGCGCGGCTGGTACTTGCCGAGGGTGTCGCCGGCCGGGATGCCCGACTCGATGAACACCGGCTTGCCGTCGGATGCCCGCTGGTTGCCGTACGCCGCGACGACGCCGTAGCCGTGCGTGTAGACGAACGTCCGGTTGTACTGGGTGGCCGAGGCACCGAGGCCGTCGAGGTCGATGTCACGCACCGCGAGCACGGTGTCCTCGGTCTTGCCGTCCACCTGGTAGCGGTCGACGTCGAGCTGGTCGGGGAACTTGTAGTACTGCCGGTACTGCTGGAGCTGGCTGTACGTGTCCGAGACGATCTTGGGGTCGATGATGCGGATGTTCGCCGTCGTCTGGGCGTCCTCGGACAGGGCACCGGTCGTCGCCGTGGTGGTGGCGTCGTAGTCCTGTTCCTGGACCCCGGCGACGTTGTAGGCGTCCCGGGTGGCGTCGATGTTCCGCTGGATGAACGCGGACTCGAACGAGCGCTCGCTCGGTGCGACCTGCAGGCGCTGGACGATCCACGGGTAGATCCCGCCGATGACGATCGCGGACACCAGGAGCAGCCCGGTCCCGATGATCGACACGCGCCAGCGGCCGATGACCGCCGTCACGATGAACAGGATCGCCACGATCGCCGCGATGCCCGCCATGATCTCGCGGCCCGGGATCGTCGCGTTCACCTCGGTGTACTGCGCGCCCGTGATGAGGGAGTTGTCCTTCGTCAGCGCCGTGTACTGGTCGAGCCAGAGGCTGGCGGCCTGCAGCGCGATGTAGAGCGCGGCCGTGATCGCGAGCTGGATGCGCGCGGCCTTCGAGATGCGGACCTCTCGACCGCCGAAGCGGATCGCGCCGTACAGGTACGTCGCGGCGAGCGCGGCGAGGCCGGCGATGAGCACGACGGCGGAGGAGTACGCCACGACGGCGCGCCAGAACGGCAGCTCGAAGACGTAGAACCCGACGTCGAGCCCGAACTGCGGGTCGGTCTTGCCGAACGGCGTCCGGTTGAGGTACTCGAGGACGGTGCTCCAGCGCGGTGCGGTCGCCAGACCGGCGAAGACGCCGAGCACCGCGGGGATGCCGAGCACCACGACGCGGCGCAGCGGCTCGATGACCTGCTGGTAGCGGTCGAGCTGCGCGTTGAGCTTCGCGTAGACCGGACGGAACCGGAAGGCGAGGACGATGCTCAGCCAGACCGGGATCGCCATGCCCAGGAAGCCGGCGACGAACATGGCCGTCCCGGCGAGCCACCGGGTGGTCAGGACGCGCTCGAACCCGAGCTGCGCGAACCACGCGTAGTCGGTGTACAGGCTGGCGAAGATGAAGAAGCCGATCACCAGTGCGGCCAGCACGATGATCGTGACCACGATCGGGACACGCGGCGAGCGCCGTCCCGCGGTGGACGAGGTGTTCGTCACTTGTTGTGCTCCAGACGTGTCGGACCGGCGGCGCCGGCAGGCCGAGCCGTCAGTGCTGCCGATCCTATTCGTCCCGGCCGACAGTGAACCTGTGCCGCATCTCAGGATCGCGCCCCGGGCCTCCCGGCCGAGCCGTCCGGGCCGTCCCTGCCGGTCGTCCGGGAGGCCGGCGGCCCGGAGACCGCGGCAGCGCGCCGGGCGCTCAGGAGGTGCAGCGCTCGAGCCCGGCCGTGCTCCGGCCCGCCGCGATCGTCTCGAGGTCGGTGACCGCCTGGTCGAGCGTCGAGACCGCGTACACGTCGAGGCCGTCCGGGACGTGTCCGACCACCTCGTCGCAGTTCGCCTCCGGGGCGAGGAACACCGTGGCGCCCGCCGACTCGGCGCCGTGGAGCTTCTGCCGGATGCCGCCGATCGGTCCGACCGCGCCACCGGCGGTGATCGTGCCGGTCCCCGCGACGTGCTCGCCGCCGTTCAACGCGCCGGGCGTGATCTCGTCGATGATCCCGAGCGCGAACATCATGCCCGCCGAGGGCCCGCCCACGTCCTGCAGCGCGATGTCGACGTCGAAGGGGAAGTCGTAGTGCTCGACCACGCCGACGCCGAGCAGCGCGGTGCCCTGCTCGGTCCGCGGGGTGACCGAGAGCTCCCGCGTCGCCCCGTCCCGCTCGACGGTGATCGTCGCCGGTGCGCTCGTGCCGTGCTCCGCGACGAGCTGCCGGAGGGTCGACGCGTCGGAGTTCGTGGTGAGGGACGTGCCGTCGAACGCCGTGATGACGTCCCCCTCACGGACCACGCCGTCGGCCGGGGAGCCCTGCTGCACGGTGCCCACCTCGAGTTCGCTCGGGACCTCGAACCCCTCCTGCACGAGGGCCGCGGCGACGGAGGACTGCTGGGAGTTCGTCATGTCCGCGGCGTCCTGCTCGTTCACCTGCTCGGTCGTCCGTCCGGGCGGGTAGATCGCGCTCGCGGGCACCACCGCCTCGGACTCCGAGAAGAGGGCGCGGATGACGCTCGTCCACGGCGGCCGTTCGGTCGCCGTGCCCTGCACACTGACCGTGAGCATGTCGAGCGCGCCCGACGTCGGGTAGGTGCGGTGCCCGTCGATCTGGATGAGTTCGACGTCCTTCGCGTCCTTGCCGGTCCCCTGCCGCTGCGTGCCGATCGTGTTGAACACCGGGCCGGGCATCTCGATGAGGTACGGGCTCGGCAGCAGGCTCGCGACGACCGCCAGGACGAGGGCGCCGACGACGAAGGCCCAGCCGACCGTCCGTGAGCGCGAGCGACGACGGGGGGCGGGGGCGAAGAGGGTCACACGGGTCCTTCCGGAGGCTGTTCGCCCACGGCGCAGCCGGACGGGCGGTTGCCCGGGCCGGTCCCAGGCACGGCCTCACGGGCAGCGGTTAGCGTAGTCGGCATGCCTGATCAACCGCAGCCGGGGCCGGACGACGACTTCCGGGAGATGCTCCGCAAGCTCCTGTCCGGCGAGGGCCAGATCGACCCGTCGCAGCTCGCCGGAGCCGCCGGCCTGCCGAACGACCCGACCTTCGTCGCGAACCTCATGAGCCAGCTCCAGCGGGCCGCGCAGGACGGCGGCGACGGCATCGACTTCACCGTGACGGCCGAACGCGCGGCCACGATCGCCCGCGAGGGCGAGCAGCCGCTCGACCCCGCCACCGCGCAGGCAGCGGCGCAGGCCTTCCAGGTCGCGGCGCTCTGGCTCGACGAGGTGACCACCGTCGCGGAGCTCACCTCGACGCCGAGCGTCTACACGCGCGAGCAGTGGGCGAAGGCGACCGCACCCGTGTGGTCGCAGATCGCCGAGCCCGTGGCGTCGAGCATCGCGACCGCCCTCACCGAGGCGATCGACCAGCGCGCACCCGAGGAGCTCAAGCTCATGCTCGGCGACGTCTCGAAGGCCATGCGCGGGGTCGGCGGTGCGCTCTTCGCGATCCAGCTCGGCCAGGTCGTCGGGCAGCTCGCCAAGGAGGTCGTCTCCGGCGGCGACGTCGGCGTCCCGCTCCTCGACGAGCAGGTGGCCGCGCTCGTGCCGCAGAACGTCGCCGAGTTCGCCGAGGGCCTGGACGTCCCGGCCGACGAGGTGCGCATCTACCTCGCCGTCCGCGAGCTCGCCCACGCCCGACTGTTCCGCTCGGCACGCTGGCTGCGGCTGCACATCATCTCGTCGATCACGGAGTACGCCAAGGGCGTGCACATCCCGTTCGACCGGGTCGAGGAGTCCCTGTCGGGCATCGACCCGACCGACCAGGAGCAGCTGCGGGACGCGCTGGCCTCCGGGGCGCTCATCCCGCCGCGGACCCCGGAGCAGGACGCCGCCCTCGCCCGACTCGAGACGATGCTCGCGCTCGTCGAGGGATGGGTCGACACCGTCACGGCCGCCGCGACCGCCCGTCTCCCCCGCTCCGGCGCGATCGCGGAGATGGTGCGACGTCGTCGCGCCGCAGGAGGCCCGGCCGAGTCCGCCTTCGCGACGCTGGTCGGTCTCGAACTCCGCCCGCGCCGACTCCGTGAAGCGGCCGCGATGTGGCAGCGGGTCACCGACGAACTCGGTGCCGGCGAGCGCGACGCGCTCTGGGCCGCGTTCGACCTGGTGCCCGGTTCGGACGACATCGACGCGCCGGAGTCCCTGGTCGCCCGGCTCCGCGACCCGTCGCAGACGCCGGAGGACGACGCGTTCGACCGAGCGCTCGAGGACCTGCTCAACGACACCACCGCCGACCGTCCGCACGAGGACGAGGACGGCGGCATCGAGGACTCCGGCGACGGCCCGACGGCCGGGCCCGCCGACGGCTACCCGCAGGGCGGACCGCGGCACTAGTCACCCCGGTCGGGACGGGAGGCACGACCCGCCTTGCGTCCCGACCGTCCGGCCCGCCTCGGCTTGTCCACAGATCGGCGTCCGGACTGCCCCGTCGGCCGTCCCTGCGCCAGCGTGGACGCATGGGCATCCGCATCGACCCGACGCTCGAGTTCATCTGGCGCGATCCGTGCACGGTCCAGCTCGGGGTCGACCCGCCGCGCGCGCTGGTCACCGTCCCGACGACGGCCGAGGAGCGCTTCCTCTGCGCGCTCCGGAGCGAGACCGGACGTGACGCGATGGCCGGGGTCGCCCGGAGCGTCGGGTGCCCGCCCGCCGTCGCGGCCCGGTTGCTCGGGGACGCCGCTCCGGCCCTGGTCGACCTGGGCGCGGAGCCGGCCGCCCGGGTCGAGGTGTCCGGTGCCGGGCCGCTCGCGCAGGAGCTCGACCGGATGCTCACCGGTGACGGCGTGACCGTCGTGCGGACGTCGGTGCCGCGCGGTGGTCCGGTCCCCGAGCCCGACCCGCCGCCGACGCTCGCCGTCCTGGTCGCCGACCACGTGACCGACCCGACGGTCCGGGCCGCCTGGTGTCGCCGGTCGGTCCCGCACCTGCCGGTGGTGGTGGGCGACGGACGCGTCCGCGTCGGGCCGTTCCTGGTCCCGGGGGCCGGGCCGTGCCTCCAGTGCGTGGAACTCGAGCGCACCGACGCGGACCCCGCCTGGCCGGCGATCGCCGCGCAGGTCTGGGGCCGTCCCGTGGCCGCGCTGTCGCCCTACCGGGCTGCGACGGTCGCCACGACGGTGACCCGGCTGGTCCTCGAGCGGCTCCCCCTGGTGACCCAGTACCCGGACGCGCAGCAGCTCCTGGTGGACCGGACGGATCTGTCGGTCACGGTGCGGCGGGTCGCTCCGCATCCGCGGTGTGCGTGCCGAGGGCTGCCAGGAACCGACTCGCCACCCGGGCCCCACCCCGTGTGGACCCCTGACCCGACCACGTCAGCGTCAGGGAACGACGAGCACGGGTGATGCCGACGTAGAAGAGCCGTCGTTCCTCGTCGACGCCGTCGTCGGTCGTCGCGTACGAGATCGGCAGCAGCCCCTCGGCGACGCCCGCGAGCACGACGTGCGGCCACTCCAGGCCCTTCGACGAGTGCAGCGTCGCGAGCGTGACGGCGTCGAGTTCCGGCTCGTGGTGGGTGGCGGCACGGTCCACCAGGTCGGCCGTGAACTGCTGCATGGTCGTCCCGGCCGGCGCGGACTCGGCGAGCTGCATGATCGCCTGCAGGGCCTCCCACTGCTCACGCACGGCACCGGTGCCCTCCGGCGGGGTGCGCGTCCACCCGCTGATCTGCAGCACGAGCTCCACCCGGCGCAGGAGCTCGTCGTCGGTCTGCCGGACCGCCTCGCCGCGCATGTGGTGCACGGCGAGCTTCACCTCCGGGCGGTCGAAGAAGCGCTTCCCGCCCTGCACCCGGTACGGGATCCCGTTGCGGGCGAGCGCCGACTCGATCGCCGCGGACTGCGCGCCGACGCGGTACAGGACGGCGCACTCGCCGTACGCCGCCCCGCCGTCCACGAGTTCGGTGATGCGGCGGGCGATCGTCGCGGCCTCGTCCCCGTCGTGCGCGCAGGCGAGCACCGTCGGCTCCGGACCGGGGGCGGTCTCCTGCGCGACGAGGTCGAGCGCCCCCGGCTGCCCGCGCATGAGTGCGTTCGCCGCGTGCACGACCTCCCGGGTGGAGCGGTAGTTCCGTTCGAGCCGGAGCACGGACGCGCGCGGGAACTCCGAGCCGAACCCGAGCAGGTAACGGCTGGACGCGCCGGTGAACGAGTAGATCGTCTGGCTGGCGTCACCGACCACGCACAGGTCGTCCCGACCGCCGAGCCACGCGCGGAGCAGGTCGTGCTGCACGGGCGAGACGTCCTGGTACTCGTCCACCACGAAGAACCGGTACTGCTGACGCACGTAGGACGCCACCCGGGGCTCGGACTCCACCATGCCGAGGGTCGCGAGCAGCACGTCCTCGAAGTCCATCTGCCGACGGTCGTCCTTGAGCCGCTCGTACGCGCGCATGAGGTCGACCACGCGGGACGGCGAGGTGTCGCGTGGCATCGTCCGCTCGGTCGCGGCGGACTCGTACTCGTCGTACGTGAGCCGCTGCACCTTGCGCCACTCGACCTCGCCGGCCAGGTCGCGGAGCGTCGGGGTGTCGACCCGCAGGCCGATGGTGTCCGCGGCGTGCGCGATCATCCGGCCCTTGGACTCGACGAGCCCGGGGGCGTGCCCGCCGACCGTGTCCGGCCAGAAGTACCCGAGCTGGGACATCGCCGCGGCGTGGAACGTCCGGGCCTGGACGGCTCCGGCGCCGAGGGCGCGCAACCGCGAGCGCAGCTCTCCCGCCGCCCGGGTGGTGAAGGTCAGCGCGAGGACGTGGTTGGGCGAGTACGTGCCGGTCGCGACCCCGTAGGCGATGCGGTGCGTGATCGCGCGGGTCTTGCCGGTCCCCGCGCCCGCCAGCACGGCCACCGGACCGAGGAGCGTCCGTGCGACCGTCCGCTGCTCGGCGTCGAGTGCGGCGAGCAGCGCGTCCGGGGTCGGGGTCGACGGGTCGCCGGCGCCGGGTGCGATCGTCACGGCAGGTCGAGCGGCCCGCCGTACCACTCCTCGATGATCACGCGGGCGATCGAGGTCCGGCCGGGCAGCAGGATCGTGTCCCCGGCCTGTTCGCGGATCTCGTCGCGGGAGAACCAGCGGACGTCGAGGATCTCGACACCGTCCGGCCGGGCGGCGGAGGGGTCGCCGTCGACGGCACGTGCGCGGAACCCGACCATGAGCGACGCCGGGAACGGCCACGGCTGCGAGCCGAGGTACTCCGGTTCCTCGATGGTGACGCCCGCTTCCTCGAAGACCTCACGCCGGACGGCGTCCTCGAGCGACTCCCCCGGCTCGACGAACCCGGCGAGCAGCGAGTACCGGTTCGCGTCCCAGGCGGCGTTCGAGCCGAGCAGGATGCGGTCCTCGCCGTCGGTGATGCCGACGATGATCGCCGCGTCGGTCCGCGGGAAGTGCTGGTGCCCCTCGGGGTCGCGGCGGACCCACCCGCCCGAGGTCGACTCGGTCGCCGAGCCGGTCCGCGGCGAGAAGCCGTGCACCGCGTGCCAGTTCGCCATCGCGACCGCCTCGACCGCGAGGCCCTGGTCGCGGGCGGACAGCTCGGTGCCGAACATGCGCAGGTTCTCCCACGCCGCGGTGTCCGGTTCGATGGCGGCGGCAGCGTCGTCGTCGACGAGCGCCGCGACGAAGCGGGTGCCGGCCGGGGCGTCGGCGGCGTCGGCGACCGCGCGTCCGAGGTAGAGCAGCGTCGCGTCCTCGGGTACCTGTCCGGCGTCGACGAAGCGGAGCGCGCCGTCGCCGCCCCGGAGCATCGCGCCGGCGTGGACGGGCAGGAACCGCGTCGCCGGGTCGTCCCGCAGCACGCGGTCGAGGTCGGGGGTGGCGCGGTACTCGGCATCGCGGTCGAGCTCGTTGCGGGCGAGCGGCAGCCGGGCGGCGAACTCCACGGTCACGCGGATCTCCTCGTGGTCGACACGTCCCGGGTCAGCGTGGCGCGCACCGATCAGGTGTGCCGCGGACCTACCCTGATGGGCATGGCGGGATCGCAGTTCACTCTAGCCGCGTTGGCGACGACGGCCGTGCCCGGGCTCGTCCTGACCGGGACGCGCACGCTCGGCTCGGTGGCCGCCGGTGACTACGAGTCGGCGGTCGTCCGTGACGCGGAGGGCCACAGCTCGGCGATCCGCCGGCCCCGGAACCAGCGCGCCGAGGCCCGCCAGTCCGCCGACCTGGTGGCCATCCGCGCGCTCAGCGCCGGGATCCGCACGCGCCTCCCGTTCGCCGTCCCGGAGTACCGCGGGCAGGCGCCGATCGGGTCGACCCGCGCCATCCTCACCACGTTCGTCGAGGGCGAGCACCCCGCGCTCCGTGACCTGACGGAACGTCCGGAGCTGGCGACCAGCGTCGGCCGCGCGGTCGCCGCGCTCCACGTCCTGCCCACGAGCTTCGTGACGGACGCCGGCCTGCCGTCCCTGACGCCCTTCGAGGTGCTCCGCTCCGCGGTCTCCGTGATGGACCGGGCCGTCGCGACGAAGCTCGTGCCGGCCGCGCTCCAGGAGCGCTGGGAGGGTGCCGCGCGCGACCAGCAGCTCTGGCAGTTCACGCCGACCGTCGTCCACGGCTCGCTCGGCGTCGACTCGCTGCTCGTGCAGGGCGACGAGGTCACGGGCGTGCTCGGCTGGGGCGAACTCCGCCTCGGCGACCCGGCGAAGGACCTGGCCTGGGTGCTCGCCGGCCGCCGCGAGGCGTTCGACACCGTCCTCAGCGCCTACACCGCCGGCGGTGGCGGTCGGGACCGGCAGCTCGGGCAACGCGCCCGCGTGCACCACGAGCTCGAGACCGCCCAGTGGCTGCTGCACGGGGTGCAGGTGAAGAGCACCGAGGTCGTCGACGACGCGGTCGCGATGATGCACCGCCTGGCCGAGGCCGTCCACGCACCGTCGGCCGCACCGCTGCAGGCGGTGTCGCCGGAGACGATGGAGATCGGCGAGGTCGAGCAGCTGCTCTCCTCGACCGAGCGCCGGCACGGCTGATCCGGCCTGGAGGCGCGGCTCGCCTCAGCCGATCGCGTCCCGCCAGGCGCGTTCCAGCCCGGCACGGTCGAGCAGCGACGTCGGTCGGACCTCGAGGTCGTCCGCCACGAAGTAGAACACCGCGTCGACGTCCTCGATCGGTCGGCCGGTGAACTCGGCGTACGCGACCCGGTACAGCGCGAGCTGCACCTGCCGGCGTTCCAGGTCCTCGGCGCCGGTCGGGGCCTTGCCGGTCTTCCAGTCGACCACCTCGATCCGCCCGTCGATCTCGTAGACGGCGTCGAGCTTGCACACGACGCTGTGCCCGAGGAACGGGATGTGGATCTCGCGTTCGACCTCGAGGGGCGTCAGACCCGCCCAGCGTGACCGGGCGAAGGTCTCCTGGAAGTCGGCCAGCCGTCGGGCGTCGTCGTCCGTGACGGCGAGGTCACCGTCGGTGGCGGGAGCGGTCTCCCCGACGTCGAGGTCGAGTTCGCCGTCCCAGGCGTCGAGCCCGCCGTCCCACCCGCCGAGCGGCGCGGCGGCGCCACCGCCACGGGCACGCTGTTCGACCCACTGGTGGAACAGCGTGCCGAGGCGGGTGGCCCGGTACGGCCGCTCTGGCATCGGACGGCGCAGCCGTTCGGCGACGCGGTCCGGCTCGCCGAGGTAGTCCTTGAAACCGGACGCCGGGACGCGGTGCGGGACGACCACCGCGTGCGCGGCCGACCGGGCCGCCCGGCGTTCCGCGAGCAGCAGGTCGATGTCGGCGGCGTGGCGACCGGCGGCGCCGGGGTTCGCGTTGCGCACGCGCTCCGCGGCGGCGAGCACCCGCGGACCGCGGGAGCCGAACGGCACGTGCGGCCAGGTCTGCGTCGCGCCCTGGTCGCCGAGCGGGTTCGACTCGTGCGCGGTGCCCTCCGGGATCCGGTCGGCGGGGAGCACCCCGGCGTCGACGAGGTCGTGCAGGTACCGGCTCGGGGCCGTCGGCTTCACCCCGGTCGACCACGAGGACCCGGTGACGAGCAGCTCGTGCTTCGCGCGGGTCAGCGCCACGTAGGTCAGGCGGCGTTCCTCGTCCTCGTTCCGCGCCCGGACCTCGTCCTTGAAGGCGTCGATCGCCGTGACGACGTCCTTCTGGGTCTCCTGCCCGCGCCAGGCCAGACGGGGCAGTTCCTCGGCGTCGCCGCGGAACTCGTACGGCAACCGGCCGAACCCGAGCCACCCCGTCGACCCCTCCTGGGGCCGGGCGGGCAGGGCGCCCTCGACCATCCGCGGCACGGCGACCGCGTCCCACTCCAGGCCCTTCGAGCCGTGGATCGTCAGGATCTGGACGGTCCCGCCCTCGGGTTCCTCCGACCGCGGCCCCATGTCGTCGCGGCGGGCTGCGGCGTCGATCCAGCCGAGGAAGGCGCCGAGGTCGGCACGGTCGTCGGTCTGCACGAAGCCGCTCAGTTCGTCGACGAAGGCGTCGAGGTACGCCGACCCGCCCTGCTCGTGCGCGGCGACCTCGATGTCGAGCCGCATCTCCTGCACCACGAGCGTGACGAAGTCGACCAGGTCCCCGCCGGCACGGGAGCGCAGCGTGGCGAGCTGGGCGCCGAGCGCGCGCATCCGCTCGCGGCCGGCCGGGCTGATGCCGGCGAGGGCGGAGTGGTCGTCGGGCGCGGTCGTGACGAAGTCGAGCGCGTCGACCACGGAGCCCTGCTCCCCCGCGGCGACGGACGCCCGGAAGGCCGCGGTGACGTCGTCGTCGAGGCGCTTGTGCGTGTGGTCGCGGCCGAACAACCAGCGCGCGAGACCGTGCAGCGCGACGATGTCCGCCGCGCCGACCCGCCACCGGGCACCGGCGAGCAGGCGGATGAGGTCGTTGCCCGCCGCCGGGTCGTGCAGCACGCGGAGGCAGGCCACCAGGTCGACGATCTCCGGCCGCTGCAGCAGCCCACCCGTCCCGAGCACGTGGTACGGCACCCCGCGGGCGGCCAGCGCTGCGGTGAACGCCGCCAGGTCCTTCCGGGCGCGCAGCAGGAGCGCCATCGAGCCGTCCGGGTTCCGCCCGCGGTGGTCCGCGAACCATGCGGCGACGGCGTCCGCCTCGTCGGGCAGGGTCTCCGGGAAGGCGACCGCCACCGTGCCGCGGTCCGCTCCCGGTCGCGGTGCGAGCTGCTCCACCCGGACGTCGGACGCGGCGGAGAGCGGGGAGACGACCGCGTTCGCCGCGGCGAGCACGTCGACGGGGTTCCGCCAACTCGTCGACAGGGCGTAGGTGACGACGGGGTCGGCGGCGGGCGCGCCGAAGTCCGCCGGGAACCGGGCGAGGTTCGCGGCACTCGCTCCGCGGAAGCCGTAGATGGACTGGTGCGGGTCCCCGACCGCCATCACCGGGTGGTCCCGGAACAGCCGCGCGAGGAAGCGCGTCTGCACGACCGAGGTGTCCTGGTACTCGTCGAGCAGCACCACCGCGAAGCGGGCTCGGAGGTCGGCGGCCACCCGCGGGGCGGCGTCGGCCGCGGCGAGCGCCAGGGCGATCTGGTCGGAGAACTCGACGAAGCCGCGGTCGACCTTCTGCCGACGGAACTCCTCCACCAGGTCGGCCAGGGGTTCGAGCGACCCGATCGCGGCGACGGCGTCGGTGACGGCCTTGTAGGGCGTGCCCCTGGTCGAGCCGGGCAGTTCCAGGAGCTCCCCGAAGTCGATCGCGAACCGACGGAGGTCCGCCGGGTCCACGAGGTGCTCGGACGCGGCCCCGGCGAGCGCCACCACGGCCGCGGTGACGGTGTCGACGTTGCGGTCGAGTCCGGCCAGGCGGTCGTCCCGTGCGGCGACGACGACCCGACGGGCGAGCTGCCAGGCGGACGGCTCGGTGAGCACCTGTGACTCGCCGTCCCGGCCGACGAGCAGGGCGTTCTCGCGGAAGACGGCGTTCGCGAAGGCGTTGTAGGTCGACACCGTGGGCGCGAGGAAGGCGTCGCCGGCAGCGATGAGCCCGGCGTCCTCGAGCGCGGCGATCCGGTCGTTGATGCGCACGCCGAGCTCGCCCGCGGCCTTGCGGGTGAAGGTCAGGCCGAGCACCTGGTCCGGCTGCACGAACCCGTTCGCGAGCAGCCAGACGACACGGGAGGCCATCGTCTCGGTCTTCCCGCTGCCGGCACCGGCGACGACGAGGGCCGGCGCGAGCGGTGACTCGATCACGGCCCGCTGCTGCTCGGTGGGTCGGGGCTTCCCGAGGGCGTCCGCGATCGCGTCGGCACCGACCCGCGGTGTCAGCGGGACGCCGCCGTCGGGCACGCGGTGCTCGGGTCCGGGCGCAGGGACGGCGGGGTCCGACCCGGTCCGACCGGTCCCGGCGCCGTCCACCGCTGTCGGCGCCTCGTCCGCGCTCACCAGGTCACCTCGCCGACGACGTGGATCCGGCACTCGGTGCCCGTGCGGGCGCGGTCGCAGTGCTCGTCGACCGCCGCCAGGAACGTCCGTCCCGCCATGCCGCGCGCGACGTCGTGCAACCGCTCGCGGTACGCCTCGCGCGCTTCCGGGTCGAGCGCGCGCTGGGTCCGTTCCGAGTACGCGTGCGCGCCCTTCGGGTTCTGCACGAAGACGAGCCGGGCGTCGGTGGTCTCCGCTCCGACCGGGACGCCCTCGACCGCGCCGTCGGCGACCGCGAGCTGGTAGGCGGCGAGCTGTGGATGGGCCGGCATGTCGTTCTTCTCGCTCGGCATCGACCGCCCGGTCTTCAGGTCGACGATGCTGATCCGGCCGTCGGGGTCGACCTCGATCCGGTCGATGCTCCCCCGCACCCGGGCCGGGCCGGTCACCAGGGCGAAGGAGGACTCGGCCCCGAGCAGTCGACGCCCGGCGCTGGCGGTGGTCCGGAGGTAGTCGCTGAGCCCCTCGATCATCCGTCGGGTCCTCGCGCGCTCACGGTCCGCGATCCACGGCGACTCGAACGTCAGCTCGTCCCACCGGCCCTCGACCCGCTGCCACAGTGACTCGACGTCGATCTCGGTCGCGTGCTCCATCGCCTCGTGCACGATCGTCCCGATGCCCATCGCGGGGCTCGGGGCGCCGCCGCCGAACGTCTGCGCGAACCAGTGCACGGGGCACTCCTCGAACGTGCCGATGCGGGAGGGCGACACCGACACCGTCGGCGGGACGGGCTCGTCGCCGTCCTCGGGCACGACCGGTGTGGCGTCGAGGTCGACGAGCGGCGCGTCGGTCGTCGGCTCGGCCAGGCCGTACCAGTCGTCCGGCGACGCCCCCGGCACGTCCTCGGCGGCGAGGCGCGCGAGTGCGGACGCCGCCTCGGAGTCGCCGGTCGCGACCACGCGCCGACGCAGCGAGCCGGCGAGGCCGCGCAGGGACAGCGGGTGCGCCGACGGCTGTCGGTCCGGCGGGACCGGCACGAGCCGGACGAACGGCGACGGGGACTCGTCGTCGTTCGCGACGGTCGCGATGACGACCTGCGTCGTCGCCCGGGACACGGCCCGGGCGAACAGGCGCAGCTCGTCGCCGATCACCGCCGCCCGGTCGTCCGTCGGCGAGTGCGGGACGCCGGCGGCGGCGCGGACGAGCCCGTCCGGGTCGAGCAGGCTGCCCCGCACGCGGGTGTTCGGCCAGACGCCGTCCTGGAGGCCCGTCACCACCACGACGTCGCACTCCAGTCCGACGGTGGCCGAGGGGGTCAGCACCCGGACCCGCCCGGCGGTCCGGTCCGGTCCGATGGAGTCCTCGGGCAGGTCGGCGCCGAGGAGGTCGTCGACGAAGACGCGTGCCGGGGCGTCCGGCGTCCGCTCGACAAACCGCTTGGCGGCCGTGAAGAGCCCGACCACGGCGTCGAGGTGCCGGTCGGCCTCGGCCGCTCCGACACCTCCGGCGACCGACTGGGCACGCCAGGTGCCCGCGAGACCGCTGCGCTCCCACAGCCCCCAGAGGACCTCCTCGATGCTCGCCCCGGTCTCGGCGTCGTGCCGCGCGGCCGCGAAGCTCCTCGCCAGCCGTGCGGCACGGCGGGCGAAGGGCGCGTCGATCGTCGCGAGTCGCTCCGGGGCCCCGAGTGCGTCGACCAGGAGCTCGTCGGACGTGCGGGTCCCGCCGCCCGCCAGCTCCTCGCGCCGGAGCGCCAGTCGCAACCGTCGCATCGCCAGGGTGTCGAGTCCGCCGAGCGGTCCGGTCGCGAACGCGGTCGCGAGCTCGGCGTCGAGCGGCACCACACCGAGGGCGACGGCGGCCGCGTCGACGAGCGCCCGGGACGCGGTCTCGTCCCGGGGCCGGGTGGGCGCGGCGCCCGCGGTCGCCGGCACCTCGGCCACCGAGAGCGCCCGGACGAGTTCCGGGATCGCCGCCCCGCTGCGGGTGACGACGACCATCCGGTGCCACGGCACACCGTCGAGCAGCCGGTGTTCGCGGAGGCGCCTCGCCACCGCGGCGACCATCGCGGACCGGCTCGGGGCCTCCAGGTGCAGGACGGCGTCGGAGCGGCCACGGGCCTCCCGGGCGACGGCGGAGCGCTGTCGGCCCGCGGCGGCGGTGCCGATGCGGCCGGTGACGCCGGTCACCAGCGCCCGGACCGGTCCGGCGTGCCGGTGCACCGTGCCGAGCACGATCTCCCGGACGCCGGTGACGCCGAGGCGCGGACCGAGGCGGCCGAGCACGTCCGGCTCCGCGCCGCGGAAGGCCGAGGCGGCGATGTCCGGGTCGCCGAACGCGACGACCTGCACGCCGGAACGGGCGAGGGCACCGAGCAGGGCGATCTCGCCCTCGACGAGTTCCTGCACGTCGTCGACGACGACGAGACGCAGCGCGGCCACCGCGGGCGGGAGGTCCCCCCGCAGCACGGCCGCGGTCGCGAACGCCACGAGCTCTGCCGCGTCCAGCGCGGTCGTCCGGAACGCGGTCACGGTGGCGCGGTACTCGTCGACGAGGTCCCCGACGGCACGCCACTCGGGGTGCCCGGTCTCGTCCCCGAGCTCCCGCATGTCGTCGGGTTCGATGCCGGCCGCGACCGCACGCATCATGAGGTCACGCAGCGCCGTGCGGAAGCCCGCCCGCTCGCGGACCACCGCGGTGATCGGCGCCGGCCAGTCCGGTCCGCCGCCGTCGAGCTCGTGACCGGCGAGCAGGTCGGCGAGGATGCGGTCCTGCTCGCCGCCGGTCAGCAGGGTGGGGGCGTCCTGGCCCTGCACGGTCGCCGCGTGCGCCACGACCTGGAAGGCCAGGGAGTTGACGGTCCGGGCGAGCGCGCCCGGCGTGACCCGGTCGACCGCGGCGGCGAGCCGGTCCCGGAGCGCCGTGGCCGCCATGCGGGCCGAGGTGAGCGCGAGCACGGTGGCGTGCCCAGCGGCGTCGACGGCACCGGGTCGGGCGATCCGGTCGGCCACGAGCCGCGTCAGTGTGCTCGTCTTGCCCGTTCCCGGCGCGCCGAACACCGCGGCGTGCTCGCCGTCCGGCAGGGCCAGGACCGCCTGCTGCGCAGGGTCCTCGACGAGCGCACGCGACACCGAGCCGAGGTCCGGCGCGGGCGTCAGGGTGGTCGGTGGCACGCACGTACGGTACCCAGCGCTGCCGACATCGCGCGCCACCCGCGCCGGATGCGGGGACCGGGTGCGGGACCGGGTGTGCGCCCGCGGCGAACGCTCCGGGCAGCCCGCGGGCGCTCGACTACGCTGACCTCGTGGACATCAAGATCGGCATCATCAACAGCCCGCGTGAGATCGGTTTCGAGACGGCCCAGACCGCCGACGAGATCGAGACCGCCGTGTCCGAGGCCCTCGCGGCCAAGGCCACGCACCTGTCCCTCAAGGACGACAAGGGCCGCCGGTTCATCGTGCCGGTCGCGTCGCTCGCGTACGTCGAGGTGGGCTCCGAGGAGTCCCGCCGCATCGGCTTCGTCGCCTGACCCTCCCGGGCGTGGAGCTCCTCTTCGCCGTCCTCGGCGGGATCCTGCTCGGGGCCGTCGCCCACGTGGTCGTGCCGCTGCGCACGACCCGTGGCGTGCTGGTCGGCCCGGCTGTCGGCGGCATCGCCGCGGCGGTCCTCTGGGAGGTCCTGACCTGGGCCGGGTGGCCGTACGACGGCACCTGGATCTGGGTCGTCGCGCTGCTCGGGGCCGCCGCGGTCGCCCTCGTGGTCCAGGTGGTGCTCGGCCGCCGTCGGACCGCTGCCGACGAAGCGCACTACGAGCGTCTGGTCAAGCAGGGCGCCTGAGCCCGTCCAGCTGCCCGCCGTGGCGCTGCTCACCGTGATCGGCGGACCGCTGCTCGCCCTCGTCGACACGCGCGCGGATCCAGCCGATCAGGCCGTCAGTCCGATCAGGCCGTGAGGCCGAGCGCGTCCATCCGCCGGGTGTGCGCCGCGATCAGTTCGGTCCAGACCGGCTCGAGCCGCTCCTGGTCCTCGCGGGCGTGCGAGGCGAGCGCCGACCGCGCCACGAGGAGCGTGTCCCCGACCAGGCGGCGCCCCCACATCGCGAGACGGGACGCCACGACCGGGTCCTCGTCGATGCGTGCCGTGAGCTCCTCGACCACGGCCGGTTCCTCCCGGGCGTCGAACACGGTGCGCAGGCGCTGCCGGACGTCGATCGGGAGCGACCGGAGCAGGTTCGCGAACAGGTCGTTGAGGATGCCGGCGGTCACGTACCCGGTGAGCATCGACTCGTACCAGTCGGCACCGTTCGTCCGCTCGAGGAACCGGTCGATCGCCTCGCGGTGCGGCGCCATCAGGTCGGCCGGCTCCTGCCCGCCCCGCTCGATCTCCGCGACGATGGCACGGTGCCGCTCGAGTGCGGTGGTCGCGAGCACGCCCGTGACCAGCCGGCCGGAGAGCGTCGGGGCACCGGCTCCGGCGCGGCCCATCGTCTCGTACAGCGACAGCTGGAGGTAGGCGGCCTGGCCGAGGTACACGTCGAGCTCGGGGCTGACGTCGTCGAGCCGGAGACGCTCGACGGCACCGCCGCGCGGGTTCCGCGACGCGAGCCAGGCCGCGGCGAGCTGCGCAGCGCGCTTCCGGTTCCACCACGACACCACACGACCAGCATACGGGTCGGCTCGTCCTCGTCCGGCACGTCGGTAGACTGGCCGGGACTCCTCCCCACGAACAGGGTGAACTTCTTGACTTTCTCAGAACTCCAGATCGAGCAGGACATCGTCGATGCGCTCGCGAGCAAGGGCATCATCGAGCCCTTCCCGATCCAGCAGCAGACGATCCCGCTCGCCCTGACCGGCCAGGACATCATCGGTCAGGCCAAGACCGGCACCGGCAAGACCTTCGGGTTCGGCCTGCCACTGATCCAGCGCATCGGCGCCGACCCCGGGCCGGGGGTGAAGGCGCTCGTCGTCGTCCCCACCCGCGAACTCGCCGTGCAGGTGAGCGAGGACCTCGAGTCCGCGATGGTCAACCGCCCCACGAAGCTCGTGTCGATCTACGGCGGCAAGGCGTACGAGGGCCAGGTCGAGCAGCTCAAGGCCGGCGCCCAGATCGTCGTCGGCACGCCCGGTCGACTCATCGACCTGCACCGGCAGCGTCTCCTCGACCTGTCGCACGTGCAGGAGATCGTCCTCGACGAGGCCGACCGCATGCTCGACCTCGGCTTCCTGTCCGACATCGAGCGGATCTTCCAGGCGGTCCCGGCCGTCCGGCACACGATGCTCTTCTCGGCCACGATGCCCGCCCCGATCGTCGCCCTCGCACGCCGCTTCATGTCGCGTCCGGTGCACATCCGCGCGACGGACCCCGACGAGGGTCTGATGCAGGCGAACATCAAGCACGTCATCTACCGCGCGCACTCCCTGGACAAGGACGAGGTCATCGCCCGCATCCTCCAGGCCGAGGGCCGCGGCAAGACCGTCATCTTCACGCGGACCAAGCGCGCCGCCGCCCGCATCGTCGAGGAGCTGAAGGACCGCGGGTTCAACGCCGCCGCCGTCCACGGTGACCTCAACCAGGAGCAGCGCGAGCGCGCGATGGCCGCCTTCAAGGCCGGCAAGCGCGACGTCCTCATCGCCACCGACGTCGCCGCCCGTGGCATCGACGTCGACGACGTCACGCACGTGATCAACCACACGATCCCGGACGACCCGGACACGTACCTGCACCGCGCCGGTCGCACCGGCCGTGCCGGCAAGACGGGCATCGCGGTCACGTTCGTCGACTGGGACGACCTGCACAAGTGGACGCTCATCGACAAGGCGCTCGAGTTCGGCATCCCCGAGCCCGTCGAGACGTACTCGTCGTCGCCGCACCTCTTCACCGACCTCGACATCCCGGCCGGCACGAAGGGTCGCCTGCCCGGCACCTCGCCGCGCGCAGCGACCGCCGGAAGCGAGAAGCCGGCGTCCGGAGGTCGCTCCGGTTCCGCCTCCGGCAGCGCCGGCGGTTCGCGGTCACGCAGCCGCACCCGGTCGTCGGGCTCCGAAGAGTCCGGCTCGCGCCGCGCCTCGGCAGACCGACCGGAGCGCTCCGCTCCAGTAGCGGAAGCCACTGCCCCGACCGGTGCGTCCGCCCCCGCCTCCCCCGCGGGTGACGAGACCGCCGACGGCGCCCAGAAGCGCCGTCGCCGCCGCCGACGTCGTGGCGGCACCGGCTCGTCCGAGGCGACCGCCTCGGCACCGCAGGGTTCCTCGGACGGCGAGTAGCGCCTCCAGGCCGAAGGCCTCGTCACGAGCGTGACGGGGCCTTCGTCGCGTTGCCGCTCGACCGACCAGCGATACTTCACATTCTTGGTATCGTACCCAGGTGCCTGCTCGTCGCCCTCCCCTCGCCGTCATCGCCGTCGCCATCGGTGCGATCGCGCTCGCCCTCAACGCCGCCGCGATCGGCCGACCCAGCCTCTGGTACGACGAGTCCGCGACCCGGATCGCCGTACTGTCGACGGCGACCGACTTCTCCCGCATGCTCCGCGAAGTCGATCTCGTGCACGCCGCCTACTACGGGCTCCTGCGCGGATGGTCTGATCTCGCCGGCACCTCGCTGGTCGCGCTCCGGCTCCCGTCGGCCCTCGCCGTCGGGCTGAGCGCCGGCCTCCTCGTGGTGCTCGGCGCCCGCCTGCAGTCCCGCAGCGCGGGCGTCGTCGCGGGAGCCGTCTTCGCCGTACTGCCGGTGACCGTGGAGATGGGCGGTGATGCTCGGTCCCGCGCGGTCGCGTGTGCCGTCGTCGTCGCCACGGTGCTGTCCTTCGTCCTCGCCCTCTCCACCGCGGGGAGGCGACGCGTCCTCGCATGGTCCGCGTTCACCGCGCTCGGTGCCCTGGCGGTCGTCGTCAACGTCCACGACGCCCTCGTCCTGGCCGCCCTCGCGATCACGCTCGTCGCGCGGCTCCGGCGCGGCACGTCGGACGCCGCCGATCTCCGGATGTGGGCTTGCGCGTCCATCGCGACCGGCGTCGTGGCGCTTCCGTTCGCCTGGGTCACGTCAGGGCAGGTCGGACAGGTCGCCTGGATCGAGCCGGTGAGCCTGCCGCAGGCCGCGCAACTCATCGCGATCGCTCAGTGGTTCCCCGATGCACCCGTTGCAGCACTGGTCGGGTGGTCCTGCGTGGTGTTCGCGCTCATCCCACGCGGGAACGACGACCGGGCGTACACGGCCATCGCGCTGCTGGTCCCGTGGCTGGTCGTGCCGACGGCTGTCCTGCTGCTCACGGACGTCGCCGGTCTGCCGATGTACTCGCCGCGGTACCCGTCGATGTCCGCTCCGGCGCTCGCGATGCTGATCGCACACGGCGTCGTCCGCGCCACCCCGCCCTGGCGGGCCGTCACGGCCGTGCTGCTCACCGTGAGCTGCGCCCTGTCGTGGTGTCAGCAGCGCTTCGATCCCGCGCGACCGGACTGGCGGTCGGCGGCGCGCACCATCGAACACGCGCGGGACGAGTGGCCTGGACCGGCCGGTGTCGTCTACAGCGAGACGCTGCGGCGCCCGGAACACATCGCCGACGACAGTCCAGGGGCGGTGTCGGGCGTCCGTGACCTCACGATCGGCCCTCGCGAGTCCGATGGAACCGGTTGGTTCCTGCACGAACGTCGACCCGTCACCTCGGTCGGCGACTCGACCGCCGGTCTGCGGACGGTCTTCTACGTGGGGACGCCCGGCGACGAGCTCGACGAACTGGCCCGGACGCTGTCCGAGCAGGGGTTCGCCGAGGTCGACGAGCACCGGTTCCGCGCGGAGCGGCACGACCACGACCACGACCACGGGACGGTCGTGACGTTCGCCCGGTGAGGCGTCGTCAGGACAGGCGGGAACCGGGCCCGACGACGGGCGCACTGCCGGTCGCCTGGTCGACGATCGCGTCGAAGGAGCGTCGGGCCGTGCGGTGCTCGCCGAGGCGGTTCGGCTTGCCCTCGCCGTGGTAGTCGCTCGAACCCGTGACGAACAGGCCGTACCGACCGGTCCAGTCCAGGAGCGTCCGCTTGCCGTCCGCGCTGTTCTCGCGGTGGTCGACCTCGAGTCCGCCGAGGCCCGCGTCGACGAGCTCGCGGAGCATCGGCTCGTCGATCACGATCCCCCGCGATGACGCAGCCGGGTGCGCGATGACGGGCACACCGCCGGCGGCACGGATGAGCTCGACGCCACGGAGCGGGGTCGGGGCGTCGTGCGGCTGGTAGTAGCCGGAGGAGGGGTGCAGGATGCCGCGGAACGCTGCGCTGCGATCGGGCTCCAGGCCGAGTCGGACCAGGGCGTCGGCGATGTGCGGACGTCCGATCGTCGCCCCCTCGCTCGACTCCGCCAGGACGTCGTCCCAGGTGACCGGGTGGTCACGGCCGATGGCGTCGACCATGCTGCGGGCACGGGTGAGGCGGCCGTCACGGATCGCGGTGGTCTCGGCCGCGAGTCCGGGATCCGCCGGGTCCACCAGGTAGCCGAGCACGTGCACGCTCCGCCATCCGATGCGCGTACTGAGCTCGAGCCCGGGCACCAGGGTCATCGGCAGCTGCCGGACCGCCTCGGCGGCCTCGTGCCACCCGGCCGTGGTGTCGTGGTCGGTCAGGGCGACACCGTCGAGTCCGCTCGCCGCCGCCGCGCGGACGAGGTCGGCCGGGCGCTCGGTGCCGTCGGAGACGCTCGAGTGAGCGTGCAGGTCGATGAACGGATCAGGCACGCGGCAATGCTACCGACACGTCGACGGCCGGTCGGACGCCGTTCACAGCCCCTCCCCGCGCGACGTTCCTCGCGCTGCGCTCGCGTCACCGCACGGCTGCGACCCCGTACCGGTCCCTGCGGTTCCGGACTGCGGTGCCGGACCCCGCTCCGTGCAGCGGTGCGATGATGGGGACATGGCCGACACCACTCCCCGCGCGACGAGCAACCGCTCCACCACCCCCGGCTCGTCCGTCTTCAAGGACCACATCGCTGCGAACTGGGCCGAGCGTGAGCGTCCGCTGCCGGCCCCGCGCGAGCAGTCCGCCTTCGCCGCCGCGCGTCGCGCCCGGCTCTCCGGACTGCACCCCGGTCGGACGATCGTGGTGCCCGCCGGCCAGGCGAAGGTCCGCTCGAACGACTGCGACTACCCGTTCCGCCCACACTCGACGTTCGCCCACCTGACCGGCTGGGGCACCGACACCGTCGTCGGCTCCGTGCTCGTCCTGACGCCGAACGGCGACGGCCACGACGCCACCCTGTACTTCCGCGCCACGGCCGGCCGTGACTCCGAGGAGTTCTACGCGAACCCGGAGATCGGCGAGTTCTGGGTCGGACCGCGCCCCTCCCTGGCCGAGGTCGCCGCAGACCTCGGTGTCGCCACGGCGGACCTCGGTGCGCTGGACGCCGCACTCGCCGGGCTCGACGCCTCCGTGCTCGTGGTCCGCGACGCCGACCCCGGGTTCACCCGCGCACTCGACGAGCGCCTCGGCACCACGGTCGGAGGCGCGCCGGAGCAGGACGGTGCGGCCGCGACGGACGACGTCCTGTCCCGCGACCTGTCCGAACTCCGCCTCGTGAAGGACGCCTACGAGGTACACGAGCTGCGCAAGGCCGTCGACGCGACCCGCCACGGCTTCGACGACGTCATCGCGGACTTCGACGCCGTGCTCGCACACCCCCGCGGCGAGCGCATCGTCGAGGGCACGTTCAACCGTCGCGCCCGTGCCGACGGCAACACGGTCGGCTACGACACCATCGCCGCCGCGGGCCACCACGCCTGCATCCTGCACTGGACCCGGAACGACGGTGCCGTGCAGCCCGGCGACCTGATCCTCATCGACGCCGGGGTCGAGGTCGACTCGTTCTACACGGCGGACATCACCCGTACCCTGCCGGTCAGCGGCACGTTCTCACCCGTGCAGCGCATGGTGTACGAGGCCGTGCTCGAGGCCGCCGACGCCGCGTTCGCGATCGTGGAGCCGGGCATCACGTTCCGGCAGGTGCACGCGACCGCGATGGAGGTCATCGCGCGCAAGACCGCCGAGTGGGGCTTCCTGCCGGTCTCCGCCGAGGAGTCCCTGCAGCCGGACAACCAGTTCCACCGCCGCTACATGGTGCACGGCACGAGCCACCACCTCGGCCTCGACGTGCACGACTGCGCGAAGGCCCGCCGGGAGATGTACCTGGATGGCATCGTCCAGCCCGGCATGGTGTTCACGATCGAGCCCGGCCTGTACTTCCAGCAGGACGACCTGACCGTCCCGGAGGAGTTCCGTGGGATCGGTGTCCGGATCGAGGACGACATCCTGGTGACCGAGGACGGCGCCGAGAACCTGTCGGTGCACATCCCCCGGACCCCCTCGGAAGTGGAGGGGTGGATCGCGAGGTCCGCGCGCTAGCCTGGCCTCGTGAGCGCTGAAGCCCCCTCGGGCACCTTCCTGATCGACGTCGAGCACTTCGACTCGCCCGACGCCCAGCGGCTGCGAGCGGCCCAGCGCATCGAGATCGACAGCACGTACGGGGCGGACACCGAGCCGGGCCCCAAGCCGACGGCCGACTCGATCGCGGTGTTCTTCGTGGCGCGCGACGAGGCGGGCACCCCGGTCGGGTGCGGCGGGCTGCGACTGGTCGACGACGGCATCGCGGAGGTCAAGCGCATGTACGTCCGGACCGAGTCCCGCGGCTCCGGCGTCGCCGCGTTGATCCTGCGTCGGCTGGAGGAAGCGGCGCTCGACCTCGGGTCACCGGCGCTCGTCCTCGAGACCGGTACGGAGCAGAAGGGCGCCATCCGGTTCTACGAGCGCGAGGGCTTCCGACGGATCGCGAACTTCGGGCCGTACGTCGGCGCAGCCCGGTCGGTCTGCTTCTCGAAGATCCTCTGAGCCCACACGCTCCGCCGACACGGCGAGCGAGGCCGCACCAGTCCGCCGAGCCCGACCCGCCAGCCGGGTCGGACCAGCCCGCCAGGCCACACCAGTCCGCCAGGTCGAACCAGCCCGCGAGCCACGCCGAGCGGGCGCGATCGCTCATGCGCGACACCGGACACGACGACGGGCTCCCGGTCGGTGCAGCACCGGCCAGGAGCCCGTCGTCGTCCGCTCACTCCCGACGGTGGCACCGTCCGGAGCGGGACCGCTCACGCGCGGCTGTCGTCGTCCTCGCGCCGGTTCGTGTCGTCCGCGGCGCCGTCCGTGTCCGACGGCGCCGGGGCCTGCTCGCCGTACCGCGGGCCGTCGTTCGTGCCGTAGCTGCGGGTCGCCGCTGACGGACGCTGCGTCTGGTCAGCGGTCGCGTCGGCGTCCGGCGTGCGGGCAGCGCCCTCGTTCGTGCCGTACCGCGGTGCGGTGGAGCGCTGGCCGGCCCCGGGGGCAGGGTCACCGGTCGGTGCCGTCCGGGCACCGCCGTCGTTCGTGCCGTACCGCGGCCCGTCGTTCGTGCCGTACCGCGGCCCGGCCTGCGCCTGTCCGCGGGTGTCGTCCGGCCGCGATGACCCGTCCCCGCCCTGCTGCTGAGCCGAGTCGCCGGGCCGAGCCGGGCCGCCCGACTGCGCCGGTTCGCCGGACTGCGCCGGTCCGCCGGACTGCGCCGGGCCTCCCGGCTGGTGCGGGGTGGCGTGCCCACCGTAGGGCGAGCCCTGCGGCACACCGCCCGGGCGCCACTGCTGCTGGCTCGGCTGGCCGTACTGGCCCGGCTGGCCGGCGCCCGGCTGACCGTACTGCGGCGGCTGGCCCGCGCCCGCGCCCGCGCCCGGCTGACCGTACGGTCCCGGCTGACCGTACTGTCCCGGCTGACCTGCGCCCGGCTGACCTGCGCCCGGCTGGCCCGCGCCGTACTGCCCCGGCTGACCGTACTGCCCCTGCTGCGGCGGCACCCCACCGGGCTCCGGACGCCACTGCTGCTGTCCCGGGCGCTGCCCGAGCTGGTCCTGCCCCTTCTGCCCGGGTCCCGGCTGTCCGCCGTACCCGCCGGCGTTCGGCTGGTCCCACGACGTGTGCTGGATCGCACCGCCCTGGCCGAGGATCCGCTGCGCCTGACCGGACAGCTGCGGGTCGACGACGATCTGGTACGTGGTGGCGAGCACCTGGTGGATGCTCGTGAAGTCCCGCTGTCGCTTGGTGATCGCGAACGAGACGATGCCGTAGAGCATGCCGAACCCGGCACCGATGACGGCGGCGGGGAGGAAGAGCCCGCCGGCCTGCGGCGAGAAGAGCGTCAGCACGATGCCGAAGAAGAACCCGAGCCAGAGCCCGGACAGGGCGCCCGCGAGTGCTGCTCGTCCGTAGGTCATCTTGCCGGTCACGCGCTCGACGGTCTTGAGGTCGTTGCCGACGATGGACAGCTTCGCGACCGGGAAGTCCGACTCCGCGAGCTTCGCGACCACGCGCTGTGCTTCGGGGTAGCTGTCGTAGGTGCCGAGGACGTCACCGCGCGGCAGGGTGGGGAACGCCTGTGCCGTGCGGCCGCCGAAGGGGCTCTGAGTACTCACCCAGTCATCATCCACCGGAGTCCTTGCGATCACACGAGAACCACCAGGGAAGGGGCGGCGAGCACGCCCGGGCGAGCGACTACGCTGGACTGGTGAGCGCCTCGAAGGTCTTCGTCGCCCGCCTCGCCGGGTGCTCCGTCTTCGACCCCGCGGGCGACCGTGTCGGCAGGGTGCGTGACGTCCTCGTCGTGTACCGCCGCGTCGACGCCCCACAGGTCGTCGGGTTGATCGTCGAGGTCCCCGGCAAGCGCCGCATCTTCGTCAGCATCGGCCGGATCACCTCGATCGGCGCCGGGCAGGTCATCACGACCGGGCTCGTCAACATGCGCCGCTTCGAGCAGCGCGGTGGTGAGGTCCGGGTGATCGCGGAGATCCTCGGCCGCAAGGTCCTCATCAAGAAGGAGCAGATCCGGGCGACGATCGAGGACGTGGCGATCGAGGACCACGGGCAGGGCGACTGGTCGATCGCGCAGCTCTTCCTCCGCAAGCCGAAGACCACGCCGTCCCCGTTCGGCAAGGGCCCGACGACGTTCGCGACCTGGAACGAGGTCACCGAGGACGAGCTCCCCGGTGAGTCCCAGTCCGCCGAGCACGTCATCGCCGCCTACTCCGACCTGGTGCCCGCCGACCTGGCGTCGACCCTGCTCGACCTGCCGTCCGAGCGCCGCTTCGAGGTGGCCGAGGAACTGCCGGACAACCGCCTCGCGGACGTGCTCGAGGAGATGCCGGACCAGGAGCGGATCGAGATCCTGTCCGCGCTCCGGGACGCCCGTGCCGCCGACGTCCTCGACCAGATGCAGCCGGACGACGCGGCGGACCTCCTCGCCCAGCTGCCCGACGAGCGCAGCGAAGCCCTCCTCGAGCTCATGGAGCCGGAGGAGGCGCAGGACGTCCGCATGCTGCTCGAGTACGAGCCGGACACCGCCGGTGGTCTCATGACGACCGAGCCGGTGATCCTGTCCGCGGACTCGACCGTGGCCGAGGGCCTGGCCCTGGTCCGTCGGCACGAGCTCGCCCCGGTGCTCGGCGCCGCGGTGTGCGTCACGCTCCCGCCGTACGAGCCGCCGACCGGACGGTTCCTCGGGCTCGTGCACTTCCAGCGCATGCTCCGGTACCCGCCGAACGAACGCCTCGGCACCCTCATCGACCAGCAGACCGAGCCGGTGAAGGTCGACGCGAGCGCGGCCGAGGTCACCCGGGTGATGGCGACCTACAACCTCCTGTCCGTCCCCGTGGTCGACGACGCCCACCGACTCGTCGGGGTGGTGACCATCGACGACGTCCTCGACCACGTCCTCCCGGACGACTGGCGGAGTCAGGACGCGGCCGACGCCAACCCCGGCGCCGCGTCGCGACCACGGACCCGCACCCGCCGCACGGCGATCCCCTCGGGAAGGAGGACGAATCGTGGCACGCCCAGATGAGAACCGCCGGGAGCGGCCCGAGGAACGCCTCGACTCCCCGAAGGGCATGCGCACGCGCGTCCTGCCCACCCGCCGACGCGGACGCGGCGACGCGTTCGGTCGCGCCACGGAGGGCATCGCCCGTGCGATGGGCACGCCCTGGTTCCTGATCGGGCTGACCCTGTTCTGCGTGCTCTGGATGGGGTGGAACACGTTGTCGCCGAAGTCGTGGCAGTTCGACTCGGCGGCGATCGGCTTCACCGCGCTGACCCTGGTGCTGTCGTTGCAGGCCTCGTACGCGGCGCCGCTCATCCTGCTCGCGCAGAACCGGCAGGACGACCGGGACCGCGTGCAGTTCGAGCAGGACCGGCAGCGGGCGGAGCGCAACCTCGCGGACACCGAGTACCTCGCCCGCGAGGTCGTCGCCCTCCGCCTGGCGATGCGGGACATGGCGTCGAAGGACTTCATCCGTGCCGAGCTCCGCTCCCTGCTCGAGGAACTGGACCGCCGCGACGGCGACCCCGAGGACCTCGACGACCTGGACGACCGCGGCCACGAGCGTTCGGTGACGCGTGGCTGACGGCGCCACCGCGCAGGACCAGCTCGGCGCCGCGGTCCTCGCTGCGCTCGGCCGTGTCCTCGACCCCGAGATCCGCCGGCCCGTCACCGAGCTCGACATGATCCGGGGCGTCGACGTCCAGCCGGGAGGCTCGGTGCGCGTCGACCTGCAACTCACGATCGTCGGGTGCCCGGCCGCCGACACCATCGAGCGGGACGTCCGCGCCGCCGCCGGTTCCGTGGCGGGGGTCGCGGTGGTCGACGTCGACGTGTCCGTGATGGACCCCGCCGTGCGTCGCGCCCTCACGGAGCGGCTACGCGAGGGTCGTCCCCAGGGCGTCCAGTTCACCCCGGACTCGTTGACCCGCGTCATCGCGGTGACGAGCGGCAAGGGCGGCGTCGGCAAGTCCACCGTGACGGCGAACCTGGCGGCGGCGCTCGCGCGTCGGGGGCAGCGGGTCGGCATCGTCGACGTCGACGTGCACGGGTTCAGCATCCCGGGGCTCATGGGGCTCACTGACGAGCACGGCGTCGCCCCGCGGCCGACCCGCGTCGACAGCATGATCCTGCCGCCGGTCGCCCACGAGGTGAAGGTCGTCTCGATCGGGATGTTCGTCGACGACGTCTCCACCGCGGTCTCCTGGCGCGGCCCGATGCTGCACCGGACGGTGAACCAGTTCCTGTCCGACGTGTGGTTCGGCGACCTCGACGTGCTCCTGCTCGACATGCCGCCCGGCACCGGCGACGTGGCGATCTCCGTCGGCCAGCTGCTCCCCCACGCCGAGGTGCTCGTCGTGACCACCCCGCAGGCGGCCGCGGCGGACGTCGCCGAGCGGAGCGGGATCGTCGCGCGGCAGACCGGGCAGAAGGTCATCGGCGTCGTCGAGAACATGGCGGGGCTCGTGCAGCCCGACGGCAGCGTGCTGCACCTGTTCGGCGAGGGCGGCGGCGACGAGACCGCCCGACGACTCTCCCGCGGTCAGGACGCCCCCGTGCCGGTGCTCGGCCGGGTCCCGCTCTCGGTGCCGCTGCGCGCCGGCGGCGATGCGGGCCTCCCGGTCGTCCTCGGTGACCCGTCGGACCCCGCGGCGGTCGCGCTCGACGCGGTGGCCGACCGGCTCACCGCGATGGGTCGGGGACTCGCCGGCCGGAAGCTCGGCCTGTCGCTGTCCTGAGCGACGACGGACGAGGTCCGGGTCAGGTCGCTTCGACGTCGAACGGCGCGGGCTCGCCCGCAGCCAGTGGCACGACCGGCGCCGGTGCCCGCACCTTCGCGGCGGTGACGGTCGCCGCCGTCGCTGTCTCGGCACCGGACGAGGGCGAGTCGAGCAGGGCGTCCCGGATGATCCGGCGCGGGTCGTACTGACGCGGGTCGAGCTTCTGCCAGTCCACGTCGTCGAAGTCGGGGCCCATCTCCTCGCGCATCCGCTCCTTGGCGCTGTCCGCGAACCGGCGGACGGCCTTCACGAACTCGGCGAGCTTCTGGGCGTACACGGGCAGCCGCTGCGGCCCGAGCAACAGCACGGCGATGATCCCGATGATCAGGATCTTGTCGAGCTGGATGTTCACGGGAGCGAGCCTAACGCGTGGACCCGGCGAGTCACCCGTAGAGTTGACCGACGAGGAGTGTGCGTGTCAGAGAAAGACTCGAACTGGAAGTTCGCGGAGGACATCGTCTCCGAACCCGATGGTGTCGCCCGTGCGCGTGAGCACTCCCTCGAGCTCGGGGTCGAACCGGTCTCCCCGGCGATCGGTGCGCAGATGAGCGTCATCGCCGCGGCGTCCCGGGCGACGAGCATCATCGAGATCGGGACGGGTCTCGGCGTGTCCGGGCTGTACCTGCTCGCGGGCGCGCCCGATGCCACGCTGACGACGATCGACGTCGAGATCGACCACCAGCAGTACGCCCGGGACGCGTTCATCGCCGCCGGCACCGCGCCGGGTCGGGTCCGCCTCATCCCGGGTCGTGCCGCTCAGGTGCTGCCGCGCATGAACGACGCCAGCTACGACGTCGTGCTCATCGACGCGGACCCGGAGCACGTCATCGAGTACGTCGAGCACGGCCTGCGCCTGGCGAAGACCGGCGGTACCGTGCTCGTCCCGCACGCACTGTGGCGCGGCAAGGTCGCCGACCCGGTCAAGCGCGACCGGGCGACGACGGACTTCCGCCTGCTGCTCACCGAGGTCTCCACCTCCGGCGCCGTCCGCAGCGCCCTCTCCCCCGCGGGCGACGGGCTGCTGCAGATGACGAAGCTCACGGCCTGACGCGGTCGGCACCGCTCGGTCTGATCCGGTCCGTCGGGTCGGTCCGTCGGCCGGGAGGCCAGCTCACTCCAGGTGCCGCAGGGACCGTCCCGGGTCCTGCAGGGTCGCGGTAGCGCGTCTCGGGCCGGGCACCGGGGCGGTGCCGGAGGCCGGACAGCCGGCGGGCCTGGACGCACGGAAGGCCCGGGACGTACGCGTCCCGGGCCTTCCGTGGTGGTGCGTCGACGTACTAGGCCGAGACGACCTCTGCCAGTGCGTCGTGGAGTTCCTTGGCCTCGGCGTCGTTGACCGAGACCACCAGGCGGCCTCCACCCTCGAGCGGAACCCGCACGATGATGAGTCGACCCTCCTTGACAGCCTCCATCGGCCCGTCGCCGGTCCTCGGCTTCATCGCTGCCATCAGATGTCCCCTTTCGTGCAGTACGAACAGGGGCCATTATCCCGTAGACAGGCGCGACTGCGAAACCGCCCCGGTCGGGGGTGCTCCGAGCGGACGGGTCAGGGCATCACGGTGGGGTCCAGTCGTACCCGTCGACCCACCAGCAGAAGTACAGCCAGGTCCACTGCAGCACGACCGCGAGGACCACGAGCGCGACCCGGTAGACCCGCGACCGTGGCAGTGCGACGACGCCGAGCAGGGGTGCGATCGGGAGCAGGATCCGCCACGTGCTCGACTGTGGGAAGAACACCGCGAGCAGGTACACGAGGTACGCGACGCCCCAGAGCCGCAGCTCGAGGCCGATGCGCCGGGCGGCGGGCTGGAAGACGACGGCGGCGAACCCGAGGAGCACCGCGACCAACAGGATCGCCCCCGCCGGCTGGTGGAACCACCACCCGAAGCCCTGCACCCACGGGGTGAACGGGACGAGCTCGCCCCAACCGATGTACGACGACCGCCAGGCGAGCTCGGTGTCGGTGTAGGCCCTCGGGACACCGGTGACCGCCCAGGCGACCGCGGGCCAGGCGAGCCCGACGAGTCCGGAGACCACCGCGACCGTGGCCGGTGCGACCGCGGTGCGGAGGGTCAGTCGCTCCGGCATCCGCAGCCACGCCGGCCGGAGGACCCCGACGAGCACGAACAGGACCATGAGGAGCGCGAAGGCGAGCCCGGTCGGCCGGGTCATCCCGAGCAGCAGGACGACGGGCAGCATCGCCCAGAACCGCCGTTGCACCAGGAGCAGCAGGGCGACGAGCAGCAGCAGGACCCCCATCGCCTCGGCGTAGGCGACCTGGAACACGACGGAGACCGGCGCGACGCAGAACAGCACGGTGGCGAAGGTCGCGCGGGTCGGGTCGAGGAACCGGCCCATCAGCCGGCGGAACACCAGCGCGGCGCCCCAGCCGGAGAGCAGGGAGACCCACACGGCGACGAACTCGAAGGACGCTCCGGTCAGGGCCATCAGCGCCCGGACCGTGAACGGGTACGCGGGCATGAACGCCCACGCGTTCTCTGTCACGTGTCCCGCGGCGTCGACGGGCAGGGTCGACGGGTACCCGCTCGCGGCGATCACCCGGTACCAGGCGCCGTCCCAGATCGAGGCGAACGACAGGTACGTCGGGTTCTGCACGGTGAACGAGTTCGCCGCCTGGATCCGGGCGAAGCCGGACATCATCACCGTCGTCAGGACCCGCGAGAGGGTGTAGACGACCGTGATGCGCAGCCACCACGGGACGAGCCGCCACCGGACGACGACCCACGTCAGTGCCGCCCTCGACGCCCGCGGACGGGGCACGGCCGTGGAGGCGGTGGTCACGCCGTCAGCCACCGCCGCAGTCCGTCCTCGACGGCCGTGATCTGGGCGACGGGGACCTGCTCGTCGTCGTGGTGTGCGAAGACGGGCTCACCGGGGCCGTAGTTGACCGCGGGGACGCCGAGCGCGGAGAAGCGGGCGACGTCCGTCCAGCCGTACTTGGGGCGCGGGGCCGGTCCGCCGACGGCCGCGACGAACTGCTGGGCGAGCGGCGCGTCGAGACCCGGGCGGGCTCCAGCGGCGAGGTCGACGATCGTCACGTCGTACCCGTCGAAGAGCTCGCGGATGTGCGCGACGGCCTCGTCTGCGGAGCGGGACGGCGCGAAGCGGTAGTTGACGTGGACCATCGCCTCGTCCGGGATGACGTTGCCGGCGATCCCGCCCGAGATGCCCACGGCGTTGAGGCCCTCGCGGTACTCGAGCCCGTCGACCGTCACGGTCCGGGGCTCGTACGCCGCGAGGGTCGCGAGGATCGGGGCGGTCTTGTGGATGGCGTTGTCGCCGATCCAGCTCCGGGCGCTGTGCGAGCGCTTCCCGGCGGTGCGGATCTCGGCCCGGAGGTTGCCGTTGCAGCCGCCCTCGATCTGCGCTCCCGAGGGTTCGCCCAGGATCGCGAAGTCGCCGGCCAGGAGCTCGGGTCGGGTACGGGCCAGACGACCGAGGCCGTTCAGCGCGTCGCTGACCTCCTCGTGGTCGTAGAAGACCCAGGTGACGTCGACGTTCGGCGCGACGAGGTCCACCGCGAGCTTGAGCTGCACCGCGCAACCGGCCTTCATGTCGACCGTCCCGCGACCCCAGAGGATCTCGGTGCCGTCCTCGGTGGTGCGGAACTCGGTCGGCAGGTTGTCGTTGAGCGGCACGGTGTCGATGTGCCCCGCGATGACGACCCGGCGCTCCCGACCGAGGTCCGTCCGCGCCACGATCGCGTCCCCGTCGCGCACCACGTCGAGGTGCGCGAGCGGGGCGAGGGCGGCCTCGATCGCGTCGGCGAGCGCACCCTCGTTCCCGGACACCGATTCGATGTCGCAGATGGCGCGGGTGATGTCGATGGACGAGGCACTGAGGTCGAGCGGCTGCGGCATGCGGTCACCTTATCCGCCGGCCCTGTCGTCCCGCTGCCGCGGTCGCAGCCCGGCCGGGAGGCCCGTCCCGACCCCGCAACGTCCGTCCGGCCGGTCCGGGAGTCGGGTCCGGCGCCTCGGTACCCTGGTGCGGTGACCGACACGACCGACACGTCCGCCGACGCCCGCCCGACCTCTGCATGGGGCCACGGCCTCGCGACGATCGCCGCCGACGGCACCGTCCTCGACACCTGGTTCCCGGAGACGCACCTCGGTGAGCGGCCGGCCGACGCAGCGGTGCCGGCCGATCTGCAGGCCGCCGCGGGCGAGGACCCGCGCCGCGAGGTCCGGCTCGAGGTCGTCACCGTCGACATCGTGATCGACGAGGCCCCGACGAGCACGCCCGACGCCTACCTTCGCCTCCACCTGCTCAGCCACCTGCACGTCCGGCCGAACGAGGTCTCCCTCGACGGCGTGTTCGGGCACCTGCCGATCGTCGCCTGGACCAACGCCGGCCCGGTGCACCCCGAGACGCTCACCCGCCTCCGGCCGACCCTGCAGCGCGCCGGCATCGCCGTGCACGCGATCGACAAGTTCCCCCGGCTCGTGGACTACGTCGTCCCGGACCGGGTCCGCATCGGCGACGCCAACCGCGTGCGGCTCGGCGCACACCTCGCACCGGGCACGACCGTGATGCACGAGGGCTTCGTGAACTTCAACGCCGGGACCCTCGGCGAGGCGATGATCGAGGGCCGCGTCTCGCAGGGCGTCGTCGTCGGCGACGGCACGGACATCGGCGGTGGTGCCTCGATCATGGGCACGCTCTCCGGCGGCGGGACGCACCGTGTCCGCCTCGGTGCCCGTGCCCTGCTCGGTGCGAACGCCGGCCTCGGCATCTCGCTCGGCGACGACTCCGTCGTCGAGGCGGGGCTGTACGTCACGGCGGGCACGAAGGTCGTCCTGGTCGGGGCGGCTCCGGGCCCGGACGGCACGCCCCGGACCGTGAAGGCCGCCGAGCTGTCGGACGCGCCGAACGTCCTGTTCCGGCGCAACTCCGTCACGGGTGCGGTCGAGGCGCTGCAGCGGAAGGGCGAGGGGATCCAGCTCAACACGGCGCTGCACGCCTGACACCGAGGAGACCGCGCCAGAGGCGGGGTCCTCCGACGCGCCCTGAGCGTCCCGACCCGGCGCCGGTCGACGAGACCGGCTCCGGGCCTCCAGGCCGTGCGTCAGCGCGTCAGCGCTGCGGCAGGTCGCGCTCCGGGTACCCCACGTACAGCTGCTGCGGGCGGCCGATCTTGTTGAGCGGGTCGTTGTTCAGCTCGCGCCACTGGGCGATCCACCCGGGCAGCCGACCGATGGCGAACAGGACGGTGAACATCCGCGGCGGGAACCCCATCGCCTTGTAGATGATGCCGGTGTAGAAGTCGACGTTCGGGTAGAGCTTGCGGCTGACGAAGTACTCGTCCTCGAGCGCGATCTGCTCGAGTTCCTTCGCGATGTCGAGCAGGTCGTCCTGCACGCCGAGCGCCTCGAGGACCTCGTCGGCGGACTCCTTCACGAGCTTCGCGCGGGGGTCGTAGTTCTTGTACACGCGGTGTCCGAAGCCCATGAGCTTCACCCCGCGCTCCTTGTTCTTCACGCGCTCGACGAAACGGGTGACGGGCTCCCCCGAGTCCTTGATCTGCTGGAGCATCTCGAGCACGGCCTCGTTCGCGCCGCCGTGCAGCGGGCCGTACAGCGCGTTGATGCCGGCGGAGATCGACGCGAACATGTTCGCCTTCGTCGAGCCGACCAGGCGCACCGTCGCCGTCGAGGCGTTCTGCTCGTGGTCCTCGTGCAGGATGAGCAGCCGGTCGAGCGCCTTCGAGAGCACCGGGTCCGGCTGGTACGGCTCGGCCATGGTGCCGAAGTTGAGCCGGAGGAAGTTGTCGACGAACGACAGCGAGTTGTCCGGGTACAGGAAGGCCTGTCCGATCGCCTTCTTGTGCGCGTACGCGGCGATGACCGGCAGCTTCGCGAGGAGCCGGACGGTCTGCAGCTCGACCTTCTCGGGGTCGTCGACGTCCATGTCGTCCTCGTAGTACGTCGAGAGGGCGCTGACGGCGCTCGAGAGCACGGACATCGGGTGGGCCGAGTGCGGCAACGCGTCGAAGAGGCGGCGCAGGTCCTCGTGCAGCAGGGTGTGCCGGCGGATCCGGCTGTCGAACGCCTCGAGCTCGGTCGGCGACGGGAGCTCGCCGTAGATGAGGAGCCAGGCGACCTCGAGGAACGTGCAGTTCGACGCGACCTGGTCGATGGGGTACCCGCGGTAGCGGAGGATCCCCTGGTCGCCGTCGATGTACGTGATCGCGCTCTTCGTCGAGCCGGTGTTGACGAAGCCGTAGTCGAGCGTGTTCAGCCCGGTCTGCTTCTTCAGCGAGGAGATGTCGATCGTGGACGCGCCGTCGACGCTCTGCAGGATCGGGAACTCCGCCTGACCCCCCGGGTACGACAGCGTGGCCGTCTCGGTCGCCTGCTCGGCACCGGGGCTCACCGGGATGGGCGTCGTGGGCGGTGTGGCCGTCTTCTGAGCGTCGTTGGCAGTGTCAGTCACGCTGGACAGCCTAACGGCGGCGACTGTCGATCGGGTACAGCCCGGAGACGGTCGGTTGGTGTGCAACCACGGTTGCGCGGACGCGCCGCCCGTGGGTCGATCCCGGCCGGGAGGCCCGTCAGCCGCCCGCCACGCGACCCGCGCTGGCGAGGCGCTGGGCAGCGGCGGCGATGCGGTCGTCCGTCGCCGTCAGGGCGACGCGGACGTGACGGGCACCGGCAGCGCCGTAGAACGTGCCGGGCGCGACGAGGATGCCGCGGTCGGCCAGCCACGCGACGGTGTCCAGGGCGGGCTCGTCCCGCGTGGCCCAGAGGTAGAGTCCGGCACCGCTGGCGTCGATGCGGAACCCCGCCCGCTCGAATGCCGTCCGGAGCACGTTCCGCCGGGTGCGGTAGCGGGCCTTCTGTTGCTGCACGTGCGTCTCGTCCTCGAGTGCGACGACCATCGCCTGCTGCACGGGCAGCGGCGGCATCATGCCGGTGTGCTTGCGGATCGCGAGGACGTCGGCGAGCACTGCGGCATCCCCGGCGACGAAGGCTGCGCGGTACCCGGCGAGGTTCGACTGCTTCGAGAGGGAGTACACGCTGAGGACGCCGTCGAACGAGTCACCGACCACGCGCGGGTCGAGGATCGTCGGGGTGGGTCCGCTGTCGTACGGGGCGTCCCAGCCGAGTTCGGCGTAGCACTCGTCGCCGACGATGACGGCGCCGAGCTCCCGCGCGCGGGCGACCGCGGCGCGGAGCTGCTCGATCGAGAGCACCCGCCCGTCCGGGTTGCCCGGGGAGTTCAGCCAGACGAGCTTCGTGCTGGTCGGCCACGATGCCGGGTCGTCGGCGGCCATGGCGTCGGCGCGGACGAGTGCGGCGCCGAGCTCGTAGGTCGGGTAGGCGGCCTCGGGGAAGACGACCGTGTCACCCGGTCCGAGTCCCATCCAGAGCGCGAGCCCGGCGATGAACTCCTTCGACCCGATGGTCGGCAGGACGTGGTCGGCGGTGAGCCGGACGCCCTGGCGACGGCCGTACCAGGCCGCGATCGCCTCGCGGAGCGCGGGCGTGCCGGCGACCTGCGGGTAGGCGTGGGCGTCGGTCGCGTCGGCGAGTGCGCGACGGACGACCTCGGGCGTGGGGTCGACCGGCGACCCGACACTGAGGTCGACGATGCCGCCCTCGTACGCCGTCGCTCGCTGCTTGTACGGGGCGAGCTGGTCCCAGGGGAAGTCGGGGAGGTCGAGCGCCACGGGTGTCAGGCCCGGGGCTGTGCCATGACGACCGGGTGGTCCTTGTGGATCACGCCGACCTTGGCCGCTCCGCCGGGCGAGCCGATCTCGGAGAAGAACTCGACGTTGGCCTTGTAGTAGTCAGCCCACTCCTCGGGGAGGTCGTCCTCGTAGTAGATGGCCTCGACCGGGCAGACCGGCTCACACGCACCGCAGTCGACGCATTCGTCCGGGTGGATGTAGAGCGACCGGTCACCCTCGTAGATGCAGTCCACGGGGCATTCGTCGATGCACGCGCGGTCCTTCACGTCGACACAGGGCTGAGCGATCACGTAGGTCACGAGCGGGTGCTCCCTTCCGGGGGTTGAGCGACTGCGAGTCTACCCGTGCGGTGCTGCGACCTCGGACCGGTCGGCCTGCCGTGCCGGGTCTGCGCGCAGTCCGGAGAGGTCGGGCCAGGCGAGCACGAGCATCGCGACGACGGCGGGGCCGAAGGTCCAGACGTACCCGGCGGCGTTCGCGAGGACGAGGGGCGAACTCGTCCCGGCGACGGCGACGAGCACCTGGGTCGCGAGGATGACGCCGACCCCGACGGCCGCGACGAGCAGCCGCGACCGGTACAGCAGGCGGACGCCGACGACCACTCCGATGACGATCAGCATCGTGAGGACCATGCCGATCGGTGCTGCGCTCCACGACCCGATGGGAACGGTCTGCTGGTGGGTGACGGTGCCGAGGCCGCCGACGATCAGGCCGACGGCCGCGGCGACCACGAGTGCGGCGGCTCGGCCCGGGCCCGACATCTCGGCGAACGACTGCGGCGCGGTCGGGACCGGGGGCACGTCGTGCCGGAAGCCCTCCAGCGCGGGCACGGCCTGCCGGGCTCCGTGCGGCAGGACGTACGACAGCGCACCGGGCTCGCGCGGATCGGCGGCGTCCACGGTGAGCTGGCTGCGGTACTGCTCGAGCGCTGCCCGGACCTTGCCGCGGACCGGTAGGACGTCGACCGTGACGTCGGCGCGGCCGGAGTCCGCGTCGACGATCATCGAGAACGCGACCTCCTCGGCGCGCGCGGCGTACCGCGCGGCGGCGTGGACGCGGACGTGGTCGGGGTGTCCGTACCCACCGTCGTCGTCGTAGGTGACCACGGCGTCGGCACCGGTCGACCGGATCGCCGCACGGATGTCGTCGACCACCTCGCCCAGGTCGGCGCGCGTCAGGGAGTCCTCCGGTGCGTCGCCGGCCGCGGTCGCGCGGCCGTCCGGCCCCCACTGCATGCCCGAGTCGGTGTAGCGGCGCGTCGGGAGATCGGTCGGCCGGGCACCGGGGCCGCCGAGCCACAGGTGGGCCGGGCCGCCGAGGGCTGCGAGGGCCGCCGCGATCTCGGTCTCGCGGTGCGCGGCGACGCGTGGGCCGTCGCCGGCGAGCGGTGCGAGCTCCGCCGTGAGCATCTCGCCGCGCTCCCCCCGGGTGGCGGTCAGCACGGTCACGTGTGCGCCGAGCTCGAGCAGGGTCGCGATGGTCCCGCCGGACGACAGGGTCTCGTCGTCGGGGTGCGCGTGGACGAAGAGGACGCGTTCAGGGCGCGTGGCCGGTGCCGTGGACATCGCCTGCAAGCGTACGGGAAGGGCTCCAGGCGCCGCGCGGCGGCGGACCGCTCCCGGGCGTCAGCGCGAGGTGACGATGTAGGTGGCGGTGGCGCCGCCGTCGGCCGCGGAGAACGTCAGGACGACGCGGTGGTCGTCGCTCCGGAACAACCCGAACGCGCTCGAGCTGTCGGCCCGCTCGGCCGACTCGGCGAAGCCGGCGTCGGCGAGTTGCTGCGCCGCCGTGCTGAAGTCCCCCACCGACGCGGTGCGGACCTGCACGACCCAGCCCGAGCCTCCCGGGCCGGCCCCACCGCCGAGCACGGTGCCGTCGACGAGCGGGACGGACGAGGACGGGAACCCGTCGGGGACCTGGCCGTCACTCGTCACGTGCGTCCCGCGCAGGGCCGTGTCGAGCGCTCCGTCGATCCCGCCCGCCACGTCGGCCATGCCGCGCTCGATAGCGGCTCCGTCGATGCCCTGAACCCCTTCCGAGACGGTCGACGCGACCGAGGAACCGAGGTCGGTCGCCTGGCGGACGGCGTCGGACGAACAGCCGCTCAGACCAGCGAGGGCGACGCCGGCGGCGACGGCAGCGGTGAGCGAGGTGCGGATCGGGCGGCGCATGCCGGTACCGTAACCGGCTGGACGGCGGAGTCGTGGTGCGTTCGCTGGGAAGTCGCCCCGGACCGGCCTCAGGAGAGGTACGCCCGCGCGGCCGCGACGAGCGCGTCGACCCCGACCGGGATCGCCGTCTCGGCCTGCGGTGCGTAGAACGGCGAGTGGTTGCTGGGGATCTCCGCGCCGCTGCGGAACAGCTCCGGGTCGGTGATGCCGGTGAACCAGTAGACGATCGGGGCACCCGCGGCGGTGGCGAGCTGCCCGACGTCCTCGGACGCCATCGCCAGTCCGGACTCCATGTCGACGGCGTGCGGCACGACGGCACGGACGGCGTCGAGGACGACCGCTGCCTGCTCGGGGTCGTTGACGAGCACGTCGGCCCCCGGCGCACGCGCGATCGTCGGAGCGGCCAGTCCCCCGGCCTCGCTCTCGGCACGGACGATGCGCTCGATCGAGGCCACGATCCGCGCTCGCGTCTCCTCGTTGCGGGCGCGCGTCGAGATCTCGATGACGGCCGTGTCGGGGATGATGTTCGGCCGCGTGCCGGCGTGGAACGACCCGACGGTGACGACCCCGGCGTCGCTCGGGGCGACCTCCCGCGACACGATCGTCTGCAGGCGCACGACGGCGGACGCGGCGGTGACGATCGGGTCCAGGGACGCCTGCGGTGCCGAGCCGTGCGCGCCACGGCCCGTGAAGGTCACGGTGAACCGGTCGCTCGACGCCATGACCGCTCCGGACCCGACCGCGACGACACCGACCGGCGCCGGGGCGGAGTGCTGCCCGAGCACCACGGTCGGCTTGGGGAAGCGGTCGACGAGACCGTCCTCGATCATGGCCCGCGCGCCGGAGATGACCTCCTCTGCAGGCTGGAACACGGCGACGACCGTGCCGTGCCAGTCCGCGGTCGTGGCGACGAGCCGTTCGAGGGCGCCGAGCAGCCACGTCACGTGGATGTCGTGGCCGCAGGCGTGCATGGTGGGCCCCTCGTTGCCGTCCTCGTCCACCCCGCGGTGGGTGCTGGCGTACGGCAGGCCGGTGCGCTCCTGCACCGGCAGCCCGTCGATGTCGGCGCGCAGCCAGAGCACCGGGCCGTCCCCGTTCCCGAGCACCCCGACGACCCCGGTGCCGCCGACCCCGGTGGTGACCGTGATGCCGCCGATCTCCGCCAGCCGGTCGGCGATGACGCCGGCGGTGCGGTGCTCCTGGAACCCGAGCTCCGGGTGGGCGTGCAGGTCCTGGTAGATCGAGAGCAGGTCGAGAGTCACCGGACCACCGTATCCCCCGGTCCCGGTCCCGACGGCACGGGCGCCGACGGTACGGACGCCGACGGCCCGGCCACCTGGAGCGGTGACCGGGCCGTCGGACGGAGGACGGGCCTCCTGGATGGTGCTCGGCTGCTTACGCGTCCTGGCGCTTCAGGCGGGCGTAGCTGCGCTGGCGGGCCTGCGCGTCGAGCTCGACCTTGCGGATGCGGACCGCGTCCGGGGTGACCTCGACGCACTCGTCCTCGCGGGCGAACTCCAGGCACTCCTCGAGCGAGAGCTGCCGGGACGGCGTCATCGACTCGAACGTGTCGGCGTTGGCCGACCGCATGTTGGTGAGCTTCTTCTCCTTGGTGATGTTCACGTCCATGTCGTCGGCGCGCGAGTTCTCGCCGATGACCATGCCCTCGTAGACCTCCTCCGTCGGGTTGACGAAGAACGTCATCCGCTCCTGGAGGTTCGTGATGGCGAACGGGGTGACCACACCGGAGCGGTCGGAGACGATCGAGCCGTTGATGCGGGTCTGGATCGAGCCGGCCCAGTCGTCGTAGCCGTGGAAGATCGCGTTGGCGATGCCGGTGCCGCGGGTCTCCGTGAGGAACGACGTGCGGAAGCCGATGAGGCCGCGCGACGGGACGATGAACTCCATGCGGATCCAGCCGGTGCCGTGGTTCACCATGTTCTCCATGCGGCCCTTGCGGGCGGCCATGAGCTGGGTGATGGCGCCGAGGTGCTCCTCCGGCGTGTCGATCGTCATGTGCTCGAACGGCTCCTGCAGCTTGCCGTTCTCGTCACGCTTGGTGACGACCTGCGGCTTGCCGACGGTGAGCTCGAAACCCTCACGACGCATCTGCTCGACCAGGATGGCGAGTGCGAGCTCGCCACGGCCCTGGACCTCCCACGCGTCCGGGCGTCCGATGTCGACGACCTTGAGCGAGACGTTGCCGACCAGCTCACGGTCGAGACGGTCCTTCACGAGACGCGCGGTGAGCTTGTGGCCCTTCACCTTGCCGACCAGCGGCGACGTGTTCGTGCCGATCGTCATCGAGATGGCCGGGTCGTCGACCGTGATGGTCGGCAGCGGGCGGACGTCCTCGGGGTCGCTCAGCGTCTCACCGATGGTGATCGTGTCGAAGCCGGCGACGGCGACGATGTCACCGGGGCCGGCGGACTCGGCCGGGAAGCGGTTCAGCGCCTTGGTGATGAGGAGCTCGGTGATGCGTGCGTTGACGACGGAGCCGTCGTGCTTGACCCACGCGACCGTCTGGCCCTTCTTCATCGTGCCGTGGAAGATGCGCAGGAGCGCGAGGCGGCCGAGGAACGGCGACGCGTCGAGGTTCGTGACGTGCGCCTGCAGGGGGTGCTCGTCGTCGTACGTCGGGGCCGGGACGTGCTGGAGGATCGCCTCGAAGAGCGGCTCGAGGTCGTCGTTGTCCGGCAGCGTGCCGTCCTCGGGCTTGTTGCGGCTCGCGGCACCGGCGCGACCGGAGGCGTACACGACCGGGACGTCGAGGATCGCGTCGAGGTCGAGGTCGTCGACCTCGTCCGCCAGGTCGGAGGCGAGCCCGAGGAGCAGGTCCTGGCTCTCCGAGACGACCTCGTCGATCCGGGAGTCCGGGCGGTCCGTCTTGTTGACGAGCAGGATCACCGGCAGCTTGGCGGCGAGCGCCTTGCGGAGCACGAAGCGGGTCTGGGGCAGCGGGCCCTCGGACGCGTCGACCAGCAGGACGACACCGTCGACCATGGAGAGGCCGCGCTCGACCTCACCACCGAAGTCGGCGTGGCCGGGGGTGTCGATCACGTTGATCGTGATGCGGCCGCCCGGGTTGAACTCCTCGGCGTGCTTCCCGTTGTAGAGCACCGAGGTGTTCTTCGCGAGGATGGTGATGCCCTTCTCGCGCTCGAGGTCGTTCGAGTCCATCATGCGGTCTTCGCCCTCGAAGTGGGCGTCGAACGAGTTGGTCTGCGTGAGCATCGCGTCGACGAGGGTGGTCTTGCCGTGGTCGACGTGTGCCACGATGGCGACGTTGCGCAGGTCGGACCGAGTGGCGAGCGCCATACAGGACATCCTTTTGTGTTCGGAAGAAGATCGGGCGAGCGCCCGGTTTCGGGACCGGCCCGAAGGGGTTCGGGACCAGCCCGAGGAGTGCGGGACGGTGCCCGACGGGGTTCGGGACCATGCCCGACTCGCCAGTCTACCGGTAGTTCTGCAACCAGGAGGAGTACAGCCGATGAGCCGACGGCGAACGTGGACCGAGATCGCCGTCGTGCTGATGCTCTCGCTCGGCGCGAGCGCGCTGTACTCGGTCCTGCAGATCATCGACGACCTGTCGCAGACGACACCGCTCGGCGAGCAGTCGACCGCGCTGAACAGCTCCACGACGACGGTCCAGTACGTCGACCTGGCGCGGCAACTGCTGGGCATCGCCGTCGACCTCGCACCCGTCGCACTGGTGTGCATGCTGCCCTGGGAGTCGTCCCGCCCCCACCTGGGCCGGCTCGGCATCGACCGGTTCCGCGTCCGGCCCGACCTCGGCGGCGCGGCGCTCATCGCCCTGGGCATCGGCATCCCCGGGCTGGCGCTCTACTTCACCGGACGGGCGCTCGGCATCACCGTCGCCGTGGACCCGGCGGCGCTCGACTCGTACTGGTGGACGATCCCGGTACTGCTGCTCTCCGCCGTCCGGTCCGGGCTGCAGGAGGAGGTCATCGTCGTCGGTTACCTGTACGCCCGACTCCGCGACGACCTCGGGTGGGGACGCTGGCAGGTCATCCTGTCCACGGCCGTCCTGCGCGGCAGCTACCACCTGTACCAGGGCTTCGGTGCGTTCATCGGCAACGCGGTGATGGGCGTCGTCTTCGGGTGGATCTACACGAAGTGGGGGCGGCTGCTCCCCCTCGTCATCACGCACGTGCTCCTCGACGCGACGGTCTTCGTCGGCTACCCGTTCGTCGCGCGGGCGTTCCCCGGACTGTTCTCCTAGCGGCAGATGTCCTGCGGCGCCCCGCCCACCCGACGGGAGGCGCGGGGCCAGCTCGGCGACGCGCCTCCCGTCCGCCGATCTCCCGTTCTCCACAGCTCCCCCGACCGCTCGTCCACCCTGCGTCCGAAATGCTACGTTCTACACATCAGCACGAGCGATGGGGGGACGATGGGGATCGAGTTCGAAGACGCCGCGGCCGTGCGGCTGCTCGCGTGCGCGTCGGAGGTCGCGCTGTCACTCCGGGCGGGTTCCGCCGGACGACGCGCCAGCGCCGAAGACGCGCTGCGCGACTTCCACGGGGCCTACGCACGACTCTACGAGCAGGCGCACACGGTCGAGTCGGAGGACCGGGTCCGCCTGGTCCGGGCGCTCGACGACCTCGCCGGGCAGCTCCACGTCGTCCGGCGCCAGGCACACGACGAACAGCGTCGACAGCACGACCTGGCAGCGTGGCACGAGCGTGAACGGCAGCGCGACCAGGTGCTCGTCGGCGTCGGGGCCCCGTTGCGACCCGCGCTGGACTGGAGCGACGCGGTGGTCGACCCGAAGCCGTCGGAGACGCCGGTCCGCCCGACGCCACTCACGGCACGGTTCCGTGCGCGCACTCGTGTCCGGACGAGCAGCGGTGGCTCCGGCGGACGCAGCGGCGCGGACCCGGACCGCCTACGCCGGGTCGCTGCGCGCGCCCGCGTGCAGGACGCGGCCACCGCCCAGGAACTCACCCGTGCGCGGAACGCCTGGGTGACCTTCACCCGGACGTGCGCCTGGGTGCCCGTGGACGACGCGTCCCTCGTGCCGGGGTTCGAGGACCACCTCGCCGAGAACGCCGCGGACGCTGCCTGGCTGGACCGGATCGCGGACGCCTTCGCCGCGGCGGGAGGAGGGTCGCTGTCCGACGGCGTGCTCGACGCGGCCGGGGCGTCCCGACTGCCCCGGGAGCTCCAGCGTGTCCTCGACCCGTCGTCGACCACCGTCGAGGTCGCGGCGGCCTGGCATGCGCTCGGCTTGTCCGACCAGGACGTCGAGGCGCTGCCGCTGAGGACGAAGCTGCAGCTCGCCGGGATCGACGGGCTCCCGGCCGTGGCGCGGGACATCGCCTCGCGCGCGGTGCTCCGTGCAGCGGTCGCGAACCCGGGGCGGGTGTACCGGATGCTCGGGCTGCCGTACACGTACGGCGCGGTCGGCCTCGAGGAGTTCACGCGGCAGGTCCTGGCCCTGCGGGACGGGCTCGAGCGCGCTGACCAGTCTGCGGCCAGGCTCGCCCCGCCATCGGCGCAGGTCGGTCAGCTGGTCGGGTTCGGGACTTCGAACGGCGCGCTCGTCGCGGCGATCTCGCTCGGGGACCTCGACACGGCGTCGAACGTGACGGTGAACGTACCGGGCGCGACGACGACGGTCGGGAGTGCTCCGGAGAAGGTACGTGCTGCACACGGGCTCCTCTTGACGGCAGCACGTCAGGACCAGAAGTCGTCGTTCGCTGTCGTCTCCTGGTTCGGCTACCGCGCGCCGTCCTTCCCCGAGGTACCCGGCGAAGGCCGAGCAACCACCGGTGGGGCGAACCTGGCTTCGTTCCTCGACGGCGCCGTCGACAGTCGCGCGGGAAGCCCACCGCGCTCCATCGCCGTCCTCGGGCATTCCTACGGATCGACGACAGCTGCGGAAGCACTAGCCCAGACACGTCACCGGATCGACTCATTCGTCACGTACGGCTCGGTCGGGTTCACCGACGCGACGAAGCCGGACCACCTCAACGTCGACCGTGTGTTCGCTACCGAGGGTGAGAACGACCACGTTGCGGCCCTCGGTCGGTCAACGCGAACGGATCCTCGGGATCTCCCCGAGGTCGAGGTCTTCTCATCCGAAGCCGCCCCCGGTACGAAGGCAGTCACGGGCCACGACATGTACCCAGAGCACGGAGTCGGGTACCTCTCGTCCGGGTCAACGGCTGCACGGCACATCGCCGAGATCATCGCGAACGGGAAGCCAGGATGAAGATCATGACCACGAAATTGCTCGCGATCGTCGTCGCTGCCCTGATCCTCGGGGTGACGGTCAGCTGCGCAGCAGGAGGGAAATCCATGCCGAAGGACGCAGCCGGTCTGACACGTGCCGATGTCTCGGAACTCAGTTTGCGCCAGGAATTCAACCGGTACCGGGAGCACTACGAGGAGATGCAACGAGTACTGGCTGCGGCACAGCGCGCGGTCCACGAGGGAGAGTGGGACTGGAACGGTGGCGACGACAACCCGCAGATCGGTGGCGACGGCCGCACTCCCCTTCCCGGCGCGGACGTCGACAACAGCTACTTCCTTGAGTCGAGCAGAGCCTGGACCCCGGAGGGAGCCACGGGTTCCAGAGGAGACCTCGATCCGATGATCGACTACTTCGAGCACCGCGGCGCGAACATGCACATCGAGCGGGTCGCCGACACCTACTACCTCGACGGCAGCGTCCGTGACAACTGGCACGTCGAGTACTTCATCCAACCGAGCGGCCGCTACTCCCTCACCGTGTCGAGTGACCTCTTCTGGACCAACAACGCCGACGCACTCGCCAGGGCAGTGTTCGGCCGAGCATCACTGCGATGGCCGGATCGCTCTTCTCCCGGTGAGTACCCGGAGCCGCCCGAGTGGGATGCGCCGATCATCAACCGCCCCCGAATCTGATGCAGCCACGACGACGGCCGCTCACGCTCGTCGCCCTCGTCATGACCGTGCTCCTAGCCGGTTGCGCGGCGGGAGCAGCGCAGCAGACGAAGGACGCAGCCGGACTGACGCAGGACGACGTCGCGGAACTCACGCTGCACGAGGAGTTCGATCGGTACCGGGACCGCTACCGACACATGCAACAGCTCCTCGAAGAAGCGCAGAACCAGGTGCACCGCGGGGACTGGGAGTGGGACAGGGGCGACGACCTCCCACTGGACGGCTCCAACGGTGTCGCGCCACTTCCCGGCTCGACGGTCGTCAACAGCTACTACCTCCGCGCGCCACGATCGTGGGCACCGCCCGGCGTATCGGGGGCGAAGCGTGACCTCGATCCGATGCTCGAGCACTTCAGGGCGAAGGGATGGACCTTCGAAGTGCGAGCGCTCTCGGGCAGTCACGAGGTCCGGGCGTGGACCGGGCACGGGTGGCAGATCCAGTACTCCCTCGACGTCGACGGCCGGTACTCCCTCGACGTCTACAGCGAACCGTTCTGGACCAACGACTCCGACGCGCTGTCCGCAGCCGTCTACGGCCGAGCGACGCTGGACTGGCCGACCGAGTCCCGACCGGGTGAGTACCCGACGCCGCCGACGTGGGACGACCCGGTCGTCAACCACCCGAAGACCTGAGCCGGCGGGCGCGCCCGGCTGACGAACGGGAGGCGGCGCGCGGTCGGTGTGCACCGCCTCCCGCCCGGCAGCCGACTACGCCGCGATCGAGGGCATCTTCTCCGGGTAGTGGCACGCAGCCCGGTGGTCGACGTCCTCGCCGCGACGCGGCGCCTTCTCCGGCTCCTCCTGCTCGCACCGGCGCCGCTCGTCCTCGGGGAGGAGCGCGTAGAGCGGGCAGCGCGACCGGAACCGGCACCCGGTCGGCCGCTCGGTCGGGCTGGGCGGGTCGCCCGGCAGCAGGATCGTCCTCCGTGCCCGCTCGACGACCGGGTCCGGCACCGGCACGGCCGACATGAGAGCGGCCGTGTAGGGGTGCATCGGGCGCTCGAAGACCTCGTCGACGGCGCCCTCCTCGACGGTGCGACCGAGGTACATCACGCTGACGCGGTCGGCCACGTGCCGGATGACGGACAGGTCGTGCGACACGAACAGGTACGACAGTCCGAGCCGCGCCTTGAGCTCGGCGAGCAGGTTGAGCACGCCCGCCTGGATGGAGACGTCGAGCGCGGAGACCGGCTCGTCGAGCACCACCAGGTCCGGCTCCACGGCGAGGGCACGGGCGATCGAGATGCGCTGCCGCTGACCACCGGAGAACTCGTGCGGGTACCGGTCGGCCTCGGCCGCTCGCAGACCGACGAGCTCGAGCAGCTCCGGCACGCGGTCGGCGATGCGCGAGGACGGGGCACCGACCGCCCGGAGCGGTTCGGCGACGACGTCGTACACCGACATGCGCGGGTCGAGGCTGGCGGACGGGTCCTGGAACACCATCGAGATGCGTTGCCGGAGCGCCCGGGTGCCGGCGGCCCCGCGCGCGGTGGCGTCGGCGAGTGACTCCCCGAACAGCTCGACCGTGCCGGCCTCGGGCCGTTCGAGGTCCATGAGCTGGTGGAGGGTCGTCGACTTGCCGGAGCCGGACTCCCCGACGAGGCCGAGGGTCTCCCCGCGGCGGATGTCCAGGTCGACCCCGTCGACGGCGTAGACGTCTCCGACCTTGCGGCGGAAGACCGAGCCCTTGACGAGCGGGAAGGTCTTCGTCAGCCCTTCGACGTGCACGACGGGTTCGCGGTCGGTCCGTGTGGCCTCGATCCGGGCGCTGTGGTCCGGGATCACGGGGAGCGAGAAGATGCGGCCGGCGTCCGCGTGTGCGGCGGCGACCTCGGCGGTGCGGTGGCAGGCGGCGGTGTGCCCGACCGGCACGGTGCGGGCGGTGCCGGCAGCGGCCGTGTCGGCACCGGGTACGACGTCGACGGGCGGGGCGAGCACCGGCTCGGTCGACCGGCAGACCGCACTGACCAGCGGGCACCGGTCCGCGAAGGGGCAGGCGTCCGGCAGCCCGATGAGCGACGGTGGTGCGCCCGGGATCGGCACGAGCGGAGACCGGTCGGAGGCGTCGAGCCGCGGCAGCGCGCCGATGAGCCCGATCGTGTACGGCATCCGCGGTCGGGCGAAGAGCTCCTCGGCCGTGGCCGTCTCGACGATCCGGCCGGCGTACATCACCGCGATGCGGTCCGCGATCCCGGCGATGACGCCCAGGTCGTGGCTGACGAACACCAGCGCGGCCCCGGTCTCGCGCTGGGCGGTCCGGAGCACCTCGATGATCTGGGCCTGGATCGTCACGTCGAGCGCCGTCGTCGGCTCGTCGGCGAGGATCACGTCCGGGTCGTTCGCCATGGCCATCGCGATCATCGCGCGCTGGCGCATGCCGCCGGAGAACTCGTGCGGGAAGGCGTCCACGCGGCGACCCGGTTCGGGGATGCCGACGAGTTCGAGGAGTTCGATCGCCCGTGCTCGCGCCTCCGCCTTCGAGGCGCCGCGGTGCAGCCGGACCGTCTCCGCGATCTGGTCGCCGATCGTGTACACCGGCGTGAACGCGGACAGCGGGTCCTGGAAGACCATCGCCACCTTGTGCCCGCGGAGCCGGCTCATCTGCTTGTCCGACCGGCCGAGCAGTTCCTCGCCGTCGAGCTCGACCGACCCGCTCACCTCCGTGGTGTCGGGCAGCAGCCCGAGGACCGCCATGCTCGTCACCGACTTGCCGGACCCGGACTCGCCGACGATGCCGAGTACCTCTCCGCGGCGGAGTTCGAGGTCCACGCCGCGGACCGCGTGCACGGTCCCCCGCGGGGTCGGGAACCGGACGTGCAGGTCCCGGACCCGCAGGATCGGCTCCGTGGTGGTCGCGCCCGTGGTCGAGCCGTTCGTGATGGTGCTCATGCTGCTTCCCCGGTCGTCCGCGACGCTCATGCGCCCGATCCGGCCTGTGTGTTCAGCGCGGCCACGTCGACGGCCGCCTGGTTCTGGTCACGACGACGGTTCTGCTTCTGGCGCTTCCCGGTCGTCGAGGTCGGGTCCAGCGCGTCGCGGAGCCCGTCCCCGATGAGGTTCGCGGCGATCGCGAACACCACGAGGGCCCCGGCGGCGAAGTAGAAGAGCCACGGGCTCGTGAGGGCGTTGTCCTGGTTCTGGGCGATCAGCGTCCCGAGCGAGACGTCCGGTGCCTGCACGCCGAACCCGAAGTAGCTCAGCGTCGTCTCGCCGAGCACCGCGGTCGCGACCTGGATCGTGCCGTCGATGATGAGGAAGGACGCCACGTTCGGCAGGATGTGCCGGAAGATGATCCGGAACGGCCCGATGCCCATGTACCGGGCGGCCCGCACGAACTCGCGCTCCTTCACCGACAGGGTCATGGCCCGCACGACCCGTGCCGTGATCATCCAGCCGAAGACGGTGATGAGGACCACGAGGACGATCCACCCGGCGTTCTGGATGCGCGGGCTGATGATCGCGATGATGAGGAACGACGGCAGGACGAGCAGCATGTCGACGAAGAACATCACGATGCGGTCGACCCAGCCGCCGAAGTAGCCCGCCGCTGCCCCGGTGATCGCGGCGATGGCGGTCGAGAACACCGCGACGAGCAGCCCGATGAGCAGGCTCTTCTGCATGCCGCGCGCGGTCTGGGCGAAGACGTCCTGCCCGATGCCGTTCGTCCCGAACCAGTGCGCACCGCTCGGGGGCCGGGTGAACGAGGTGTAGTCGATCTCGGAGTACTGCCACGGGCTGACGAGCGGCCCGATGAACGCGAAGGCGAACAGCAGCAGGACGACGACGACGCCGATCCCGGCGCCGCGGTTCATGAAGAGCCGGCGCACCGTCTGGAGGATCCGGTTGCCCTGCGCGGTCGGACGGGCCGGCACGTCGCTGCGCGCGACGAGCGACGGGTCGACGGGTTCGATCCGGGTGTCGGTCATGTCATGCCCTCCTGACGCGCGGGTCGAGCGCAGCGGTCGCGAGGTCGGCGAGGAAGCCGGCGACGAGCACCACGACCGCCGCGAACAGCGTGTACGCCGTGACCACGTTGACGTCGTTGTTGTTCACCGCGTCGATGAACCACGACCCCAGCCCGTTCCAGGCGAAGATCTTCTCGGTCAGGGTCGCACCGGTCAGGATGCCGAGGAACCCGTAGGCGAACAGCGTCGTCATCGGGATGAGCGCCGTGCGGAGGCCGTGCTTGAACGTCGCTCGGCCGCGCGTGAGTCCCTTCGCCCGCGCGGTCCGGAGGAAGTCCGAGCCGAGCACGTCGAGCATCGTCGCCCGCTGGTACCGGCTGTAGATCGCGATGAGACCGACGGCGATCGAGATCGTCGGCAGCAGCAGGTGCGCGCCGCGGTCCAGGAGCAGCGTCCACGGTGTCCCGTCGAGCCCCGGCGTCGCCTCCCCCGTGAAGTTGATGAGCTGGCTGCCGGCGTCCTGGTTGAGCTTCGTCGCTCCGATCTTCAGGAACACGGCCGTCAGGAACACCGGCGTGGAGAACAGGACGATCGAGATCGCCGCACTCACCCGGTCCGAGATCCGGTACTGCCGGATCGCGTTCCACACGCCGACGAGCACGCCGAGCACGATGCCCGCGACCGACCCGACGAGCAGGAGCCGGAGGCTGACCCCGAGCCGCGGGAAGAACTGCTCGTTGACGGGGCGGTCCTGGATCGTCTGCCCGAGGTCACCGTGCGCGACATCACCGAGCCAGTGCGTGTACCGGATCACGATCGGCGTCTTGTCGTTGACGCCGATGTCGTCGAGCTTCGCGTCGATGACCTGTGCTGACGGAGCCGGATTGCGCTGCGCGTACACGGAACGGGGACTGAACGTCGCTGACGCGAGGAAGTAGGTCAGCGAGGTCGCGAGGAACACGAGCACGACGTAGTACACGAGTCGCCGCCCCAGGAAGCGGATCATGGAGGCCACCATAGGGCCTGGTTTGTTTCCGGTACATGTCGTCCGACGTCCCGCCGCGTAACGAAAGGACGTCGACAGCAGAAAACGCGCTCTACCCCCTTCGGAGGGCCCTAGGCTCGACGACAACTTCCAGAGGGGAACCACATGAAGCACAGGAAAGTCCTCGCGGTGACGGCGGCCCTCGCCGGCATCGCCCTCGCCGTCACCGGCTGCTCGGGCGGCTCCGGCGACTCCGGCGGGACCGGTGGGAACGACTCGGGCAAGAAGTCACTGCCGACCTCGGCCCAGATCAACGCCACACCGGTCTCCGACCTGCAGGACGGCGGTACGCTCCGTCTGCCGATCTCGCAATGGGTCTCGCAGTGGAACTACAACCAGGTCGACGGCCCACTCGTCGACGCGTCGACGATCGAACAGGCGACGATGCCGTTCATCTACACGATCGACGCGAAGGGCGCCCCGGCGCTCAACCAGGACTACGTGACGAAGGCCGAGGTCACGAGCGACGACCCGCTGACCATCGAGTACACGATCAACGACCAGGCGGAGTGGAACGACGGCACGCCAATCACGTGGCGTGACTTCGAGAACGAGTGGAAGACCACCAACGGCGAGGACGAGGCGTACCTCATCGCCGGCTCGACCGGCTACGAGGACATCGAGTCCGTCACGAAGGGCGCGACCGACCGGGACGTCGTCGTGACGTTCTCGACCCCGTTCTCGGACTGGAAGTCGCTCTTCAGCCCGCTCTACCCCGCCAGCCAGACCAGCACGCCCGAGCAGTTCAACAACGGCTACAAGGGCAAGGTCCCGGTCTCCTCCGGGCCCTACGAGATCACCGACCTCGACGAGACCGCCGGCACCGTCACGATGAAGCCGGACGACAACTGGTGGGGCGACGAGCCGAAGCTCGACCAGGTGATCTTCCGGTCGCTGGACGGCAACGCCGACGTCGACGCCTACCTCAACAAGGAGATCGACTCCGTCCTCACGACGACCTCCGAGCGCTTCGACCGCGTGAAGAAGGCGAAGAACACGAGGATCCTCGCGTCGACGTCCGCGCAGTACACGCACGTCGACTTCTCGTCGAACGGCCTGCTCAAGGACAAGCAGCTCCGGCTGGCGATCCAGCACGCCGTGAACCGTGACGCGCTCGCGCAGGTCATCGGCGGCACGCTCCCGTACAAGCTCGGCACGCTCGACAACCACCTGTTCCTGTCCACGGACAAGGGCTACACGTCGAACACCAAGCCGAACGCGACGTTCGACGTCGAGAAGGCGAAGCAGCTGCTCGACGACGACGGGTGGAAGACCGACGGCGCGTACCGCTCGAAGGGCGGGAAGAAGCTCTCCATCGCGATCACGATCCCGTCCGGCGCTCCCACGTCGCAGCAGCTGGCGCAGGTCATGCAGCAGCAGCTGAAGGAGGTCGGCGTCGAGCTGAAGCTGAAGTCGGTCGCCACGGACGACTTCTTCGAGCAGTACGTCACGCCGGGCAACTACGACATGACGATCTTCGTCTGGGGTGGCACCGGCTTCCACTCGAGCAGCGCGACGATCTACACCTCCGGTGACGTCGGCCAGAACTACGGCCGGGTCAGCTCGAAGGAGATCGACGACCTGACGAAGCAGGCCCTGTCCGAGCCGGACACGGACAAGGCGAACGCCATCTGGAACAAGATCGACGAGGAGGTCTGGGCGATCGGACACTCCATGCCGATCACCGCGAAGCCGGCGCTCGTCGCGCAGAACCCGAAGCTCGCCAACTACGGTGCGTTCGCGGGGGCGCAGAACATCGACTGGACGAAGGTCGGCTTCACCGACTGACCGTCCACGGGCGGTGCCCGCTGATCGAGGGAGGGGCCGGACGCACTGCGTCCGGCCCCTTCGTCGATCCGGTGCGCGCGCTCGCAGGGGATCCTCGGTGCGGTCCACGGATCGACGGGCCCCTGGACCGTACGATCTGCCTCATGGCCATCCCCGAGATCGGTTCCGCCGCCCCCGGCTTCACCCTGCCCGGCATGCTCGTCCGCCAGGGCGTCCGCACCGACGCGGAGTACTCGCTCGCCTCCGAGATCGGTCGCCCGGTGGTCCTCGCCTTCTACCCCGGCGATGCGACGCCCGTGTGCACCGCGCAGCTCTGCTCGTACCAGGAGGAGCTCGACGACTTCCGCGACCTCGGCGCGGTCGTCTGGGGCATCAGCCCGCAGGGACTCGACTCGCACGAGGGGTTCGCGCGCGGCGCCTCGCTCGCGTTCCCGCTGCTGTCGGACGTCGGCGGTGACGTCATCCGCGCCTACGGCGTCCACCTGCCGGGGATCGGACTCCGTCGCTCCGTCTTCGTCATCGGTCCGGACGGCGTCATCCGCTGGCGGCACGTCGGGCTCGTCGGACTGCGCTTCCCGAGCGCCGAGGTCATCCGCGGCCAGATCGAGGCGCTCGTCGTCTGACCCGTTGACAGCCGGCCGTGTCGGCGTGACCATGGTCTGGACGACGACCCCCGGGTTCGCCTCCTCGGGACATCAGGTCCACCGGTACGCGCACGGCCCGTCTGGCCCGCTCGGTTGGTGGTCCCGAGGAGGCGCTCTCGTCACCGCCCGAGGCCGGGTCTCCTAGGCTTGCCCCATGCCCGCCCGGATCGTCGCGACGAACATGCGCCGCTTCGCCGTCGTCCTCTGGATCGTCGCCGCAGCCCTCGTCGTCATCGGCTTCGTCACGAACGGGCCGGGCGCCGCGCTGCTCGTCCCCGTGCCGTCGCTCTTCACCGCCTGGTTCGCGTGGGTCGTGCTGTGGCGTCCGCGGATCGAGATCACCGAGGACGCCCTGGTCGTCGTCGACGTCCGCCGCACCACCCGGTTCGCGTGGCGGCGCGTCCGGGAGGTCCGCACGAAGTACGGGCTCGAGGTGGTCACCGACCAGGGCGAGCAGCGCGTCTGGATCGCGCCGCGTCCGGACGCCCGCCTGGCGGTGCTCCAGCCGGGAGGCCCGGTGCCGGTGGGCGTCACCGCTGCGGCCGACGAGATCCGCGCGTCCGTCCCCGCGCCGGTCGTGTACGACGGTGCTCCCCCGGCCACGGTCACCGCGGCCCCGATCGTGCACCGCGTCCACGGCTGGTCGATCACCGCGCTCGTCGTGCTGGGCATCGCCGCGAGCCTCGCCGGCGCGCGCCTCTGAACCGGCCCACCCCAGACGTCGGCGTCCGTCCCTCGATGACGGAACGCGCCGTCCCGTGATCGGGGCGGCGCGTTCCGGCGGACGCGAGGTGCGGCGGGTCAGCGTCCGAACTCGAAGCCGGCGCCGGGGATGGCTGCCAGCAGGTCCTTCGTGTACTGCTCCCGCGGGTTCGCGAACACCTCGTCGGTGGTCGCCTTCTCGACGATCTGGCCCTTGCGCATGACGCACACGTTGTCCGCGACCAGACGGACGACCGCGAGGTCGTGCGTGATGAACAGGTACGTCAGGCCGAGCTCGGACTGCAGCTCGGTCAGCAGGTCGAGGATCTGCCCCTGCACGAGCACGTCGAGTGCGGACACGGCCTCGTCGAGCACGATGACCTCGGGCTTGAGCGCGAGCGCGCGCGCGACGGCGATGCGCTGCCGCTGGCCACCGGACAGCTCGCTCGGGTACCGATTGACCATCGACTTCGGCAGCGACACCTGGTCGAGCAGTTCGAGCACCCGCGCGCGGCGGGACGCCTTGTCGCCGACCTTGTGCGTGCTGAGCGGCTCGGCGATCGTGTTCCCGACGTTGTACATCGGGTCGAGCGATCCGTACGGGTCCTGGAACACGGGCTGCACCCGGCGACGGAAGTCGAACAGGTCCTTGCCCTTGAGCGCGCCGATGTCGATGCCGTCGAACTGCACCGAGCCGGCGGTGATCGACTCGAGCTGCAGCACGAGCTTGGCGACCGTCGACTTGCCGGAGCCGGACTCGCCGACGAGCGCCGTGGTGGTGCCCTTCGGGATCGAGAACGACACACCGTCGACGGCTTTGAGCTCGCGGGTCGCGATGCCCTGCCCACGCAGCTTGTAGACCTTCTGCAGGTCCTTCACCACGATCAGGTCCTCGGTCGGCTTGCTCTCGCGCTCGTGGGCGCGGGACAGGAGCTCGTCGTCCTCGCTGCCGGTGCCGGACGCGATGTCCACCGTCTGGTGCTGCACCTTGGACTGGATCCGACGGCTCGCGAGCGACGGCGCCGCAGCGACGAGGCGCTGCGTGTACGGGTGCTGCGGGTCGGCCAGGATCTCCTTCGACGGACCGGCCTCGACGACCTGGCCCTTGTACATCACCACGAGCTTCTCGGCACGCTCGGCGGCGAGACCGAGGTCGTGGGTGATGAACAGGACCGAGGTGCCGAAGTCGCGCGTCAGGCTCTCGAGGTGGTCGAGGATGACGCGCTGCACGGTGACGTCGAGCGCGGAGGTCGGCTCGTCGGCGATGAGCAGCTTCGGTCGGCTGGACAGGCCGATCCCGATGAGCACGCGTTGGCGCATGCCGCCGGAGAACTCGTGCGGGTACTGCTTGAGCCGGCTCTCGGCGTCGCCGAGTCCGGCCTCCTGCAGGACCTCGACGGCACGGGCGCGGACGGCGGCCTTGCCCGTCGCCATCCCGTTCGCCTTGATCGCCTCTTCGACCTGGAAACCGATCTTCCAGAGCGGGTTGAGGTTCGACATCGGGTCCTGGGGGACGTAGCCGATCTCGGTGCCGCGGATCTCGGCCATCTGCTTCTCGTCCATGCCGACGAGCTCGCGCCCGTTCAGCTTGATCGAGCCGCCGGTGATCTGGCCGGTGCCGGGCAGGAGCTTGATGATCGCCTGGGCGCTCGTCGACTTGCCCGATCCGGACTCGCCGACGATCGCGAGGCGTTCGCCCTGCTCGAGCGTCATGTTGACGCCGCGCACGGCCTGCACGAGACCGCTCTGCGTCCGGAAGCCGACGTGCAGGTCGGTGATCTCGAGCAGCGGGGCGCCGGCGGCACCGGACGTCCGGGCGTTCGGCTGGGTGAGTGTCTCGCTCATCGGCGGGCCCTCGCCTTCGGGTCGAGCGCGTCGCGGACCACGTCACCGAGGAGGAGGAACGCGAGCACGGTGATGGACAGGGCGGCGGACGGCCAGAAGATGGTCGACGGGTTCGTGCGGATGGAGGTGCGCGCCGTGCCGATGTCGAGACCCCAGCTGAGCGCCGACGGCGGCAGACCGATGCCGAGGAACGACAGGGTCGCCTCCGCGACGATGAACGTCCCGAGCGAGACGGTCGCGACGACGATGACCGGTGCGAGCGAGTTCGGGATGACGTGCTTGACCAGCGTCTGGAAGCGGCTGACACCGAGCGCCGCCGAGGCGGTGACGTAGTCGGACTGCTTCGCGCTGAGCACGGCACCGCGCATGATGCGGGCGATCTGCGGCCAGGCGAACACGGCGAGCACGAGCGACACCGTGATGGCGTTGCGCTGCGGGATGACCGACATGATCACGATCGCGCCGAGGACGGTCGGGATCGAGAAGAAGATGTCCGCGATGCGGGACACGACCGCGTCGAGCCAGCCGCCGTAGAACCCGGCGATCGCGCCGATGACGACGCCGACGATCGTGACGAGCACGGTCGCGAGCAGCCCCACGAGCAGCGAGTTCTGTGCACCCCAGATGACGCGGGCGAACACGTCGGACCCCTGACGGGTGTACCCGAGCGGGTGTCCGGCACGGGCACCCTCGTCGCTGTAGTCGAGGTTCGCGGCGCGCGGGTCCACGTGCGTGAAGAGCCCGGGGACGATCGCGACCACGAGGATCAGCAGGATGAGGACCGCGGAGACCCAGAAGGTGGGACGACGACGCATGGACTCCCACGCGTCGGTCCACAGCGAACGGGTCTTCTCGTCGACGTTGACCTGGTCGACCGCCTGCAGCGGCGTCTCCTCGATCGGGGCGACGTAGTGCGTGGCCGATCGCGGTTCGGTGTTACTTGGCATAGCGGATCCTCGGGTCCAGGACGGCGTAGAGCAGGTCGACCAGGAGGTTGGCGAGCATGAAGATGATGACCATCACGGCGACGAACGACACCACCGTCGGGCCTTCGCCCAGGGTGACGGCCTTGTAGACCGTCCCACCGACGCCGTTGATGTTGAAGATGCCCTCGGTCACGATCGCACCGACCATCAGGCTGCCGATGTCGACGCCCAGGTAGGTGACCACGGGGATGAGCGAGTTCCGGAAGATGTGCACGGTCACGACACGACGACGGGACAGGCCCTTCGCGGTCGCGGTGCGCACGAAGTCGGCGCTCATGTTCTCGGCGACGCTCGCGCGGGTGAGGCGCACGATGTAGGCGAACGACACGGTCGCGAGCACGATCGCCGGCAGCACGAGCTCCGACCACGGCGCCTGACCGGAGACCGTGACACGGAACAGCCCGAGGTTGATGCCGAAGACGTACTGCAGCAGGAAGCCGACGACGAAGGTCGGCACCGAGATGAGCAGCAGCGAGACGACGAGCGCGGTGGCGTCGAACCACTTGCCCTTGCGGAGCCCGGCGATGACGCCGACAAGGATGCCGGCGACGGCCTCGAAGACCAGCGCGAGGATCGCGAGACGGGCGGTGATCGGGAACGCCTGGGCGAGCTGCTGGCTCACCGGGAGGCCCGAGTACGTGACCCCGAGGTCACCGCGGAAGAGACCGCCGACCCACAGCAGGTACTGGATGATGAACGGCTTGTCCAGGTTGTACTGCGCCCGGAGCTGCTCGATCACCTGCGGCGACGGCTGACGGTCGCCGAACAGCGCGGCGATCGGGTCGCCGGGCAGCGAGAAGACCATGAAGTAGATGAGGAACGTGGCCCCGAAGAACACGGGGATGAGTTGCAGGAGGCGCTTGCCGAGGTACCAGAGCATCAGATCCCTGCCTGGTACGGAGCGCGCATGTCGTTCAGGTTCATGTCGTGTGGGGTGGACGGTCCGAGGGTCGGCACGGGTGTCCGGTGCGGGCGGCGGCGCCCGCGGTCGTGGGGGAAGGTGTAGCCGCCGTGGTACGGGGGTTCGGGGACCGTGTGGTCCCCGAACCCCCGTCCGGTTGGCCGCGGAGCAGGATACCTGCTCGCGATGGGTCCTCCGCGAGGACCGGTGTTACTTGGTGACCTCGATGTCGTAGTACAGCGGCACCGAGTCCCAGCCGAACTTGACGTTCTTCACGTTGTCCGCGGACCACACGCCGGTGACGTTGGAGTACCAGAGCGGGATCTCGGGGAGGTCCTGGAACAGGAGCTCCTGCGCCTGGTCGAAGAACTTGTTGCCCTCTTCGACGGTCGCAGCCGAACGGCCCTTGGCGAGCAGCTCGTTGTACTCGGCCGAGTCGTAGCGCGAGTAGTTGTTCGACGAACCCTCACCCATGGTCGGGCCGAGGAAGTTGTACAGCGACGGGTAGTCGGCCTGCCAACCGGTACGGCTTCCGCCCTTGAGCTTGTCGTCCGTCTGGAGCTCGAGCGCCTCGGCGAACGTCGGGACCGCGTTGCCCTCGGCCTTGATGCCGAGCGTGTTCGAGATCGAGTTCGTGACGGCGGTCACCCATGCCTCGTGGCCACCATCGGCGTTGTAGGTGATGGTGAGGGTGTCGTCGTACTTCGACATCTTGTCGGCTTCGGCCCAGAGCTTCTTGGCCTCGTCCGGGTCGTACTTCAGGACGTCGGAGCCCTTCAGGTCGCCGGTCCAGCCGTCGATCACCGGGGAGGTGAAGTCCTTCGCCGGGGTACGGGTGCCCTGGAAGATCTTGTCCGTGATCTGCTTGCGGTTGATCGACATCGAGATCGCCTCGCGACGCAGCTGACCCTCCTCGCCCTTCCAGTGGTCGAGGTAGTAGGGCAGGTAGATCGCCTGGAAGATCGCGGCGGCCTGGTTGACGTTCGAGTCGGGGAAGTCCGACTTGTAGGTCGAGAACGCGGCGTCCGGCACGGCGTCGAGGACGTCGAGGTTGCCGCCCTGGGCGTCGGAGTACGCGGTGTCCTGGGTGCTGTAGAACGTGATCGTGAGACCGCCGTTCTTCGGCTTGCGCTTGCCCTGGTAGTCCTCGTTCGCGACGAGCTTGATGTCCTGGTTGTGGGTCCAGGCCTTCTTGCCGTCGAGCTTGTACGGACCGTTGCCGATCGGGTTCTCACCGAAGGCCTTGGGGTCGTCGTAGAACGCCGAGGGGAGCGGCACGAAGGCGTTGTAGCCGAGCGACAGCGGGAAGTCCGACTGCGCCGACTTGAGCGTGACGGTGAACTCGTCGTCGTCGACGACCTTCAGGCCGGTGAGCTCGGAGTCCTTGTCGGCGTCGTAGCCCTCGATGTTCTCGAAGAAGTAGCTCGCGCCCTGGGCGTTCGACTTCTGCGCCGCCCAGTTCCACGCCTTCGTGAAGGACTCCGCGGTGATCTCCTCACCGTTGGTGAACTTCCACCCGGTGTTGATCGTGATGTCGAAGGTCTTGGAGTCGTCGGTCTCGACGCTCTTCGCCAGTTCCTTGACCGGCTTGCCGTCGGCGTCGTAGGTGAACAGACCGTCGAACAGCGACGTGATGATCTTGCCGCCACCGGTCTCGGTGGTGTTCGACGGGATGAGCGGGTTCTGCGGCTCGCTGCCGTTGGTGGTGACGATGCCGTTGGCGTTCGTGGAGCCGGAGCCCGAGCCACTTCCGCCACCGTTGCCGGAGCAGCCGGTCAGGGCGAGAGCTGTGGCCCCGAGCACGGCGAGGGCAGAGAGCCCAGCGCGCTTCTTGATCAAGAGTTCCTCCTGGTGCATGGGACGCGCCGGGCACAGAGGTCCCTCCCGCCGCGTTTGACTCCTGAACTGTAGGCAGTGCTGAGGGGCCCGTCCAAACCCAGCGCACATCGGTTACACGTCTGAAATCAAGTTGCAGGATCGTTGCGGCAAAGTGCAACTTCCCCGCGTGCGCGAGCCGGGATCAGGTGATCTGTTGCGTTTGCATCGAGGTCCGTGCATCGTCCAGGTGACGTCCCGGTGAACCACAGGTGTGGTCGAGAGCGGCTCGTGGTCGGAGCGCTCCACCGTCGTCGTCAGGATGGCGACCCGGCTACGCGAACGCCTCGATCGGCGGGCACGCACACACGAGGTTGCGGTCCCCGTACGCCTGGTCGATGCGGCGCACCGGCGGCCAGTACTTGCGCGTCGCCTGCCCGGCCGACGGGTAGACCGCCTGCTCCCGCGTGTAGGCGTGGTCCCACTCGCCGGTGATGACCGACGCTGCCGTGTGCGGGGCGTTCACGAGCGGGTTGTCCTCCGCCGGCCACTCCCCCCGGCCGACCGCGTCCGCCTCGGCCCGGATGGCGAGCATCGCGTCCACGAAGCGGTCGAGCTCGGCGAGGTCCTCGCTCTCGGTCGGTTCGACCATGAGCGTGCCCGCGACCGGGAACGACATCGTCGGGGCGTGGAAGCCGTGGTCGATGAGCCGCTTCGCGACGTCGTCGACGGTGATCCCCGTCCCCTCCCGCAGCGGGCGGAGGTCGAGGATGCACTCGTGCGCGACCAGACCCGACTCGCCCGTGTACAGGACCGGGAACGCCTCGCGCAGCCGCGCCGCCAGGTAGTTCGCGCCGAGCACGGCGACCTCGGTGGCGCGGGTGAGGCCCTCGACGCCCATCATCCGGACGTAGGTCCAGGTGATCGGCAGGATGCTCGGGCTGCCGTACGGCGCGGCGGAGACCGGACCGCCCGCGTGCGCGAGCCGGCCGTCCTCGGTCGACGCCTCGGCACCCGTCCGCCGGTCGGCCTCCTGCGCCATCGGGTGCCCGGGCAGGAACGGTGCCAGGTGCGCCTTCGCGGCGACCGGCCCGACGCCCGGACCGCCACCACCGTGCGGGATGCAGAAGGTCTTGTGCAGGTTGAGGTGCGAGACGTCCCCGCCGAAGTCCCCGAATCGGGCGTGCCCGAGCAGCGCGTTGAGGTTCGCGCCGTCGACGTAGACCTGGCCGCCGGCGTCGTGCACGGCGTCGCAGACCGCGGTGATGTCGTGCTCGTACACCCCGTGGGTCGACGGGTACGTGATCATCAGCGCGGCGAGCTGCTCGGCGTGCTGCGCGGTCTTCGCCCGGAGGTCGTCGAGGTCGACGTTGCCGTCCTCGTCGCAGGCGACCACGACGACCCGCATGCCGGCGAGGACCGCCGACGCCGCGTTCGTGCCGTGCGCGCTCGACGGGATGAGGCACACCGTGCGTGCCTCGTCGCCGCGGGAGCGGTGGTAGCCGCGGATCGCGAGGAGTCCGGCGAGCTCGCCCTGGCTGCCCGCGTTCGGCTGCACCGAGACGGTGTCGTAGCCGGTCACCTCGGCGAGCCAGGTCTCGAGGTCCCCGATCATGTCGAGGTAGCCCTCCACGTCCCCGCGCGGGGCGAACGGGTGCAGTCGGGCGAACTCGGGCCACGTCACGGCGGCCATCTCGGTCGCCGCGTTGAGCTTCATGGTGCAGCTGCCGAGCGGGATCATGCCGCGGTCGAGCGCGTAGTCCTTGTCGGACAGGTGCTTGAGGTAGCGCATCATCCGCGTCTCACTGCGGTGGGCGCTGAACACCGGGTGGGTCAGGAACGCGCTCGCGCGCTCCAGCCCGGACACGACGCCCGTGGTCGCGTCCCGCACGGCGGTCTCGATCGCCGGGACGGTCACGTCGGTCGCGCCGAACACCCGGGCGAGGGCGACGACGTCCTCGGGCGTGGTGGTCTCGTCGACGGAGAGCTGGAGGGTGTCGGCGTCGACGAGGTGCAGCAGGTACCCGGCCTCGTGCGCCGTCGTGACGACGGACTCCGCGCGGCCGGCGAACCGGAGCGTGACGGTGTCGAAGAAGGCGTCGTGCACGAGCTCGGCGCCGGCCGCGCGGGCGACGTCGGCGAGGGCCGTGGCCGTCCGGGCCACCCGGGACGCGATGAACCGCAGGCCCTCGGGCCCGTGGTAGACCGCGTACATCGACGCCATGACCGCCAGCAGCACCTGCGCGGTGCAGATGTTGCTCGTCGCCTTCTCGCGGCGGATGTGCTGCTCGCGGGTCTGGAGGCTGAGCCGGTAGGCCATGCTGCCGTCGGCGTCGAAGGACACCCCGACGAGCCGGCCCGGCAGCTGACGCTCGAGGCCCGCGCGGACGGCGAGGTACCCGGCGTGGGGTCCGCCGAACCCGAGCGGGACGCCGAAGCGCTGGCTGGTCCCGACCGCGACGTCGGCGCCGAGGTCACCGGGGCTCGCGAGCAGCGTCATCGCCAGCAGGTCCGCCGCGACGACGGCGATGCCGCCACCCGCGTGGACGCGCTCGACGGTACGGCTCGGGTCGACGATCCGGCCGGAGGCGCCGGGGTACTGCAGGACGACGCCGAAGGCACCGTCGAGCTGCTCGTCGGTGGGGCCGTCCGCGGCGTCGAAGGACCGCAGGGTGATGCCGACCGCCTCGGCGCGGTGGCCGAGGATCGCGGCGGTCTGCGGCAGGAGGTCGGCGTCCACGAGGAACGCGTCACCCTTCACCTTCGAGGCGCGACGGGCGAGGAGCATGCCCTCGACCACGGCCGTGCCCTCGTCGAGCATCGAGGCGCCCGCGGTGGCCATGCCGGTGAGGTCGGACACCATCGTCTGGAAGTTGATGAGCGCCTCGAGCCGACCCTGCGAGATCTCCGGCTGGTACGGCGTGTAGGCCGTGTACCAGCTCGGGTTCTCGAGCACGTTCCGCTGGATGACCGCCGGCGTGTGCGTGTCGGAGTAGCCCAGGCCGATCATCGCCCGGCGGACGGTGTTGCGCCCGGCCACGGCCCGCAGTTCGGCGAGCGCCTCGGTCTCCCCCACCGCGGTCGGCACGCTCGAGTGCGCGACCGGTGCGGCGTGGATCGACTCGGGGACGGCTGCCCGGACGAGGGCGTCGAGCGACGGCTGGCCGACGACGTCGAGCATGGCCTGCTGTTCGGCCGACGTCGTGCCGATGTGGCGGTCGGCGAAGGTGGTCTGCAGGTTCGTCGACGTGGTGAGGTCCTGGTCCGCGGTCATGCGATCGAGGCCCGGTACGTGTCGTGGTCCATGAGGTCCTCGGGGAACGACGTGCCGTCGACCTTGAGCTTGACGAGCCAGCCGGCGCCGAACGGGTCGTGGTTGACGGTGTCCGGGGTCGCGACGACGGCCTCGTTGACCTCGACGACCTCGCCCTCGATTGGGGCGAAGAGCTCGCCGACGCTCTTGGTGGACTCGATCTCACCGAGCTGCTCGCCGGCGGTCGTGGTGGTGCCCACGGCGGGGAGCTCGACGTAGACCACGTCACCGAGCTGCTCGGCCGCGTGGTCGGTGATGCCGACGGTGACGACGTCGCCCTCGACGAGGATCCACTCGTGGTCCTTGGTGTACTGCAGTGCGGTCTGGTCGGTCATGGGATCAGCCTTTCGAGGCGCGGCGGTAGAAGGGAAGCGCGGTCACGGTGCCGGGGATGGCGGTGCCACGGACGTCGATGTGGAGGACCTGTCCCCCGTCGGCGCAGTCCGGGTCGACGAACGCCATCGCGACCGGGTGGCCGAGCGTCGGCGAGAGCGCGCCGGAGGTCACGGTGCCGACGACGACCCCGTCGCGCAGGACGTCGTACCCGGCACGGGCAGCACGGCGTCCTTCCATCACGATGCCGACGAGGACGCGGGCGTCGGGGGCCGGCTGCACGCCGGCGTCGCCGACGAAGGACCCCGAGGTGGCGACGACCCGGCCGAGTCCGGCCTGTGCGGGTCGGACCGAGGTGTCGAGCTCGTGGCCGTAGAGCGGCATGCCGGCCTCGAGGCGGAGGGTGTCACGCGCCGCGAGCCCGGCGGGCACCACCCCGCGCTCGGCCCCGGCGGCGAGCAGGGCGTCCCAGATCGCCGGGGCGACCTCGGTGTCGCTGTACAGCTCGAAGCCGTCCTCGCCCGTGTAGCCGGTGCGGGCGATGAGCACCTCGCTGCCGTCGAACAGGGCGTGCAGGACGCGGTAGTACCGGAGCTCGTCGAGCGGGGACTCCGGCTGCAGACGGTCGGCGACGACGAGGGCGTCGAGCGTGCCCGCTGCGGCCGGCCCCTGGATCGCGACGAGGGCCGTCCGGTCGGAGTCGTCCGTCACGAGGACGTCGAACCCGGCGGCACGGTCCTGCATGGCCGCGACGGCGACTTCACGGTTACCGGCGTTCGCGACGACGAGGAAGACGTCCTCTCCGGTGCGGTACACGACGAGGTCGTCGAGGATGCCGCCGTCCGGGGTGAGGAGCAGCGAGTACTTCGCCCGGCCGACCGGCATCGCGCCGAACGACCCGGCGAGTGCGGCGTCGAGGTAGGGGACGGCGTCGGGTCCCTGCACGCCGATCTCCGCCATGTGCGACAGGTCGAACACCCCTGCGGCTCGGCGCACGGCGTGGTGCTCGGCGAGGTCCGACGAGTACCGGACCGGCATGCGGTGGCCGGCGAAGTCGGTGAAGGTCGCACCGGCGGCTTCGTGCGCTGCCTCGAGCGGCGACGAACGCAGTGGTTCGGACAAGACGGAGTCCTCCTGACATCGGCAGGGCCCGACGACCGTCGTCGGGTGCGGAACTCCCCCTCTGTCATGGGCCTGAGAGCTTCACCGCGGCCCGTGAGGTCCTGCGGCTTTCACCGTGGGCGAGACGGTGCGCCGCGGGATGCGCCCACGTCGATCGCGTCTGCTTTTCAGAGTGGCCTGTCCGCTGCGGTGTTGGACCTGAGAGATTGGCGGGGAGCTTGCTCCTTCGGTGCCCGGGACCGAAGGAGCATCGATGATGCGCTGCGATCCGGTCGGGCTCTCCCGCGGCGGGTGGTCGGCCGTCGTGTTCTGTTGTCCGGTGAGCATACCGAGCCCGCGTTACGGGCATGTGTCGGACTGCGCGTCCGGCGGTCTCCCCGACCACCGACCCGGTCCTCGACGACGGGAGCACCGGTCGGCCGTTCGACATCACGTAGAGTGGCGGACGTGGCAGGACAGCGATCGCGCCCCCGCGGGCAGCTCGAGCAGGCGGTGCTCGACACGCTCTGGTCCGCCGACGCCTCGGCGAGTGACGGGCTCACCGCCCGCCAGGTCCTCGACGCGTTCGGTGAGCCCCGGCCCGCCCTGACGACGGTCCTCACCGTGCTCGACCGGCTCGGTCGCAAGGGTGCGGTGCTGCGCGAGGAACACGCGGATGCTCCGCTGACCTTCCGTGCCGCGCACTCGCGCGAGGACCACACCGCGTCGCTCATGTCGACCGCGCTCGCCGCGGCCTCCGACCGTGAGGCCGCGCTCCTGCAGTTCACCGGCTCGCTCGCGTCCGGGGACCTCGAGGTCCTCCGCCGCGCGATCGATTCGCGCACCCGTCCCTGACCGGTCCGTCCCGTGGTCGTCACCGGCGTCTGCCTGGTCGTGCTCGCCCTCGCCGTGGTCGCGTTCGTCCCGCGCGTGCTCACCCGGGCGGGGTGGACGATCGACCGCCCGCGGACGGCGATCGCCGCATGGCAGGCCGCGGTGGTGGTCGGGACGGCCGGGTTCGTCGTCGGCATCGCCTTGGTCGTGCTCGCGGACCGGCCGCTGGGCGACCCGTTCGGCATCGGCGACTCGCCGAGTCACGGGCTCAACGTGGGCGTCGCCGTCCTCGCCGTGATCGCGTTCGCCGTCGCGGTCCGCGTCCGACCGAGTCCCGCGCACGCGGCCGTGCGCGAGGCCTTCCGCGCCGGCGCAGCACCGCACCGCGAGGTGGACGGCACCCTCGTCGCGGTGCTGCAGGCCGACACCGCCCTGGCGTGCGCCGTGCCCGGCCGGTCGGGCGGTGTCCTCGTCAGCACCGGGCTCGCCGACCGGCTGCGCACGGACGAACTGGAGGCCGTGGTCGCCCACGAGCGTGCCCACCTCCGGCAGCACCACGCGTCCGTCGTCGGCTTCGCCGAGTCCGTGGAACGGGCCGTGCCGTGGGTCCCGGGAGCACGGGCGATGGCCCGGTCCACCCGTGTCCTCGTCGAGTTCGCCGCCGACGACGCTGCCGCGCGTCGCGTCGGCCGCGACGCGCTCCGTCGGGCGGTGCTGGTGGCGGACGGGACCGGCGCGCTCGGCGCGATCCGGGCCTCCCGGCTGTCCTGAACCGGACGGGAGGCCCGCGCTGCGTCCGCCTGTCGGCGCACGGGGCTAGCCTGGTCCGGTCCGCCACCGCGAGGGGAACCGTGCAGCCGCTCACCGAATCCGACATCCGATCGTCCTTCGTCAACGCGACGCCCGACGAACTCGCGCAGCTCCCGATCCCGGGGCTGCACGAGACGTTGTGGAACGAACGCGAGTACCTGGGCTGGCGTGACCCCCAGGCCGCCCGCCGGGGGTACATGGTGTCCTGGATGGACGGCAAGCCCGTCGGCATCGTCGTCCGTGCCGCGGGTGGTTCGCTCCGTCCGGGCATCGCGGCGATGTGCTCGTTCTGCCACTCCCCGCAGCCGGCGACGCAGGTGCGCCTGTTCTCCGCTGCCCGCGCGGGCGAGGCCGGCCGGAACGGCAACACGATCGGCTCGTACATCTGCGAGGACCTCGGCTGCTCGATGCTCATCCGCACGGCACCGCCGCACCTCAACCCGCCGGCGACGATCGCGATGCGGTCCGAGTCGTTGCTCGCGCGGCTGCACAACTTCACGGCCGACATCATGAAGACGGCGTGACGCCGGACCGCTTCCGCACCGCACGGTGGGCCGTCGCCGAGGAGCTCGGGGACGGCCGGTGGCGTCTCACGCTCCGTGACGAGGCCGACGACGAGCTCGGCGCGTTCGGCCTCGGCGTCGAGGGGCCGTGGGACCCCGACGTCGAACCCCACGTGGCGTTCGTGCTCGTGCAGCTCGGGCTCGCGCTGACCGGCACCAGTCCGTGGCGTGAGGACGAGCTCGGCGACCGGCGCGCACCGGTCCTGCCGCTCGGCTGACTCCGCGCCCGGTCAGTCCGCGGCGGCGAAGTTGCGGAGGACCTCGCGGTCGTCACCCGACCGGGACGCCCAGACGAGTTCACTGCGGTGCGCGCTGCCCTCGAGCGGCAGGAGCACCACCGTGTCCGGGGCCGCCAGCGCCGCGCTCTCCGGCAGCACCGTCACCCCGAGGCCGACGCCGACCAGGTGCAGCACGGTCGCCCAGGTCGTGGCCTCCTGCACGATCACCGGACGCCGACCACCCGAGGCCACGGGCGCGGTGTTCCGCTCGGTGGCGAGCCTGCCGGCCTCGGCGGGGAAGAACACGAACGGGTCGTCGAGCAGCTCCGGCCCCCGGATGCTCGTCCGCCCGGAGAACCGGTGGTCGCGCGGCACCGCCGCCACGAACGGCTCGCTCCGGAACCGGGTGAACCGCACGCCGTCGACCGGGTCCGGGTCGCGCACGACGGCCAGGTCGAGTTCCCCGCGCTGGACCGCGGTGACGAGCCGCGAGGAGAACCCCTCGGTGAGTTCGACGCGCACGAGGGGGAAGCGCTCCCGGAACCGCTGCACGCGCTCGATCGGACCGAGTGGCAGCGCCGAGACGACGAATCCGACGTCGAGCCGACCCGCCTCTCCCCGTCCGACCCGCACAGTCTCGTCCAGGTCCCGTCGGGCCTGCGCCAGGAGGGACCGCGCCCGCCCCTGCAGCACCCGACCGGCGGGCGTGAGGGCGACACTCCGCGAGGTGCGCGCGAACAGCTCCACGCCGAGGGCGACCTCGACGCGGCGGATGAGCTGGGACAGCGCGGGCTGCGCGATCCCCAGGTCGACGGCCGCCCGACCGAAGTGCAGTTCGTCAGCGAGCGCCAGGAACGCCCGGAGCTGTCGGAGGTCGACCTCGGGAGCACGATCCATACCGGAATGCTATCAATCCGACCGAACGAGTATTGGACGTGTCTGGTTCGGCGACCCAGGATGGAGGCATGCCCGCCACCACCGAGGTCGTCATCGACGACATGTCCTCCGCCGCCGACGCCGCTGCGTTCCGCTCGCTGAACGAGCGGTGGATCACGACGTTCTTCGCCCTCGAGGACGAGGACCGTCGACTGCTCGGCGACCCCGTCCAGCACATCGTCGAGCCCGGCGGCGTCGTCCTCGTCGCCCGACTCGGCTCCGACGTGGTCGGCTGCGTCGGGCTCGCCCCGCACGGCGACGACGCGTTCGAACTCGTGAAGATGGCCGTCGACCCGGACCACCAGGGGCACGGCACCGGGCGCCGGCTCATCCGCGCCGCGGTCGACCGCGCCCGGGAGCTCGGCGCACGCCGGGTGCTCCTCGAGACGAACAGCGGACTCACGAGTGCCGTGCACCTGTACGAGACGACCGGGTTCCGTCACCTCCGCACCGACGAGCACCCGCCGAGCCCGTACGTCCGAGCGGACGTGGCGATGGCGCTCGACCTCTGACGCCGGCGACGCAGGCCGGAGCGCGCACCTGTTGACGGGCCTCCCGGCCGGTCCGCGTACGGTCCTCGACATGCCCCGCGACCAGTACGAGTACAGCGACCCGACGACCCGGTACCCGAACACCAGCCCGGAACCGCAGCAGCAGCCGGAGCCCGGCCTGGAGTCGCGGATGGACCCGAAGCCGGACCACGGTGAGGACTCCTACCGTGGCACCGGGCGCCTCACCGGGCGTCGCGCGCTGATCACCGGCGCCGACTCCGGGATCGGCGCGGCCGTCGCGATCGCCTACGCACGCGAAGGCGCCGACGTCGCCCTCGCCTACCTGCCCGACGAGGAGGAGGACGCGCAGCGGATCGTCGCCCTGGTCGAGGCCGCCGGTCGCAAGGCCGTCACGATCCCGGGCGACCTCACCGCCCCGAACTACCCCGCCGCGCTCGTCGAGCGGGCCGTCGCCGAACTCGGCGGGCTCGACGCGATCGTCAGCTGCGCCGGCAAGCAGCACTGGCGCGCCGAGGTCACCGACATCCCGGACGACCAGCTCGTCGACACCTTCACCGTCAACGTGCTCTCGCTCTTCCGGCTCGTGCAGGCGGCGCTCCCCCACCTGGAGCCCGGCTCGACGATCATCACCACCGCGTCGATGGAGGCCTACCAGCCCGCTCCCGACCGGCTCGACTACGCGGCGTCGAAGGCGGCCGTCAACAACTTCTCGAAGGGGCTCGCGCAGCAGCTCATCCCGCGCGGCATCCGCGTGAACGTCGTCGCGCCCGGGCCGACCTGGTCGGTGCTCCAGGTGTCCGCCGGGGTCGACCCCGAGACGCTGCCGGACTTCGGGTCGAGCGAGTCGCCGATGGGTCGCCCCGGGCAGCCCGCCGAGCTCGCTCCCGCGTACGTGTTCCTGGCCTCGCACGAGTCGAGCTTCGTCGCGGGCGAGACCCTCAACGTGAACGGCGGCATGGTCACGCCCTGACCACTCCGAGCCGGGGGCCACTCCGAGCCGGGGGCGCTCCGAGCCGCGGGCCGCTCCCACCCGCCGGCCGGCCGGGGCGCTCCGCCGTCCTGGCCGGTCCGCTGGTGCCGTTGCTACGCTTCGGGCATGGCGACGCACGAGGTCCAGGCCGTCCGTGAGCAGGGCATGTGGCAGGTGTTCATCGACGGGTTCCCCGTGACCGAGGTCCGCCGGTGGCCGTCCGTCGCCTTCGTGGCCCGCGAGTGGATCTCCCTGACCGACCAGGTCCCCTCCCGCGAGGTCGACCTGCACGTGACCGTCATCGGTCGCAACCACTTCGCGCCCCTCGCCTGAGCGCGGGTCACTCCGCGGCGGCCACCAGCTGCTGCGCTCGCTGGTACGAGCACCGCTCCGGCGTCCGCGTCAGGCGACGTGCCAGACGACACCCTCCTGCGCGCTCGACGGGTACGCGGCAGCGATGCGGAACACCGCCTCGCGCAGGGTCTCCGGCGAGCACGCCAGGTTGATCCGGGCGAACCCCCTGCCCTGCGCCCCGAACGGCAGGCCGGAGTTGAGCGCCACGAACGCGTGCTCCCGGAGCTGCACCGCCGGGTCGTCGCCGAGGCCGAGCCCCCGGAAGTCGAGCCAGGCCAGGTACCCGGCCCGCGGCCTCGCATAGACGACGCCGGGCAGGTGCTCGGTGAGGAGCTTCGCCAGCAGCCGGTCGTTCGCGACGATGCGGTCGACGACGTCGTCGAGCCACCCGACGGCCAGGCTGAAGGCCGCGACGTTCGCGTGCAGCCCGAGGATGCTCGTCCGACAGGCGACCTCCTCCCACAGGGTGTCGAGGAGCTCGGTGGTGCGGGTGTCCCCGGCGACGATGACCGAGCACTTCACGCCGGCGAGGTTCCACCCCTTGCTCGCACTCGTCACGCAGACGCTCCGCGCCCCGAGCGGCTCGGCGATCGACGCGAACGGCGTGAACTGCACGCCCGGGTGCGTCAGCGGAGCGTGGATCTCGTCACTGATGACGAGGACGTCGTACCGGGCGGCCAGCTCCGCGAGCGCGACGAGGTCCGCGCGGTCGTGGACGAGCCCGATCGGGTTGTGCGGGTTGCAGAGCAGGAACACCCGGACGCCGTCGGCGAACGCCCGCTCGAGGCCGTCGAGGTCGAGCCGGTACACGCCCCACCGTTCGAGCAGCGGCACCTCCTCGACCTGACATCGGGCCTCCTCGACGAGCTCGAAGAACGGCGGGTACACCGGCGGCGTGATGGCGACGCGACCGCCGTCGGGCAGCGCGAGCCGGAGCGTCTCGACGATGCCGACACTGACGTCCGTCGCCAGGTACACGCGTGCCGGGTCGACGTCCCAGCCCCAGCGGTCGCGGGCGAACGCGGCGAACGCGGGCGCGAGCGGTCCCGGCCCGTCCAGGTACCCGAGGTCCGACTGCTGCACCCGCTCGACGAGCGCCTGCCGGATCTCCGGCGCGACCTCGTGGTCCATCTCGGCGACGAACAGGGGCAGCACGTCGGGCGCGTACCGCGTCCACTTGATGCTCGTGCGGACCCCGCGGAGCGTGCCGACCGGGTCCTGTTCGTCGCTCGCCATGCCGTCCAGCATGCCCCGCCGGGAGGCCCGGCACGAGTCCGGACGTCATCTCGCGTCGTCTGCGGCCCGCGCCGCAGGCGACCGTTCGCACTGGGCGACACCGTTCGGGCCGCCGCCCGCGAACGGTGTCGCCCAGCGTGAACAGCGCCTCCGCCGCACGCCTACTGTCGGCTCCATGACCACGAGCACCGCCGAGAAGGCGACGACCCTCAAGTCCCTGCACGAAGCCCCGCAGATCCTCCGCGTCGTGAACGTCTGGGACGCGATCAGCGCGAAAACGGTCGCGGCCCTGCCCGAGACGCGCGCGATCGCCACCGCCGGGCACTCGATCGCCGCGTCGTACGGGTACCAGGACGGCGGCATGCCGCTCGACCTCGCCCTCACCGGCGCGAAGACCGTCGTCGACGCGGTGGACCTGCCCGTCACCGCGGACCTCGACGACGGGTACGAGGACCCGGCCGAGACGATCCGCCGCGCGATCGGCCTGGGCATCGTCGGCGCGAACGTCGAGGACCGTCTCCGCCCGTTCGACGAGTCGGTCGCCCGTGTCGCCGCGATCATCAAGGCCGCCGAGCAGGAGGGTGTCGACTTCCAGCTGAACGCCCGGACCGACGCCATCGCCCGCGGCGGTGACCGCCCGATCGCGGAGAGCATCGCGGACGCCATCGCGCGCGGCAAGGCGTTCCTCGACGCGGGCGCCCCGCTCGTGTTCGTGCCGGGCGGGCACCAGCGCGAGGTCGTCGAACAGCTCGTCGAGGGCCTGGGCCGCGGCAAGCTCAGCGTCATCGGCCTGCCGGGCGCACTGCCTGCGTCCGAGTACGAAGCGCTCGGCGTCGCCCGCATCTCCTACGGCCCGCTCACACAGCGCGTCGCCCTGCGGGCGCTCCGCGACCTCGCCGCGGACCTCTACCTCGGCGGCGTCGTGCCGGAGGACACCCCGACGCTCAACTGACGGACGCGGCTGCGGAGCCGCAACGAGACGGACGGGAGGCCCGACCCCAGCTGGTCGGACCTCCCGTCCGTCAGTCGGTCGCGTCGGCGACCGGCGTGCTCACCCGAGCGCCGGGTACAGCGCCGGGCTGGTGCGGGCGTGCGTCGCCTGCTCGAACCCGTAGCCGAGGCCGATGACGGTGCCCTCGTCGTAGGAGCGGCCGAGGAACTCGAGGTTCACGCCCGCCCCGGTGATCGTGGCGTCCGCCGCGGTGGCCTGTCCCATCGGGACGGTCACGGCCGGCATGCCGGTGTTCGGGCTGAGGCGCATGTTCGTGCCCTGCGTGCCGTACGGGGTGCCCGACGGGTAGACGAGCGCGTCGAGGTCCTGCGCGTCCATCATCCCGGTGACGACCTGCTTCCCGGTCGCGATCTGCGTGGTGTGCGAGCCCTCCGGTCCCGCCCAGGCCTGGTACTGCGCCTCCGTGATCGCGTTGCGCTGCTGGTACGTGCCCTTCCGGCTCGGCACGTACTCCCCCGAGTCCAGGATGCCCTGCAGGGAGCGCGCGGTGACGTCCGGGTCGAGGTGCTTCGCCACGTACTGGTCCAGGTCGTGCTTGAACTCGTTCGTGCTGCCGCTGCCCTCGCTGAGGACCCGGTTGAACTCGGGCGTCGCGGTGATCGGCACGACGGTCGCACCCTGGGCCTCCAGGGTGGCCCGGGCCTCGGCGAAGAGCCGCGCGGTGGTGCGGTTCGTGCCGACCATCGACGTGACGTAGCCGATCCGCTTCCCCTGCAGCGCCGTCGGGTCGAGGAACTGCGTGTACGAGGTCGGGACCTTGCCCGCCTGGCCCTGCGTGACCGGGTCGGCCGCGTCGATGCCGGTGACGGCGTCGAGCGCCACGGCGGCGTCGGTGACCGAACGGGCGAGCGGGCCGCCGGTGTCCTGGGACAGCGCGAGCGGGATGATGCCGTCGCGGCTCGCGAGACCGACCGTCGGGCGGATGCCGACGAGCTGGTTGTAGGAGGACGGGACGCGGATCGAGCCGCCGGTGTCGGTGCCGAAGCCGATGCCCGCCAGGTTCGCCGCGATCGCCGCGCCCGTGCCGCCGCTGGACCCGCCGGCGGTCTGGCTGGTCACGTAGGGGCTGGCGACGAGGAGCGACGATCCCGCCGGCTGGTTCGAGGAGAACTCGGACACGAACCCGAAGGCGAACTCGTCGAGGCTCGCCTTGGCGAGGACGACCGCCCCGGCGTCGCGGAGGCCGGCGACCATGGCCGCGTCGGTCGTGGTCTGGTTGTCGTCCCAGCAGCCGCAGCCGCCGGTGGTCGGCATGTCCTTCGTGTCGTAGTTGTCCTTCAGCGCGATCGGGACGCCGAGGAGCATGCTCGTCATGCCGTGCGCGGCCCGCTCGGCGTCGGCGGCCTTCGCTGCCGTGAGTGCCGCGGCGTTCGTCGTGACGATCGAGTTGAGCGGCCGCCCGCCCGTCCCGGTGTCCGTGGTGGTCCGGTCGTACGCGGCGATGCGGTCGAGGTAGTCCTGGGTGATCTCGGCCGAGGTCGTGACGCCCGCGTTCATCGCGGCTTGCATGTCGAGCGTCGACGCCTCGACGAGGGTGAACGGCCCGTCGTCGTAGACGATCCGCTGCGACAGACCGGCGACGTCCGGAAGCGTGATCGTCCCGTCCCGGTCGGTGTCGGCCGCCGAGACCGCCGACCAGTCCGCGTCCGCGGTGGTCGCTCCGAGGTGGTCGGACAGGACGGTGAGGTCGGCGGTCGTGACCTGGTCGTCTCCGGTCAGGTCGAGCGCCGTGTAGTACGGCGCGAGCATGGCGGCGGGGCTCGCGTCGAGGGCGGCCGGCGCAGCACTCGCGACGAGTGACGGGGTCGCGACGACGGCGGTGCCGACGAGGGCCAGGAGCGCCGCTCCGGCGACGGTGGTGCGACGACGGCGGGTCACGGGGGTTCCTCCGGGGGTTCGGGTCGAGGTGGCGTCGGTCGTCCGGGAGTGGTCGGTGGCGGTCATCGCGCGTCCTCCGTCCGGGTCGCACGGGAGGCACGGCGACGGGCGGCGACGAGGCCCGCGCCGGCGAGCAGCAGCGCGACGCTGGCGGCGATCCAGGGTGCGAGATCGGCACCGGTCCAGGCGAGCGCGCCGCCGGCGGGTGCGGGTGAGGTGTCGGTCACCGGGTCCATGGACCCGCCGGTCCCCGTGCCGGTGCCGGGTCCGCCGGCGCCGCCGGTGCCGCCCGGTGCGGTGGTCGGAGCCGCCGTCGGTGTGCTGGGAGGGCCGGGGGTCGGCGTCGGGCTCGCCGTCGGGACCGCTGCGATCGTCACGGTCGTCGAGGCCGGGTCGGTCAGGGTGGTGGTGCTGCCGTCGCTGGCGACCAGGGTGACGCTCGTGACGGCGAGGTCGACCGTGGCGGGGCTCGTCGCGGTCAGCTCGACCGCCGCCGCGAGGTCACCCGACAGCGCGGGCGAGGTGCCGAGGCGGGTGTGCAGGAGCGTGACGGTGTCGCCGTCCTGCTCGACCGAGTCGAACCCGCCGTCCGGACCGGTCGCGCTGCCGTCGACGACTTCGACGGCGTCGGCGTCCGCCGCGATGTCGATCTCGTACGCGAAGACGTCGGACGTGGCCGGCAGGGTCAGGGCGATGTCGACGGTGTCGCCGACCGTCACCGTGGCCGGTGCGGTGATCGTGGCCGTGGTCGCGACCGGGGCCGCGGCGGCCGGTGTCGCCGCGAGGACGGCGAGGCCGACACCTCCCGCGGTGATGACGGCCGTGCGGAGTGTGGTGGTCAGGCGGGTGGTCGTGCGGGAGCGGAGCCGAGTGCGGTGCTGCATCCGTGCGGGTCCTTCGTCGGGGTTCGGGCTGAGCGCTTGCTCAGTGCTCGAACCGTAACGACGGGGTGTTTCGCGCTCGGGCCCCGTCGGTTTCCCACGTGTTACGCCTTCGGAGCGGGCTGTCGCTGCCACTGGCGTGGGGTCATACGGCACGGAGACCGGACACGGCGGCGAGCGCTGGGCGGGCCTCCTGGCCGGCGGGGCCGGGAACCGACCGCGCGACTGGACAGACGGACGTCTGCGGAGTACTGTCCTTGTTTGGTGCATTGCAGCGAACCCATCTGACTCGCGCACACCGACCGTCTCGAACCGATCCCCCTGGATCGCATTCCAGCGAGACCACCGCTCCCCGACCGGCGAGCATGCACGTCGAATGTCGACGTGCGCGTCCGCGCTCCTGCGGCCGACGAGACCACGGAGTCCGTCCGGCCCCGCGCGACGCCGAATGACTGAAGAAAGACAGCACCATGACCACGAACGAACACACCATCATCACCGGGACCGCCATCGCGGCACCCACCGTCTCCCCCGACCGCATCGCCGAGTTCCCCGTGCGTGAGGACCGCTCGCAGCGTGAGTACCTCGTGCGCATGCCCGCCGACGACCTCGGGTTGTTCCTGACGCCCGGCGTCCGCGTCGCCGTCGACGGCGTAGCGGGCTGGGTCGTCCCGGGCCGCTCCTGGCGCGGCGAGGCCAGCCGCACCATCCTGCAGGCGCGCGCCGTGCGTGCGCCGGAGCTGGCGCTGGCCGCCTGAGCCGTACGGTCGGGTCCGCCCGACGCCACACGACACGAGACGCCGTCCCTCCGGGGGCGGCGTTCCGTCGTTCCGGCCCTGGTGGTCGCGGCGCCCGTGGGCGGCAGGCGGCAGGCGGCAAATCGCCGTCGCGCTGGCTCCGACGACCGCAACGGGAGTACCGCTACGACGTTCGCTGGGAGGACGGACACGTGGAGTCCGGGGTCGACCTCGTCGCCCTGTACCGGCGTGCGCCTGCTGACCACGGAGTGGTCGAGCGGGTGATGGAGGAGCATTGCCCCGAGTCGGGTACCGGCCCGTGGCTCCGCTACCCGGCGGCCGAGCTGCTCTGAAGCGCTGACGTGGCGCCGTCGGCGACGTCCCATGGGTCGCTGGTGTCCACTCCCCGCGCCTGGCGACTCATCCTGTGCCGCTCCCGGAACCCCGGTGCCTACCGTGGGGACGAGGGAGGGCACATCGTGAAGTACATCCACTACGACGGCGCAGACGTCCTCACCGGGGACCTCATCGCGGATGCCGTCGCCGACTACGCAGCGGTCCTCGGCGCGAACACCAGGACGGACACGATCGCGGTGCCCTGCGTCGGGGACGACGGGACGCTCGAACGGACCAGGATGCTGGTGGGTCCGTCCAGCGAACTGTTGCTGCGCGAGGCGCCGGACGACCTCCTGGAGCCGGAGGACCCGGCGTTCATCCGGCGGCTCCGGGACGCAGCGGCGCGGTGCGGCGACATGCTCCCGGTGAACGCGGACGGGCGGACGCTGTTCGTGGGCGCCGCTGACGACGCTTGACGTCGCACCACGGACGAGCACCGGTCCGGCTGGGCATCACACCGTCGAGGGGTCAGGGCCGGCAGCGCCGCCCAGGACTTCCTCGTCCGTGGCCGTGCCGCCGAACGGGTACTGCACCCAGTGCTCCCGGTCGCCCGACTCGAACAGCTCGACGGCTCGGGACCGGCAGTGCTGCTCGTCGTTCCGGGAACCGCCGGGGGCGATGCCGAGCGCGTCGCGCAGTCCTGCAGTGTCCACCACGAACGAGGTCCCTGCGCCGCTCGACACCTCCCACGTGGTGACGCCAGCGGTGAACAGGAACCGGCGCTGCGGTCGTCCTGCGACGCGGAAGTACCGCGTCTCCGGTGGGCCCGGCTCCGGAGCGCGCGACGAGGTCGGCGACGTCATCGCAGGTCCCAACTCGGCTGGGGGTCCTGGGAGTACCCGGAGTACCCGGCCACCCGGCTCTGCTCCATGTCGTAGTACGCGCTCGGTCCGAGTGGATCGACCCCTGCTGGGCGCAGCGCTTCGTCCGGAGCGCCGATGTCGACGATGTCCTTGCCCTGCATCTTCTGGTAGTCCACCCATTTCTCGTTCGCCCAGAGGTGCACCCGCTCGTGGACCGACGTGGGGAGGTGCGCCTCTGTCCAGTCGTAGACCCGGGACGGCAGCGCCTCGTACGAGGAGTACCCGTGCGCAGCTCCGTAGGGATGGACGCGGTACTCCATGCTGCGCCCCATGACCGCCGTGTCGGCGGAGGCGTTCCGCGTCACCGCACCCATGATGCCCTCGCTGACCTTCTGGCCCACGGCTCCACCGGCGCCGCCGGTGACGGTCCCCGCGAGCGCACCCTGGCCCGTGGCGGAGAGCGCTCCGGTGACCGAGTGCGGGCCAGGCCCGGTGTAGTAGCCGTACGCTCCCTGGACGCCGCCACCGATCCCGCCGGAGCTGGCACCCGCGACGACCGACGCCTTCATCCCGGTCAGTCCCGCCCGGGCTGCGATGCCCGCACCGCCGAACCCGCCGAGGGCGCCGCTGAGCGCGACCTCGCCCCAGTCGACCTCGCCCGTCGTGGCCTTCTGGATGATCGTGTCGGCTCCGGCGCTGATCAGCATCATCCCCGCCGGGCCGCCCACACCGGTCGCCATGAGCACGCCGCCGGCGACGACCATGGCACCCCCGGCGAAGTACTCCCAGTTGTCGGCGAAGAAGTCACCGGCGGCAGCGAACGCGCCGCGCGATGCCGAGCTGTCGTACGCCTTCAGTTCTGCGTCGGTGAGCGGGCGGAGTCCGGTCGGGTCGACGGCCCCGAGCGGGTCGTTGCCCGCGTACGCGTAGGGGTTGCCGTCCCACCCGGCGCCGATGACCGGGGGCAGCGGATCAGCGGACAGGAAACCCCGGGCGGTCGGGTCGTACACACGCGCACCAAGCCACTCGAGGCCCGCGACGACGAGCCCACCCGTCGCCGTGACCCCGATGTCGTCCGGGAACCCGGACGCGGCGGGCGACGAGCCGACGGTCCCGGTGACCGCCCAGGGATCGCCGACGTCCGTCGCCCGTGCTCCACGCCACTGGTCGGTGGTCCAGGTCGTCCCGACCGCGGTGAGCCCTGCGGGCAGCCCGAGCACCCGCTCGCCTCCCACCGCCACGAGGGTCGGTACGGCGGCGGCCGTGTCCCACCAGACCGACGCGTCGTCGACCTCCGCGAGTTCGCCGAGTGCGTCGACCCACAGGCGGTGTTCCGTCGCGGGGTGGTCGCTCGTGCCGGGGACGGGACGGTGCACGACCTCGGCCAGACGACCGATCGTGCCCCAGCCGTACTCGGTCCTCGCCCCGTCCGGGTCGGTGACGGCCACGCGCCGCCCCAGGGCGTCGTGCAGGTACTCGCTGCGCGACCCGTCGGGGTGCTCCGTCGAACGGATCTGCCCCGCTGCGTCGTACTCGTGTGTCGTCGTGCCGTCGGGGCCGGACTCCGCGACGAGGCGTCCGCCGAGGTCGTACTCCCACGTCGACCGGCCCGCGTCCGTCTCCACCGCGACGAGTTGCCCCGCGGCGTCGTACTCGACCGTGGTCACACGGGCCGGGCCGTCGTCCGGGCCCTGCCGGGTGACCCGGGAGACCCTCCCGTGGTCGTCACGCTCGACGAGGGTCGCACCGCTCCCGCCCGTGTGCCGGGTCATGAACCCGTCGTGGAAGGCCCAGCTCTGCACACGCCCACCGGCACGCGCGGCGATGCACCGACCGCTCGCGTCGCGGTCGAACTCGACACGGCCGAGTCCCGGGTGCTCGACGGCGACCGCCCGTCCGGCTGCGTCACGCGTCCACGTCGTCCGCACGCCGTTCGTGTCGGTCGACGCGATGCGCTCGCCGTCCGGTCCGTACTCCCAGGTCATGCCCCAGCCGTCCCGGGTCCGGGAGGTGAGCAGACCACGACCGTCGAAGCGCAGTTCGTGGTCGACGACCCTGCCGTCGTCGCGCGTGTGGTCGTGCACGACGACCCGACGCCGGGCGGCGTCGTGCTCGACGACCGACACCAGCCGACCGTCGACCGAGGTGCTGACCGGCCGCCCGGACGCGTCGTGCGTCCACGTGGTGGTGCGGCCGTCCGCATCCGTCCGCGAGATCGGTCGACCTGCCGCGTCGTACCGGAGGACCGTCCGGCGCGTGAGGGGGTCGGTGATGCCGGTGACCTGGCCGAGGTCGTCGTACTGGTACTCGGTGACGGCGCCGGTGGGCCCCGTGACCCGGGTGACCCGCCCGAGGTCGTCGTGGTCGTACGAGGTGACGCCACCGACCCCGTTCACCGTGCGGACGAGCTGCCCGACGGCGTCGTAGGTGAAGCGACGCGTACCGAAGGCGGGGCCCCGGGTCGCGACGAGCCGCCCGACCCGGTCGTACTCGAACCGCGTGGTCCCGACCCCGGGCACCCGCTGCACCGTGAGGCGTCCGACCGCGTCGTACTCGAAGTGCTCGGACTCGCCCGTCGGGAACGTCCTGGCGACGAGACGCTGATCGGCGTCCCAGACGAGTTCCGTGACCCCGCCGACCGGGTCGGTGGTCCGCCACGGGCGACCGCACGCGTCGTACTCGTACGCCGTGGTCGCGCCGGAGGCCGCCACGACGGCGACGACCCGACCGGCCGGATCGCGTTCGAGCGTCGTCAAGCCGCCCTCGCCGTCGACGAGTTCGACCGCGTTGCCCGCCGCGTCGTAGGTGACGAGTTCGGCCGAGCCGTCCTCGGCCTCGACCCGCACCGGGCGGCCGTACTCGTCGAAGCGGACCGTGGTGCGGGCGAAGGCGTCGGCGATCGTGACGGTGCCGGTGTCGCGCTCCGTCGTCGCCGAGGTCCGGAGTCCGGTCGGGTCGATGCTCGCCGTCAGGTTCCCGGCCACGTCGTACTCGCGCGACCAGGTGCCGCCAGCGGGGTCCATGACGCTCGTGAGCCGCGAGAGCGCATCGTGCGCGAACGCCCACCTCCCGCCACCCGGGAGCACGACCGCGGCCACGTTGCCCAGGTCGTCGAACTCGCGCTCGACGGTCCTGCCGAGCGCATCGGTGGTGCGGACGAGCTCGCCGTTCGCTCCGTACTCGAACCGGGTCCGCGCGCCCGTCGGGTCCACGACCGCCGTGGGCCGTCCCGCAGGGTCGTGCTCGAACCGCCACTCCGCACCGTCCGCGTCGGTCCGCTGCACGAGGAGCCCCGCTCCGTCGTACCGGTACTCGGTGCGCGCACCCGACGGACTGACGGCAGCGGTCGGACGTCCCGCGGCGTCGCGCTCGGTCCGGGACGTCTCCCCCGAGGCGTTCCGGATCGCGACGAGGTCACCGGCCCGGTCGTACGCGAAGTGCAGCGGCACGCCGGTCGGGTCGACGACCCTGAGCAGCCGACCGCGATCCCACTCCAGTTCGGTGCGCCCACCGAGGGCGTCGTGGATGACGGACGGGTTCCGCGACACGTCATCGGGGTACTCGTAGCTGATGACCGATCCCGACGCAGTGACGAAGGTGGTCACCCGGTCCTGCGCGTCGTACCCCCAGGTCAGGTCCGCACCCTCGGCGGTGACCGTGCGCGTCCGCCGACCGCGCTCGTCGTGGGCGTGGACCGTGACGGACCCGTCTCGACGCGTGGACGAGACCAGGTTGCCCGAAGCGTCGTACGTCATCGACTGCCGCTGGTCGGCGGAGTCGAGCATCCCGACCAGGCGTCCCTTCGCGTCCGCGATCCACGAGTTCGACCGGGTGCCGTCCTCGTCCGACACAGCGGTCACGCGACCGGGGAGGTAGGCGAACCTCGTGCGCCGCCCGTACTGGGACACCTGCAGGACGACACGTCCTTGCTCGTCGTAGGTGTTCTCGGCCTCGACCACGCCGGCGGCCGAGACGACAGCGGCGATGAGGCCGTCCTCGTTCCACCGGTACGTCCGTGTCCCGAGTGCACCGGTCACGCGGCCGAGGTACCCGTTCTCGTACCCGTACTCCATCCGGCGTCCGTCCGACGCACGGACCACGGCCACGCGCCCGTCGACGTACTCCACCTCGAGGTTCCGGCCGAACTCGTGCTCGAGGCGGATGACGGCACCCGAACCGTCACGGCTGACCGTGGTGGTCTCGCCGTGCCCGCGTCCGGACGCGAGCCAGCGACCGGTCGGGTCGAACGCCCACCACCCGCCCTGGTTGTCGCGCACGACGAGACGGGCCCCGTCGGGACCCTCGCCCGGCTCCCGGTGCAGCCAGGAGTTCTCGCCGACAGCACGACCGAAGCCGTCACCGTCGCGCGGGTAGTCGACTGCTCGCCCGTCGTCCCGGACCCAGCGGGCACCGGTGTCGGACAGCAGGAGCGCCTGGTCGAGGACCGATGCCCATCCCGGTCCGAACACCCCCGGCGTCCCGAGCGCGGACGGCATCGAGTTGTACATGCGCGTCAAGGCCAGGCCGGATGCCCCGACGAAGGCCAGGTCCGTCTCCGGCTCGAGGAAGTTGCCGGTCGACGTGTTCACCGGGTCGTTCGCGTACCCGCTGGTGGGCATCGCACCCGCCGCGGTCGGCGGGTCGATCTGGAGGCTCGAACGGCTCGCCGAGACGCCGGCCGCCTGCAGTGCCGCGCCGAGCGCTGCGTCGCTCAGGGTCGAGACCGCCCCGGCGCCGCCGGCGGCCTCGAAGGCGGCGGCGATCGTGTCGGCCCAGGAGGCGTCCTCGGCGTTCGCGCTGAGGTACCGGCGGTAGGCGCCCACCACTCCGGCCGCATCGATGTGGCCCCATGAACAGTCGCTCGCGAAGTCGGCGAGCGCCGCCTCGATGCCGCCCGGGGCCGCCGCGAGGGCGTCGTCGAGCCCGCGTGATCCGGTTGCGAAGGACCGCAGGTCCTCCGGCCGCGCAGAGGAAGTACCACCTCCGCCTCCGCCTCCACCGCCACCGGGAGCCGGGGTCTGGCGGGAGCCGGTCGAGGCCTGGGCAGCAGGGAAGGTCGGGGCCGGTCCGGGATCGACGTTCGGACGCTCGTCCTCACCGAACCAGAAGTCGTGGAACTGGTCGCCGAAGTCCTTGTTGTTGTGCCGGTGGACCCACTCGTTGTTCTCCTTGCGGCGGGCGTCCTCCTCGTGACCGGCCGCGATCATCTTGCCGACGTACCCGGCGACCGTGCGGAGGGCACTGGCGAGGTTCGACGCGTCCTGCGACGAGGTGGTGGCGTTCGTGGCGAACAACTCCGAGAAGTGGCCCTCGAAGTCGTGCTTCGCCGTCGAGACGTACGAGGCCCGGGATCCAGCCTGCCCTTCGAGCCGGGCCGCTTCTGCCAGGAGCTTCGACTGCAGTGCCGACGCGGTGGAGTACGTGAACTTCCCACCGTTGGACGAATCCGACTGCGGGAGCAGTGGCACCTCGACGAATTCGGTCATGACCGGCACTCCCCCGTGTTGCTTCCCCGGGCCGGGTTGCCGACCCGCCGCGCATCGCGCGCGACGGCTCCACCGTACCCACCGGTGGCGACGAGCACCACGGGTGCGGGCAGGACACCGGGCCTCAGTTGTTGAAGCGGAACTCCACCACGTCGCCGTCCTGCATGACGTAGTCCTTGCCCTCGATGCGGGCCTTCCCCTGCGCACGGGCCTCGGCGATGGAGCCGGTGGCGATGAGGTCGTCGAACGAGATGACCTCCGCCTTGATGAAGCCCTTCTCGAAGTCCGTGTGGATCACACCGGCAGCCTGGGGCGCCTTCCACCCCTTGCCGATCGTCCACGCACGCGACTCCTTCGGACCGGCAGTCAGGTACGTCTGCAGCCCGAGCGTCTCGAACCCGATGCGCGCGAGCTGGTCGAGACCGGACTCGGTCTGACCGGTGGACTCGAGGAGCTCCGCGGCGTCCGCGGGGTCGAGGTCGATGAGCTCGGACTCCACCTGGGCGTCGAGGAACACCGCGTTCGCCGGGGCGACGAGGGCGGCGAGCTCGGCCTTGCGGGCCTCGTCGGTCAGGATCGCCTCGTCGACGTTGAACACGAAGATGAAGGGCTTGGCGCTGAGCAGCCCGAGCTCCTTGATCGGCTCGAGGTCGATCGAGGTCGCGGAGAGCAGCACGCCCTTCTCGAGCTCGGCACGGGCGTCGCGGGCGGTCTCGAGCACGATCGGCTCGGCCTGCTTCAGCTTGAGCATCTTCTCGTACCGCGGGAGCGCCTTGTCGATGGTCTCCATGTCGGCGAGGATCAGCTCGGTGTTGATGACCTCGAGGTCGTCCGCCGGCGAGACCTTGTTCGCCACGTGCACGACGTCGTCGTCGGTGAAGCCGCGGACGACCTGCGCGATGGCGTCGGCTTCGCGGATGTTGGCGAGGAACTTGTTGCCGAGCCCCTCACCCTCGCTCGCGCCCTTGACGATGCCGGCGATGTCGACGAACGACACCGGCGCGGGCACGGTCTTCTCCGAGCCGAACAGCTCCGCGAGCTGGTCGAGACGCGGGTCCGGCAGGTTCACCACCCCGACGTTCGGCTCGATGGTGGCGAACGGGTAGTTGGCCGCGAGCACCTGGTTCTTGGTCAGGGCGTTGAACAGGGTCGACTTGCCGACGTTCGGGAGACCGACGATTCCGATGGTGAGTGCCACGGGAGGAGAGCCTACCGGCGGCGGCGTGACGGGGCCGCCCCTGGGTCCCGCCGCCGGTTCCGAGCCGACGCGCCGGCGACGGACAGGCCGTGCCGGTGGGGAGCCTCCAGTGTGTCCGTCAGCCGCCGCTGGACGTGGGATCCAGCGTGGCGTACCAGATCGCCGCGATGACGAGCCCGCGGAACCCGGCGAGGGCGCCGACGGCGATCGCGACGCAGGTGCCGGCGAGCACGAGGGCCAGGCTGATCGCCCGTCGTGCGGTGCGCGGCGGTGCGTCGACGACCTCGGCCTGCGCCAACAGGTCGTCGAGGTCGCGTGGGTCGGCCATGACGGGAGGCTACCGCCGCCCGCCTGGTCGGACCAGGGCCGCCACCTGCTCCTCGACGACGCTCAGCACCTCGACCTGGAGGCGCTGGGAGCGTCGCCAGTCACCGGGCACCTCGAGCGCGTGGTCGGCTCCGTCGACGGTCACGAGCCGCGCCCCGGTGTGCGGGACACAGTCGGGCCGCCACACGGGATCGGCGGAACCGCCGACCGCGACGTGTCCGTCGCTGACCGTGGCGAGCGCGTCGCGCACCGTGTCGTCGGTGAGCACCGGGGTCAGCCACACGCCGGGGACCTCGTGCGCCACCGCCCAGGGCAGGGCGGAGCACCCGAAGGACTTGGCGACCACCAGGTCGGGCAGCCGGTCGCCGAGCGCGGTGGCGACGTGTTGCGTGACGAAGCCGACCGGGTCGGCGCGGGCAGCGTCGTCGACCGTCCAGTCGGGTGCGAGGACCGCACAGCCGGACTCCCGCGCGATGGTCGCCGACCACCGGAGGAGCGGAGCCTGCTGTCCGTACCCGGCACCCGCCAGGACGAGGACGAGCGGGGTGCGTGCGGGACCGGTCTCCATCGCCACAGCGTACGAGCGGGGACTCCCGCTGCCGGCACCACGCCGCGCTCGATTCAGGAGTTGTCGTATCCCCGTGCGACGATCGATCGCGTGTTGAACTTCACCGCGATCGACTTCGAGACCGCGAACAACTCGTCCGCCAGCGCGTGTTCCGTGGGTCTCGTCAAGGTGCGCGGCGGCCGCGTCGTGGAACGGGCCTCCTGGTTCATCCGTCCGCCCGCCGGGCATGACGCGTTCCTCGAGTGGAACACGCGGATCCACGGGATCGTCGAGTCGGACGTCACCCACGCCAAGACGTGGGAGCAGCAGTACCCGGACATCGTGGCGTTCGCGGAGGGCGACGTGCTCGTCGCACACAACGCCCGCTTCGACATGGGCGTCATCGCGGGTGGGTGTGCGGCGACGGGGATCGACATCGCCGAGCACCACTCGATGTGCTCGCTGGCGGTCGCACGGAAGACGTACACGCTCGACTCGTACCGCCTGCCGTCGGCCGCGACGGCAGCGGGCTTCTCCGGCTTCCAGCACCACGACGCGGCGGCCGACGCCGAGGCCTGCGCCGCCATCGTCGTCCACGCGGCCGGGTTCCACGGCGTCCCGACGGTGGAGGCGCTCGGCGCCGTGACCCGCGTCACGATCAACCCGGTCCGCGCCCGTGTCGAGAAGCCGAAGGCGACCACGCCGCAGCCGCGGCTGTCACGCCGCCCCATGGTCTTCTCGGACTGACCGCGGTCCGACGGGCCCCGTCCGGCCCGTCGCACGGCTCGCCGCCGGCCGGGAGGCCCGGTGTCGGTGGGACCTGCCAGGGTCGCGTCATGCAGATCCTCGCCCTGGTCATCGGTCTCGTGATCGGCATCGCCGTCGGGGCCGTGGTCGCGTGGTCACTCGCCCGGTCCCGTGCCGGAGTGGACGCAGCGACCGCGAACGCGACGGCGGACGGCCTCCGTTCCCAACTCGACGCGGCCCGACGTGACGCCGAGGAGCGGCTCGACGCGCAGGACGCGCAGTACCGCCGACAGGTCGACTCCCTCGAGCGCCGGGCGGCCGAGTTGGAGCACCTCGTGCAGCGCATGCACGGCGCCGAGTCGAACCGGGCGCAGGACGAGTCGAAGGTGCTCTCCGCGCTCAGCCCGGTCGCCGACACGCTGCAGGTCATGCGGGAGAAGATCGCCGAGCTCGAGCGCTCCCGCAGCGAGCAGTACGGCGCCCTGTCGGCGCAGCTCCGGTCGGCCGCCGAGTCCGAGGAACGCCTCCGTGCCACGGCCGAGACCCTCGCGAGCGCGCTGTCGTCGAACAGCACGCGCGGAGTCTGGGGCGAGACGCAGTTGCGGAACGTGGTCGAGGCCGCCGGGCTCCTCGAACGGGTCGACTTCGACGTGCAGTCGTCGGTGACCACCACGGCGGGGGCGGCCCGCCCGGACATGATCGTGCACCTACCCGGCGGGAAGAACATCGCCGTCGACGCCAAGGTGCCGTTCGCCGCGTACCTGCAGGCGATGGACATCCCGGCATCCGCGACGGGGGCGGAAGGTGCGCGGCGCGGACACCTCATGGCGCAGCACGTCAAGGCACTCCGGGCGCACGTCGACGCCCTGGCGGCCCGGGAGTACTGGTCGGGCTACGACGCCTCCCCCGAGCTGACGGTGGCGTTCATCCCGTCGGAGTCCCTCATCGCGAGCGCCCTGGCCGCCGACCCCGGCCTGCTCGACCACGCGTTCCGCAAGCGGGTGGCACTGGCTTCGCCCGTGACGCTGTGGTCCGTGCTGAAGACCGTCGCGTTCTCGTGGCAGCAGGACGTCGTCACGCAGGAGGCACGCGAGCTGTTCCGGGTGTCCCGCGAGTTGCACGGGCGGCTGTCGACCATGGCCGGGCACGTGGACAAGCTCGGCCGGTCGATCCGCGGTGCCGTGGTCGACTACAACCGGTTCGTCGGGTCACTCGAGCGGCAGGTGCTCCCGAGCGCCCGTCGGCTGTCGCTGCTCGACGAGTCGAAGGTCATCGCGGACCCGACGTCGATCGAGGACGAGCCGCGGTTGCTGACGGCGCCGGAGCTCGTCGCGAGCACCGAGCGCGACTGAGCGGCGCCGGGACCGGGACCGGGACCGGGACCGGGACCGGGACCGGGACCACGAAACCCGCTCGAACCACGGGAGTACGTGGTGCGAGCGGGTTCTCCTTGTGCGGATCCTCGGCGCGCCGCGCGTCAGCGGATCAGAACCACTTCTCGGCGCGGTGGTCCGCCTGGATGCGGCGGATCGTGTTCGAGCGGGACCGGAGCACGAGCGAGTCGGTGTGGATGACGCCGCGCGAACGACGGACACCGTCGACGAGGACGCCGTCGGTGACACCGGTCGCGACGAAGAACGTGTTGTCCCCCGTGACCAGGTCGTCCTGGTCGAGCACCTTGTCGAGGTCGTGGCCGGCGGCGACGGCGCGCTCGCGCTCCTCGTCGTCCTTCGGCTGGAGCTTGCCGAGGATCACGCCGTCGAGCGCCTTGATCGCGCAGGCGGTGATGATGCCCTCGGGCGTCCCGCCGACGCCGACGCACATGTCGATGTTCGACCCGGGCAGCGCCGCTGCGATGCCACCGGCGACGTCGCCGTCGAGCAGCAGTCGGGTGCCGGCACCGGTCGCGCGGATCTGACGGATGAGTTCGTCGTGGCGCGGGCGGTCGAGGACGGCGACGACCATGTCCTCGAGGTCCTTGCCCTTCGCCTTGGCGAGCGCACGGATGTTCTCGCCGATGGGCTTCTCGAGGTCCAGGACCCCGCGGCCCTCGGGCCCGGCGGCGATCTTGTCCATGTAGAACACGGCGGACGGGTCGTACATGGAGCCGCGGTCCGAGACGGCCATGACGGAGATGGCGTTCTGTCGCCCGGCGGCGGTCAGCGAGGTGCCGTCGATCGGGTCGACCGCGATGTCGCAGGCCGGGCCGTGGCCGTTGCCAACGTGCTCGCCGTTGTAGAGCATCGGGGCGTTGTCCTTCTCGCCCTCACCGATGACGACGACGCCGTCGAAGTTCACCGTGCCGAGGAACTTGCGCATCGCGTCGACGGCGGCACCGTCGGCGAGGTTCTTCTCACCACGTCCGACCCACGGCTGTGCCCGGATCGCGGCGGCCTCCGTCGCACGCACGAGTTCGAGCGCCAGGTTGCGGTCGGGCTGGAGGAACAGGGAGCCGGTCTCAGTCGTGGGAGTCACGACCCGAGCCTACCGACCGCCACCCTCCCGGCCTCCCCGCGCGCACGGATGTGCACACCGTGCTCCGTCCACAGGTGCCGACCACATCCACCGCCCACCAACCGCCCCTGACTAGCATCGGTTGCGACATCACCGAAGAAGTCGAAGGAGATCCCAGTGCCCATCGCAACGCCGGACCAGTACGCCGAGATGATCGACCGCGCGAAGGCCGGGAAGTTCGCCTACCCCGCGGTCAACGTGTCATCGTCCCAGACCATCAACGCGGTCCTCCAGGGCCTGACCGAGGCCGGCTCCGACGGCATCATCCAGGTCACGACCGGCGGCGCGGACTACTTCGCCGGGCACACGGTCAAGAACCGAGCAGCCGGCGCCCTCGCGATGGCCGCCTTCGCGCACGAGGTCGCGAAGAACTACCCGATCACGGTCGCGCTGCACACGGACCACTGCCCGAAGGACGCCCTGGACGGCTTCGTGCTCCCGCTCATCGCGGCGAGCGAGGAAGAGGTCCGCGCTGGCCGCAACCCGATCTTCCAGTCGCACATGTGGGACGGCTCGGCGGTGCCCCTCGACGAGAACATCGAGATCGCCAAGACGATGATCGAGAAGACGCGGAACATCAACGCCATCCTCGAGGTCGAGATCGGCGTCGTCGGCGGCGAAGAGGACGGCGTGCAGCACGAGGGCACGAACGACGCGCTCTACACGACCTCGGGCGACGTCGAGCGGGTCGTCGAGGCACTCGGTATGGGCGACCAGGGCCGCTGGATCGCCGCGCTGACCTTCGGCAACGTGCACGGCGTCTACAAGCCGGGCAACGTGAAGCTCCGGCCCGAACTCCTCGGCGAGATCCAGGACGCCATCGCGCAGAAGCACGGCACCGGTCAGAACCCGCTCGACCTCGTCTTCCACGGCGGTTCGGGGTCGACCGACGACGAGATCCACCAGGCGGTCCGCAACGGCGTCATCAAGATGAACATCGACACGGACACGCAGTACGCGTTCACGCGGTCGATCGCCGGCTCGATGTTCTCCAACTACGAAGGCGTCCTCAAGATCGACGGCGAGGTCGGCAACAAGAAGCAGTACGACCCGCGCGCCTGGGGCAAGGTCGCCGAGACGGCGATGGCCGCCCGCGTCGTCGAGGCCACGAAGGTCCTCGGGTCCGCGGGTCAGTCCCAGAGCTGAGCAGCGAGCACCCGGCCCGGACCGGGAGGCACGGGGCACGTCCGACGGACGTGCCCCGTTCTGCGTCCCGTGGCCTCTGCTGCGTCCGCCCACTGCCGCCGTGCCACGATGGACGGATGACCGTCGACGCCATCGCCAGCGAGTTCGCCCACTTCGTCACGGAGTCGCCGACCCCGTTCCACGCCGCCTCGGTCGCGCGCGACCGCCTGGTGGCTGCCGGGTTCACCGACCTCGCCGAGACCGACGCATGGCCGACCGAGCCCGGGGCCTACGTCGTCGTCCGCGACGGCGCGGTCATCGCCTGGCGCCTCCCCGGAGGAGCCACGGCGACGACGCCGTTCCGCATCCTCGGCGCGCACACCGACTCCCCCGGGTTCCGGATCAAGCCGAACCCGTCCGTCCGTGTCGGCGGCTGGGAACAGCTCAACGTCGAGGTCTACGGCGGCCCGGTCCTGTCGACGTGGTTCGACCGTGACCTCCGCATCGCCGGACGGGTCGTCCACGCCGACGGCACCGCGAGCCTGTTCGACACCATGGACGCCGTCGCGCGGATCCCCAACCTCGCGATCCACCTCGACCGCGGCGCGAACGACGCCCCGGGCATCGACAAGCAGCGCCACACGCTGCCGATCGTGGGCACCGACGGGACCACCGGCGGCACCGACGTCGAGGCGTGGCTGCGCTCCCGACTCGGCGAGACGGCCGTGGCGTGGGACCTGTTCCTCGCCGACTCGCAGGCCCCGTCGCGGATCGGCATCGACCGTGCGTTCCTGGCGTCCGGCCGGATGGACAACCTGACGAGCGTGCACGCCGGCCTCCGCGGGATCGTCGAGGCGCCGGGCGACGGCGACCACATCCCGGTGTTCGCCGCGTTCGACCACGAGGAGATCGGGTCCTCGTCGCCGTCCGGTGCCGGCGGGCCGTTCCTCGAGGACGTCCTCGCCCGCGTGCAGGAGGGGCTCGGGGCGAGCCGTTCCGAGTCCGCCCGTGCCTTCCGGGCATCGTGGCTGCTGTCGAGCGACGCGGGGCACCTGGTGCACCCGAACTTCTCGGAGAAGCACGACCCGACCAACCGCCCGCGCCCGGGTGGTGGCCCACTCCTGAAGATCAGCGCGAACCAGCGGTACATGACCGAGGCGAAGGGCACCGCCGTGTTCGCGGCGGCGTGCGAGTCCGCGGGCGTGGCGTTCCAGCCGTTCGTCAACGTGAACACGATCCCGGGCGGCTCGACGATCGGACCGATCGCGGCGACGCGTCTCGGCATCCCGACGATCGACATCGGCGTCGGTCTGCTCTCGATGCACTCGGTGCGGGAACTCGTGCACGTCGACGACCTCACCGACCTGCACGGGGCGGTCGCCGCCTTCCTCGCCTGACGGCGCGGCATCGGCGCTGGGCCTAGCCTCCGGCGGCCTGCCGCATCATCGCTGCGACGAACCCGTCGTCCCGGAAGACCACGGCGGCGAACACCACCGCACTGAGCAGGGTCGCCACCGCTCCCCCGAGCAACGGCACCCAGAAGCTCCTCCGACCTGCGCGGAGCCGGACGACGGACCACCAGAGGACGAGCGCGAAGACCACGAGCATGACGACCGAACTGATCATCGCCGCGCCGTTGAGCGCTCCGGGGTCCTGCAGAGCGGTGTAGTTCGTCTCGAGCTCCTCGCGCACCGTCGAGGCGACGGACCCGATCGAGAGTGACTGGACGACGCTCACGAGCCCCATGCCGAGGAGCACGAAGGTCAGCAGCACGTCCACGGGGGACGCGCCGAGCCGTCGGGCGGACGCGGCGTCCCCGGTGGTCACCGTCCGGTCGGCCGTCGCAGCAGCTCGTGCTCGGACAGCGGGACGACCCGACCCGCCGGCGGCCCCGGGAGCGGCCGACGCGGCAGCGCGCTCGCGGTCCTCGCGTTCCTGACGTTCCTGACGTTCCTGTTCGACGAGGACCGGGTTCACCCAGCCCTCGGGCGCGTACTCGCCGTACTGCGGAGCCGGTCGCCCAGCCGGGACGGCGCCCGGGGTCTGCGTGGCGGCACCCGCGGTATCGGCGGCGATCCGGGCCTCCTGAGCGTCCACGGCCGTGGTCCCGCGCGGCGGGACGACGTCCCACCCGGTCGGGCGTCCGTCCGGAGCGCTCATCGGGTGCGCCCGCCCAGCGGACGCGTCGGCTTGCCGTCGGCGTCGGTGCGGAGTTCGCGCGGGAGGGAGAACATGAGGTCCTCGTGCGCGGTGACGACTTCCTCGACCGTGCCGTAGCCGGCGTCGGCGAGTTGGTCGAGCACCTCGGCGACCAGGACCTCCGGGACGGAGGCGCCGCTGGTCACGCCGACGGTCCCGACCCCCTCGAGCCATTCCTGCCGGATCTCCTCGGCGTAGTCGACCCGGTGCGCGTCCTTGGCGCCGTACTCCAGGGCGACGTCGACGAGGCGCACGCTGTTCGACGAGTTCGCGGACCCGACCACGATGACCAGGTCCGCGGCGGGTGCGACCTTCTTGACCGCGACCTGCCGGTTCTGGGTGGCGTAGCAGATGTCGTCGGAGGGCGGGTTCTCGATCGACGGGTACTTCTCCCGCAGGAGCCGGACCGTCTCCATCGTCTCATCGACGCTCAACGTGGTCTGTGACAACCACACGAGGTTGTCCGGATCGGGGACCTCGAGCGCGGCGACGTCGGCCGGGCCGTTCACCAGGATCGTCCGCTCGGGCGCGTGACCCATGGTGCCCTCGACCTCTTCGTGGCCGGCGTGCCCGATCAGGATGATGGTGCGCTCCGCCTTCGCGAACCGGGAGGCCTCGCGGTGGACCTTCGTCACGAGCGGGCAGGTGGCGTCGATGGCGTGCAGGTCGCGTGCGGCGGCTCCGGCCACCACCGCCGGGGAGACACCGTGCGCGCTGAAGACGACGTGCGACCCGCGGGGCACCTCGGCGACGTCGTCGACGAACACGGCGCCACGCTGCTCGAGTGTGGAGACCACGTGGACGTTGTGGACGATCTGCTTCCGGACGTACACCGGCTCGCCGTACTGCTCGAGCGCCTTCTCGACCGCGACCACGGCGCGGTCGACCCCCGCGCAGTAGCCGCGCGGCGCCGCGAGCAGCACCCGCTTGCTCCCGCTGACCGGCAGGTCACGCAGGCGTCCGCGCGCTGCGGGGACCCGCGGCGGGGCGAGCGGGACCGAGTGGCCGTTGGTGATCGTCACGTCCCCGATGATAGGTGAGCAGGACCCGCGCAGCCTGGGCACGGACGAGCCCGTGGAGAACGCGCGGACGGCCGGGATGTCACCGGCGTCCGACACCATGGTCCGCACGACCGGGAGGAGCACGATGGCGATCGAACAGGGGCCGCCCACGGCGGAGGACCCGTGGCCCGTCGCGCTGCTCGGCGCGAAGCTCCGCGACTGGATCGACCGCCTCGGCGTCGCCTGGGTCGAGGGTGAGATCACGCAGTGGAACGTCGCCGGCGGCAACGTCTACGGCAAGCTCAAGGACGTCGAGGTCGACGCGACCGTGTCCTTCTCCATCTGGTCGAGCGTCCGCTCCCGGGTGCCCACCGACCTCAAGCAGGGCGACCGCGTCGTCGCCGCCGTCAAGCCGAACTACTGGGTCAAGGGCGGCTCGCTGACGATGCAGGTGGTCGAGATGAAGCACGTCGGGCTGGGCGACCTGCTCGAACGGCTCGAGCGGTTGCGGCGTGCCCTGGCGGAGGAGGGGCTGTTCGACCCGTCCCGCAAGAAGCGTCTGCCCTTCCTGCCGCACCGCATCGGCCTCGTCACCGGCAAGGACTCCGACGCCGAGAAGGACGTCAAGCGGAACGCCCAGCTGCGGTGGCCGCAGGTCGAGTTCCGGACGGTGCACACGGCGGTGCAGGGCGACCGTGCCGTGGCCGAGGTGACCGCGGCGATCCAGGAGCTCGACGCCGACCCGGAGGTCGACGTCATCATCGTCGCTCGTGGTGGTGGCGACTTCCAGAACCTGCTGGGCTTCAGCGACGAAGGCCTCGTCCGCGCGGCCGCCGCGGCGACGACACCGCTCGTGTCGGCGATCGGGCACGAAGCCGACCGGCCGATCCTCGACGAGGTCGCCGACCTCCGGGCCTCCACCCCGACCGACGCGGCGAAGCGGGTCGTCCCGGACGTGGCCGAGGAGCTCGCGAACGTCCGTCAGGCCCGAGCCCGTCTCGGCCTGCGGCTCTCGCACACCCTGTCGGTCGAGGCGGACCGGATTGCCGCGCTGCGGTCCCGGCCCGCGCTCGCCTCGACGGCCTGGCTGGTGGACACACGTGCCGAGGAGGTCGCCCGTGACCTCTCCCGCGCCCGGGAGCTGCTCGACCGTCGGATCGAGCGGTCCCACTCCGACGTCGGGCACCTGACGGGGCGGCTCCGGGCCCTGTCCCCGCGCGACACCCTCCGACGCGGGTACGCGATCGTGCAGACGCAGGACGGCGCGGTGGTCCGCGGCGCGGACGAGCTCCACGGCGCCACCGCGGTGCACGTGACGCTCGGAGCGGGGACCGCGGTCGGCACGCTGGAGGCGGACGGGCCCGGTCCGGACGGATCGGGCGCCGGCGGGGCGGCCGGGGACGCCGCCTGACGCGGGAGGCGCGCCCCGGTCGGCCCGTTCCGGCTCGGAGGCCCGTCCCGACCTCCCGGGCGACGCTCCGTGCGCCTCGGCGCGCGTTCTCCACGGACACCGCCGGACAGCGGAACCGTCGGTGGCGGCTCGGTAGGATCGGACCGTGTCTTCCGAGCAGCAGTCCGAGCAGCCCGACGTCCGCTCGTTGAGCTACGAGGCGGCGCGTGACGAACTCGTCCGTGTCGTCTCCGAACTCGAGCAGGGGTCCGCGACCCTTGAGCGTTCCCTCGGCCTGTGGGAGCGCGGGGAAGCCCTGGCTGCTCGCTGCGAGGAGTGGCTCATGGGGGCCCGCGCCCGCCTCGACGCTGCGCGTGCCGCCACGGAGGACCGTCCCACGGCCGACGACTCCGCGGTCGGTGGTGCCCGATGACCGATCCGGACACCGGTCGACCGATCGTCGCCGAGCTCGGCCGCCCGGAGACCGCCGAGGAGACCTGGGCGCGGAAGGACACCGCTCGTCGTGCGCGGCGTGAGCACCAGACGGCGTTCAACCTCGTCCTGGCGCTCATCGCGTCGCTCGGCATCGTGCTCTTCCTGGTGGCGGTCGTGGTGCGACCCGACCAGGCCGTCGACCGCGCCGTGGACTACCGCCAGGTGGCACAGCAGGCGGACGTGTCCGGTGCCACCCTCGTGGTCCCGACGCTGCCGTCCTCGTACACCTCGAACCACGCCGACTACGAGTCGGGCTCCGCTCGTGGGGTCGCCGTCTGGACGATCGGCCTGCTGACGCCGGACTCGCAGTACATCGGCATGCACCAGGGGATCGACGCGAACGACACCTGGATCGCCGACCAACTGGACCAGAAGCCGGCGACCGGCTCCCGCGACATCGGTGGCGTCGAGTGGACCGTCTACGACCGTCGTGACGAGGGCAAGGACGCGGGCAACAACGCGTACGCCCTCGTGACGACCTCCGGTCGGGACACCGTCGTGCTCGCCGGCACCGCAGACGACCGCTCGTTCCGCACCGTCGCGACCGCGATCGGCGAGGAACTCCGGAACTAGCCGCCGGCGGCCGGTCCTGCGGCCGACCGCGGCCAGCACCGGCCGAGAACCACCACGAACCAGTCCCGAGAACCCGAACGCCCGAGGAACGACACACGATGACCGACCGCGCCGCCTCCACCCCCGCCGAGGCCCTCCGACTCCTCGTCGAGGGCAACGCACGCTTCGCCGCCGACAAGCGCCGGACCGGGCGGATCGACCCCGAGCGTCGCTCCGAGCTGCAGGGCTCGCAGGCTCCGTTCGCCACCGTCCTCGGCTGCTCCGACTCACGCGTGCCGTTCGAGCACGTGTTCGACGCCGGCATCGGTGACGTGTTCGCGATCCGGAACGCCGGACAGATCGTGGACGAGGTCGTGCTCGGCTCCATCGAGTTCGCCGTCGTCGCGCTCGGCACGCCCCTGGTGGTCGTGCTCCGGCACACCAAGTGTGGAGCCGTCGCCGCTGCTCGGTCGGGTGAGCCCGTTCCCGCGCCGCACCTGCAGGCCCTCGTCGACGCCATCGCGCCGAGCGTCGAGCGTGTCCGCGCCACGGACCCGGACGTCGCGCAGGAGTCGGTCGGTGCCGCACACCTCGAGTCGAGCCTGAAGACCATCCTCGACCGCTCCGGCGCGGTGTCCGACGCCATCGCGGAGGGTAGGTTGGCCGTGGTCGGCGCGACCTACGACCTCACCACGGGAGAGGTCACGATCGACACCGTCGTCGGACAGGCCTGATCGGTCCGTGCGGCGGACGCCTGCGCCGTGGGGACACGCGCGGGCGCCCGGACGGACCACGTCCGACGACGACACCGCCCCGGCAGCGACGAGCCGCCGAGCGGACACCGACACCGCCCGCGACCGCGACCCGGTGTGAGCACCACGAGGAAGGACCACGACGACGTGACCGACACCACCACCCCCGCTGACGGCGAGTTCCGCATCGAGCACGACACGATGGGCGAGGTGCGGGTCCCCGCGTCGGCGCTCTACCGTGCGCAGACACAGCGGGCCGTGGAGAACTTCCCGATCTCCGGCACGGGCCTCGAGTCCGCGCAGATCGTGGCGCTCGCGCGGATCAAGCGCGCCGCAGCCCTGGTGAACGGCCGGCTGGGCATCCTCGACGACGACGTCGCCCAGGCGATCGCGACCGCCGCGGACACCGTGATCGGCGGCGAGCACCACGACCACTTCCCGGTCGACGTGTACCAGACCGGCAGCGGCACCTCCTCGAACATGAACATGAACGAGGTCCTCGCCACGCTCGCCTCCCGGACCGCCGGGACCGAGGTGCACCCGAACGACCACGTCAACGCGTCACAGTCGTCGAACGACGTCTTCCCGACCTCCGTGCACGTCGCGGTCACGGACGCCCTCATCCGTTCGCTCGTGCCGGCACTCGACCACCTCGCCGAGGCACTCGAGCGCAAGGCGACCGAGTGGGCCGGCGCGGTGAAGTCCGGCCGCACCCACCTGATGGACGCCACGCCCGTCACCCTCGGCCAGGAGTTCGGCGGGTACGCGCGCCAGATCCGCCTCGGCATCGAGCGCGTGACCGCCACCCTCCCCCGCGTCGCCGAGGTCCCGCTCGGCGGCACCGCGGTCGGCACCGGCATCAACACGCCGAAGGGCTTCCCGCAGCAGGTCATCGCGCAGCTCGCGGAGGACACCGGACTGCCGATCACCGAGGCGCTCGACCACTTCGAGGCGCAGGGAGCCCGCGACGCCCTCGTCGAGGTCTCCGGTGCCCTCAAGGTCATCGCCGTCAGCCTGACGAAGATCAACAACGACCTCCGCTGGATGGGCTCCGGCCCGAACTCCGGGCTCGGCGAACTGCACATCCCGGACCTGCAGCCGGGCTCGTCGATCATGCCGGGCAAGGTGAACCCGGTGATCCCCGAGGCCACGCTCATGGTCGCCGCACGGGTCATCGGCAACGACGCGACCGTCGCGTGGGCGGGCGCGTCCGGCTCGTTCGAGCTCAACGTCGCGATCCCGGTGATGGGCACGGCGCTGCTCGAGTCCATCCGTCTGCTCGCGAACAGCACCCGCGTCCTCGCCGACAAGACCGTCGACGGGCTGCAGGCGGACCTCGAGCGGGCGCGGGCGTTCGCCGAGTCGTCGCCGTCCATCGTGACGCCGCTGAACCGAGTCATCGGCTACGAGTCGGCCGCGAAGGTCGCGAAGACGGCGGTCGCCGAGGGCATCACCGTCCGCGAGGCAGTCGTCGCCCTCGGGTTCGTCGAGCGCGGCGAGGTCACCGAAGAGCAGCTCGACAGCGCCCTCGACGTCCTCAGCATGACCCGCCCCGCCTGACCCGGCCAGCACCAGACACCGGCGTCTGCACGAAACGCCGCTCCGTCACCGAGACGCCGCCGTTCCCGGCGGCGTCTCGTGCGTCCGGCGGCGTCCCGCCCCGACGGGCCCGTCCTGCGCCGCCGGGCCCATCCCACCCCGGCGGCCAGACGGGAGGCTCGGCGGCGACGCACCCCGAGCCTCCCGTCCGCAGCGATCACCCGACAGCAGCGCACTGGCGCGGGTCGGCGGCGCACAACCGGATCCGCTCCGGACCACGCGAATCCGTGGTTCGGAGCGGTTCCTGGTGTGCGAGACCGGTCCGCGCCGCCGGACCCGTGCCGTCCCGCACCCCGAGCCTCCCGGCCGGCGCCGTCGCGCCGGACGTCTGATCGCGCTGAGCGACACCCCTCGCGCCGACGAGCGCGAGGGGTGTCGCTCAGCGCGAAACGAGCCGCCCGCCCCTACGCCAGGTCGGGCGAGTCCAGCAGCTCCGTCACGAGCGCCGCGATCGCCGAGCGCTCCGAGCGTGTCAGCGTCACGTGTGCGAACAGCGGGTGCCCCTTCAGCCGTTCGATGACCGACGCGACCCCGTCGTGCCGGCCGACCCGCAGGTTGTCCCGCTGCGCCACGTCGTGGGTGAGCACCACGCGCGAGTTCTGCCCGATGCGGGACAGCATCGTCAGCAGGACGTTGCGCTCGAGCGACTGCGCCTCGTCCACGATGACGAACGCGTCGTGCAGGGAGCGGCCCCGGATGTGGGTGAGCGGCAGCACCTCGAGCATGCCGCGCTCGACGACCTCGTCGAGCACGTTGTCGGACACGAGCGCCCCGAGGGTGTCGAACACGGCCTGCGCCCACGGGTTCATCTTCTCCGAGGCGTCCCCGGGCAGGAACCCGAGCTCCTGGCCGCCCACGGCGTACAGCGGGCGGAACACCATGATCTTCTTGTGCTGCTGCCGTTCGAGCACGGCCTCGAGACCGGCGCACAGTGCGAGCGCGGACTTGCCGGTGCCGGCACTCCCTCCGAGGGACACGATGCCGATCTCCGAGTCGAGCAGGGCGTCGATGGCGAGCCGCTGCTCGGCGGACCGCCCGCGGAGGCCGAAGACCTCGCGGTCCCCGCGCACGAGCGACACCGAGCCGGCGGTGTGCACGCGGCCGAGTGCGGAGCCGCGCTCGGAGGAGATGACCACCCCGGTGTTGACCGGGACGCCGTCGAGGTCGGCCGTGCGGAGCTCCTCGGTTTCGTAGAGCGCCGTGACCTGGTCGCCGGACACCTGCAGCGTGGTGATGCCCGTGTACCCGGTGTCGACGGCGAGTTCGGCGCGGTACTCCTCGGCGGCGAGGCCGATCGACGCGGCCTTCACCCGGAGCGGCAGGTCCTTCGACACGACCACCACGTCGAGCCCGTCGTTCGCGAGGTTGGACGCGACCGCCAGGATGCGGGAGTCGTTGTCCCCGAGCTGGAGCCCGGACGGCAGGACGGACTGGTTCGAGTGGTTCAGCTCGACGCGGAGCGAGCCGCCGTCCCCGACCGCCACCGGGAAGTCCAGTCGCTCGTGCTCGACCCGCAGCTCGTCGAGGATGCGCAGCGCCTGCCGGGCGAAGTACCCGATCTCCGGGTCGTTGCGCTTCGACTCGAGTTCGCTGACGACCACGACGGGCAGGACGACCGCGTGCTCGGCGAAGCGGAACAGGGCGCGCGGATCGCTGAGCAGCACCGAGGTGTCCAGCACGTAGGTGCGCTGGGCGGCCGACGTCGATGCCGGCGCTGCTGACGAGGTTCCGCGGGAGACGTTCTGAGAGGTCACGACCACTCCATCCCCGGGCCGCGAGCGACCCGGTCCATGTCCTCGACGCGGCCACTGGAGCGGTCCCGGAGCACCGACCGTGGCCGCTCCGACCGGGCGCGTTGCCCGATGTCGCCAAGCTACGACGGGTGGGCGCAGCGCACCAGCGACACGCCTGATCGCGCGGTTACGGTCGTGTGTCGGCCGGCTGAACGGCCGGGAGGCGCGGCCAGCGCCCGGCGTCAGGCGTCAGGCGTCAGGCGTCAGGCGTCAGGCCGTCATCGTGGCGTACGAGACGCAGGCGTCCCGGAACATCCCGAGCGTCTCGTCCGTCGTGGACGCGAACACCGAGACCCGCACCTCACCGAGGCGGGCCGTCGCGGTGACGCCGTGGTTGTGCAGCGCTGCGCTCAGTGCGGTGAGCCGTCCGGCACCCGGGCGGAGCACGACGATGCCGGCGCGCTCCGGGAGGTCGCGGCTCGACACGACGGGCAGGCCGAACTCGTCGGCGATGGCGATGACCCGGTCCACCCGGTCGGCGACGCGCTCCTGCACGGCGGCGACGCCGACGGCGGTGAGACGTTCGAGGGAGACGGCGAGACGGGCCTGGGACACGGGGTCCACCCGCGACATGCTGAAGGCCGTCGCACCGGGGCGGACGGTCGGGACCTCGGACGGCCACCCGGTCGTGCCGTGCGGACCGGACAGCGCCGGCCGGACACGTTCGAGGGCACGGTCGCTGAACGACACGAAGCCGGTGCCCCACCCGGCGTGCAGCCACTTCTGGCCGCCCGTGGCGACGACGTCCGCCACCTCGTACGGGGCGTCGACGACGCCGAAGCCCTGGATGGCGTCGACGATGAGCAGACGGTCACCGATGACGTCCCGGATCGCGGCGAGGTCGGCGAGGTAGCCGGTGCGCCAGTCGACGAGGGACAGCGCCACCGCGGTCACGTCGTCCGAGAGCCGCTCGCGGATCAGCTCGGGCGTGAGCCAGCCGGCGCCGGACTCGATGACGACGGGCTGCACGCGGCCGCCGGTCGCCGACGCGGCACTCGCGAGGGCGAGCGGCAGCGACGGGTACTCGTCGGCGGCGACGAGGACCCCGCCGGTCAGGCCGAAGGCGGTGTGGAGCAGGCCGGGCGTGGTCGCGGTCTGCGAGACGACCTGGTCCTCCCGACGGCGGACGAGACGGGCGGTGACGGCGCGGACCCGGGCGTCCTGTTCGTCGAGCGTCTCCATCGCCCCGAAGCGCATGTGCTCCTGGATGTGGCCGAGGACACGCTGCTCCTCGAGGACGGCGGTCTGCACGGGGCCGAACGCGGCGTGGTCGAGGTAGCCGGGCTCCTCGGCGAAGCCGGCGACGTACTCGTCGATCGTGGTCACGGGGTGCACCTTCCAGTGGGCAGAACCCTGTGAGCCTACTGGGACCGGTGCAGGCGGTCGAATGCAGTCCGCGGAACGCCAGGCACACGGGGCGGCCGATCGGCCCCGGCCACCCCGGCTCGGACCCTGTGGAGCGGTTCAGCCGCCGAACCGTCGCGAGCGCAACCCGAAGTCGCGGACCGCACGGAGGAAGTCCACCTCGCGCAGGTCCGGGTAGAAGGCCTCGACGAAGTAGAACTCGCTGTGGGCACTCTGCCAGAGCAGGAAGTCCGACAGCCGCTGCTCCCCCGACGTCCGGATCATGAGGTCGGGGTCCGGCTGCCCCTGCGTGTACAGGTGGTCGCCGATGAGCTCGGGCGTGAGCACCTCGGCCAGGGTGTCGAGTGTCCCGCCGCCCTCGCCGTGGGACCGGACGATGCTCCGCATGGCGTCCGCGATCTCCCGCCGACCGCCGTACCCGACCGCGAGGTTGATGTGCAGCCCGGCGTGGTCCGCCGTGCGTTCCTCGGCCCGCTCGAGCGCGCTGACGAGCTCCGGCGGCAGGCCGTCGTTCGACCCGACGTGCTGGACCCGCCAGGTGCGGTGGTGCGACAGGCGCTCGGCCAGGTCGGCGATGATCCCGACGAGCTGGTCGAGCTCCTCGCCGCCGCGACCCTTCAGGTTGTCGGCCGAGAGCAGGTAGAGCGTGACGACCTGGATGTCGAGGTCCTCGCACCAGGACAGGAACTCGGGGATCTTGGCAGCGCCGGCCCGGTGGCCGTGTGCCGCGGTCTCGAGACCGAGCTGCCGGGCCCACCGGCGGTTCCCGTCGACGATCATCGCCACGTGCTTGGGCTTCTGCGCGCCCTCGATCTCGCGGCGGATGCGGTTCTGGTACGCGCGGTAGAGGAGCCCACGCCCCGCCCATCCCAGCCTGCCCGTCACGCGTCGACTGTAGTGCAACCACTCCGTACGGCGACTCCCAGCCGCTCTTCCGTGATCCGGTCGTAGCGTCGAGGGCATGCAGTCAGACCAGGACGCGCCAGCGCTCCCCCACGTCCCGTTCACGGAGGAGGCGAGCGCCGACGCCGCCACGACGGACGCGCCCCGTCCGGCCTGGCGCGGGTGGATCCACGCCGGCACGTTCCCGTTCGCCGTGGCGATGGGCATCGTGCTCATCGCGCTCGCGGCCACCCCTGCCGCGAAGGCGGCGAGTGCGGTGTTCATGGCGACGTCGATGATCATGTTCGGCGTCTCCGCGACGTACCACCGGTTCCCGTGGGGCCCGGTCGTCAAGCGCGTGCTGAAGCGCATCGACCACACGAACATCTTCCTGCTCATCGCCGGCACGTACACGCCCGTCGCGGTCTGTGCGCTGCCGCACACGCTCATGGTCGTGGTGCTCTGGGTGATGTGGAGCGGAGCGCTGCTCGGCGTCGCCTTCCGCGTCTTCTGGATCGGCGCACCGCGGTGGCTGTACGTGCCCCTCTACCTGGCGCTCGGCTGCGCGGCGTTCCTCATCCTGCCGCAGCTCTTCGCGGCGAGCGTGCCGATGACCGTGCTCGTGCTCGCCGGCGGGGTGGCGTACATCCTCGGAGCGGCCGTCTACGGCTTCAAGCGCCCGGACCCGTCGCCGACGTTCTTCGGCTTCCACGAGGTCTTCCACGCCCTCACGGTCGTCGCCTTCGCCGCGCAGTGGGCGGGCATCCTGGTCATCGCCCTCGACCCGGTGCGCTGAGGCGACGCGCGGACGCCGCACCCACGACGGACGGGAGGCTCCCCACCAGCTGGTGGGGAGCCTCCCGTCCGTCGTGCGGACGCGTCAGCCGCGCTCGGTGTCGTCGCCCACGTCGGCCCGACCGTCCTCGGCGGCCCGCCGCGACGGCTCGTCGGTCGCGGCGCCGTCGTCGGGCTCGCCCGCGACCTCGGCCTCGAGGCGTTCCCGCACCTCGGCGCGGTAGCGGGTGCGACGGATGCGCCGCGTCATGTCGAGCACGAGGAGGATCGTCACGATCGCGACCACCGCGATGGCGACGAAGCCGGCGACCCCGGGGGTGACGTCGACGTCGGGGACGCCGCTCGGGCTCGGGCTGGGGGTGGCTGCCAGTACGGCGGCGATGGTGCTCACGCGTGCGCGTCCTCTTCGGATGGGATCCCTGCGAACAGGTCGGACTCGGGGAGCTCGGTCGGCACTCGGGCCTCGACGAGCTGGTAGTCCTCGGTCGGCCAGACCTCGGCGAGCAGGTCGTTCGGCCAGTAGAAGAACGGGCTGTCCGGCGGCACCTGGCTCGCGTGCGCCCGGAGTGCGGCGTCCCGCGCCTCGAAGTACTCGTGCACGTCGACGTGCGACGTGGCGAGGTCCGGCCGGTCCGCGAATCGCTGCACCCACTCGCCGAGCTGCTCGAGGAGCGGGTTCTCGGGGTCGCGCTCCCGCAGGGCCTCGTGGAAGGCCGAGAACCGCCGTGGGTTCATGGTGCGCTCGTAGTACAGCTTCGACACGGACCAGGCGGGCCCGGCCTCCGGGTACTTCTCGGGATCCGCGGCGTCACGCCACGCAGCGACCGAGACCTCGTGCGTCCGGATGTGGTCCGGGTGCGGGTAGCCGCCGTTCTCGTCGTACGTCACCAGGACGTGCGGGCGGAAGCGACGGACGACCCGGACCAAGGCCGCGGTGCTGTACTCCAGCGGGACCGTCGCGAACGTGCCGGGGCGGACCGTCTCACCCTGCTCGGTGTCCGGCAGTCCGGAGTCGTGGTACCCGAGCCAGACGTGGTCGATCCCGAGGGCTGCCTGCGCGGCCGCCATCTCGGTGCGGCGGAAGCCCGCCATGTCGCGGTGCGCGCGGGCCTTCGACGCGTCCGGCAGCTGCTCGTTGAGGATGTCCCCGGCCTCGCCCCCGGTGCACGAGACGACGAGGACCTCCGCACCGTCGGCCACGTACTTCGCCGCCGTGGCCGCACCCTTGCTCGACTCGTCGTCGGGATGGGCGTGCACGGCGAGCAGACGACGGGGCACAGCGTTCCTCCACTGCTCACGGACCTTCGGACGCGGGTGGCGCACGGCGAGCGTGAACTACCCTGGGATCAGGATAATCACCCCGGGAGCCCCGAACTGTCCGATCAGCACACCGCCCCAGCAGCAGGGCCCGCAGCAGCCGGTAGCGCGGCACCCGCCGACCGGGCAGCACTGGACGACCGCTACGGTCGCGGCGCCGGCACCCGACGCCGGGGCAGGCTGCTCGCGATCGTCACCGCGGTCGCGATCGCCGTCGTGTTCGCGGTCTGGGCGATCTGGGCCGGCCCCGGACAGACCGACCACGGGCTCGACACCGACGACGTCGGGTACGAGGTCGTGTCGGACCACCAGGTCGTCGTGCACACCCAGCTGGCGGTCGACCCGGGCACCGAGGTCGAGTGCGCGGTCCAGGCGCTCGACAAGGGCTACACGATCGTCGGCTGGCGGGTGGTGACGGTGCCGGCGGACGACCAGCGGAGCCGCTCGCTCTCGACGCCCGTGAACACGACGTCGCGGGCCGTCACCGGCTTGATCCACTCGTGCTGGGTTCCCTAGACTGCTCGGAATCACGATTCGAGACCGGCCGCCGGCCGGTCTCGATTCTTTTGCGCCACACGCCGTGACCGGTCCCGACCGTCGCGGCCGAAGGGAAACGACATGAGCAACGACACGCAGGGCACCTGGCTGACCCAGGAGGCGTTCGACCGTCTCACCGCCGAGCTCGAACAGCTCACCGGCCCGGCCCGCATCGAGATCGCGAGCCGCATCGAGGCCGCGCGCGAAGAGGGCGACCTCAAGGAGAACGGTGGCTACCACGCCGCCAAGGACGAGCAGGGCAAGATCGAGGCCCGCATCCGCTCCCTGACCGAGCTCCTCAAGCACGCCACCGTCACCGAGGCCGAGTTCGACGGCACCGTCGAGCCGGGCACCGTCGTCACCGCGACCATCGCCGGCGACTCCTCGACGTTCCTCGTGGGCAACCGCGAGATCGTCGCGGAGGGCTCGGACCTCACCGTGTACAGCCCGGTCAGCCCGGTCGGCGCCGCGATCGTCGGCCTCCGTGCCGGTGAGGCGACGACGTACACGGCCCCGAACGGCAAGGAGATCGCCGTCGAGGTCACGAAGGTCGAGCGGTACGAGCCGTAGGCCCTCACGGCCCTCACGGCCCTCACGGCCCTCACGGCCTTCGCGGCCTTCGCGGCCTTCGCGGCACCTGACCTCCGGCCCGGCGTGCACCGTCCTGGTACACGCCGGGCCGTCGTGTGCCCGCCGCGCACGGCGGGCCGCCGGTCGTTGACCGTCGCGACGGCCTGGAGGCGCGACCGCCGTCCGCCGGGCCGGCCCGGGCCTCCAGGCCGTCGCCGTGCGCAGCGCGGTCCTGCCGGAGGAGCGCGCGTCAGTTCGTCAGCTGCTCCGGGCGGAAGCCGGCCTCCTGCAGCCGGGCCATGACCTCGTCGGCGTGTTCGGGCCCGCGCGCCTCGATCGACAGGTCGAGCGCCACCTCGCTGATCACCACACCCTGGCCGTGGCGGGTGTGCAGGACCTCGACGACGTTGGCACCGGCGTCCGAGATGATCTGCGAGACGCGGGCGAGCTGACCCGGACGGTCCGGCAGCATGATCCGGATCCCGATGTAGCGGGACGCGGCGACGAGTCCGCGCGTGATGATCCGCTCCATCATGAGCGGGTCGATGTTGCCGCCGCTGAGGAGGACCACGGTCCGGCCGGTGTCGTGCACCGCGCCCGCCATGATCGCCGCGACGCCGACGGCACCGGCGGCCTCGACCACGAGCTTCGCGCGCTCGAGCAGCACGAGGAGTGCCCGGGCGACGTCGTCGTCGGAGACGGTCACGATCTCGTCGACCAGATCACGGATGATCGGGAAGTTCATGTCGCCCGGGCGCGCGACCGCGATGCCGTCCGCGATCGTCGGGCTCGTCGTGATGGTGACGGGCTCCCCCGCCTGGATCGACGACGGGTAGGCGGCCGCGTTCTCGGCCTGCACGCCGATGACCCGGATGTCACGACCGAGGCGCTCGGCCATCCCCTTCACCGCGATCGCGATGCCGGAGATGACGCCGCCACCACCGATCGGTACGACGACCGTGTCGACGTCGGGCACCTGGTCGACGATCTCGAGGCCGACCGTGCCCTGACCGGCGATCACCGCGGGGTGGTCGAACGGCGGGATGAAGACGGCGCCCGTGCGGATGGCGAAGTCCTTGGCGGCGGAGAGCGCCTCCTCCACCGAGTGCCCGCGCAGGACGACGTCCGCCCCGTACCGGCGGGTGGCCTGCAGTTTCGGCAGGGCGACGCCGACCGGCGTGAAGATCGTCGCCGGGATGCCGAGCTCGCGCGCGGCGAAGGCGACCCCCTGCGCGTGGTTGCCGGCGCTGGCGGCGACGACCCCGGCCTCCCGCTGCTCGGCCGACAGCGTGGACAACCGGTTGTAGGCACCGCGCACCTTGTACGCGCCGGTGCGCTGCAGGTTCTCGCATTTGAGGTGCACCGGCGACCCGAGCAGGCCCTCGAGGAACTTCGACGTCTCCATCGGGGTCACCCGCGCGACCCCGGCGATCGTCTCGCGCGCGGCCTCGATGTCGGCGAGCGTCGGGATCGGGGCTGCAGTCGTGTCGGTCACGGTCCCATCATCGTCGGTCGCGGAGCGGTCGCGTGCCACGTGACGCTCAGTTCGTGCTGGCGGTCCCCGGCTCGGCCGCGGGCTGCGCGTCGCTGCCCGGTGCCGGGACGTCGTCGCCGATCTGGTGACGACGTCGTCGGAGGAGCTGGATGCGGCCGTGCTGGCCGCGCTTCGGGGTCGCCTCGCGGACGTGCTCCGAGTCGAGTCCCCGCCACCGGCCGCTCGCGATGGTCGTGACCATCGCGTTGAGCGTCGCGATGAGCGGGACCGCGAAGAACGCCCCGGCGATGCCGGCCAGCCCGGACGCGGCGGTCACACCGAGCACGACCGCGAGGGGGTGCACCTTGACGGCATTGCCCATCACGAGGGGCTGCAGGATGTGGCCCTCGATCTGCTGGACGAGCAGGACGACGCCGAGCACCAGGACCGCCGCGAGCGGACCGTTGAAGATGAGCGCGACGAAGACCGCCAGGAAGCCGGTGACGATCGCACCGACGACCGGGATGAACGCACCGAGGAACACGATCGCGGCGATCGGGATGACGAGCGGCATGCCGCCGAAGAACAGTCCGACGATGAACGCGCCGAGGCCGATGCCCACGGCGTCGACGAAGGCCACGAAGATCTGCACGCGGATGAAGCTCGTCAGGGTGATCCACCCCGCGACGCCGGCCCCGTCCACGGTCGCGCGGGCCTTGCGCGGGAAGAGCCGCACGGTCCATCGCCAGACGTTCTTGCCGTCGATGAGCAGGAAGATCGTGGTGAACAGGATGATGAAGAGCGCCTCGAACACGTGCGTGGCACTCGAGCCGGCGGTGGCGACCCCGGACAGGATCGTCCCGGTGTTGTCCTGCACCCAGGTGGTGGCCTCCCCGATCCAGTTGTCGACGTCCGCCTGTGAGATCCCGAATCCGGAGTTCAGCACGAACTCGCGGACGTTGCCGAACTGGGACACCGTGCGGTCGCGGAGCGAGGGGTACGACGCGATGATCTGGTCGATGACGAGCCAGAGCAGCGCTGCGACCGCGGCGAGCCCGCCGAGCAGGCTGAGGACGACGGCGAGCCACTTCGGCACGTGGTGCCGCTGCAGCCGGTTCGAGATCGGCACCAGGAGCGCGGAGATCACGATGCCGACGAGGAAGGGGACGAGGATGTCGCTGAAGATCGTCATCAGCCAGACGAAGAGCGCGATCACGCCCGCGATGACGAGCACCCGCCACGAGAACGCCCCCGCGATCCGCATGCCGATCGGCACCGATTCCTCGACCACGGGATCGGGGTGCGCCTTCTTGACCCAAGCCATGCGCTCACTGTATCCACGCGATGCCGCAGGAGTACCGGGCGCGGCACGGACCGGATCGGCACGCGGTGTCGGGCGCCGTCGGTAGCGTTCCCCCATGGTCAGGACCACGCTCTCCGCCTCCGAGGCCCGCCGGGTGGCCCTGGCCGCGCAGGGGTTCGGCCGGCCCCGACCGGAAGCGGTCACCGCGCGCACGGTGTCGGCCGGCGCGGCACGTCTCGGCCTGCTGCAGATCGACTCCGTCAACGTCTTCGAGCGGAGCCACTACCTCCCCCTGTACGCACGCCTCGGCGCTTACGACAAGGCGGCACTCGACCGGCTGACGCTCACCCAGCGCAGCCCGTGGATCGAGTACTGGGCGCACGAGGCGGCGTTCGTCCCGCGCGACGACCTCCGCCTGTTCCGTTGGCGCATGGACGCGTACCGGGAGCGGGACGCGACGCGGCCGAACCGGATCGCCGGGGTCGAACGCACCGCCCGGGTGCGCGGTGAGCTCCTCGCGCTGCTCGCGGCGCAGGGGCCGATGCCGGCGAGCGCCGTCGAGCACGAGTCGAACGTGCGCCGGGGCCCCTGGTGGGGCTGGAGCGACGTCAAGCACGGGCTGGAACAGCTCTTCCGGTGGGGCGACGTCGTCAGCGCGGGCCGTGCCGGCTTCGAGCGGGTGTACGCGCTCCCCGACCAGGTGTTGCCGGCCGGGTACTTCGCGACCGCTCCGGACCGGCAGGACGCCGTCCGGGAACTCGTCCGACGCTCGGCCCGCGCGGTGGGCATCGGCACCCGGGCGGACCTGGCGGACCACCACCGGTTGCGCGCGGACGACACCGCGGCGGCGATCGCCGACCTGGAGGACGCCGGCGAGCTCGTCCCGGTGTCGGTGGCGGGGTGGAAGGACCGCGCGTGGATGCACGTCGACGCACGGGTGCCGCGACGGGTCGACGCCGACGCCGTGCTCAGCCCGTTCGACCCGGTCGTCTGGTTCCGGCCGCGTGCCGAGCGGGTGTTCGGCTTCCACTACCGGATCGAGATCTACACGCCGGCACCGAAGCGGGTGTTCGGGTACTACGTGCTCCCGGTGCTGCAGGACGAGGCGCTCGTGGGGCGCGTCGACCTGAAGAGCGACCGGCAGCGCGGGGTGCTGCACGTCCGGACGGCCTGGCACGAGCCCGGGTCGGTGGTGGACGTCGACCGTTTGGCAGCACTGCTCCGCCGGACAGCGGCGTGGCAGGGGCTCGGCGACGTCGAGGTCACCGACCGCGGGACGGCCGCCGCGGACCTGGCCGGCGCGCTGGGTGTCCGTCCACGACGGGACGGCTGACGAACGCGACCGCCTAGAACTGGACGCGCGGGGGTTCCGCGATCGCGGCGGGCTCGGCCGTCTCGAAGAACGGAGCGGGCCCGACCCCGCGGTGCTTCGCGAAGGTGGACGTGGGGAACGACTTCACCTTGGTGTTGAGCTCGCGGACGCCGCCGTTGTAGTGCCGGCGTGCGGACTGGATCTTGTCCTCGGTGGCGACGAGCTGCGACTGGAGTTCGAGGAACCCCTGGCTCGACTGGAGCTGCGGGTAGTGCTCGGCGACCGCGAAGACGCTCTTCAGTGCCTTCTGCATGTGCCCCTCGGCGGAGGAGGCCGCGACGGCGTCCCCGGCGGAGAGCGTCTCGGTGCGGGCCCGGTCCACGGCGGAGAAGACGGACTCCTCGTGCGCGGCGTACCCCTGCACGGTGCTCACGATCGTCGGGATCAACTCGGCACGGTGCTGCAGGTGCTCGGCGATCTCCGACCAAGCGCTGTCGACCCGTCCCTGCAGTGCGACGAGCGACTTGTGACTGACCCAGAGCCAGATCCCGATCACCACGAGGACGACGACCACCACGCCGACCACGATGAGTGCCGTGATGAGTCCGGTGTCCATTCGGTCGTGCTCCTCTGCGCGTCGGGCCGCGGTCGTGCCGGACCACCAGGGTCCGTCGGGCGGACCAGGGAGGTCCTCGACGATCTTACCGAGCAGGTCGGAGCGCCCTCACCGGGGGAGGATCTTCACGGCCGATTCCCGAGTGCCGCACACCCTGCTCGCGGACCACGTCCGGCTCGGGCGACGATCGACGCAGAACCGGCCGGATCGTCCGCGCGGGGTGTTGACCCGGGGCGTCTCATCACGTGGGATGGAGGGGATGGACACGGCAGGGGGCGACGTGGGACACCGGGGTGCGAGGGGCGGTGCCCGTGTTCGGCGGTCCCGGAGCCGTGGCCCGGTCGCCCGCCTGCTCGTCGCCGCGGCCGGTCTCGTCCTGGTGCCCCTCGTGCTGGTACCGCTCGACGCCGTACCGGTGGCCGCCGTCCCCTCCACCCTGCCCGGTGCCGGCACGACCGCGCCGCCGACCGAGCCACCCACGTTCGCGAACCCCGTCCCGGCGCCCGCCGCACCGAGCCCGTCACCGAGCCGGACACCCGTGGCGCCGCCGTCGGGCGGCACCCCGACGGCGCCGACCATCGCCGACCCCGGGGACCTCACGACCGACCTCGCGCGCTTCTCGGGCCGTGCCGCCCCGGGTCACGGTGTCCGCGTCGCCGACCCCGCCGTCCCGTCCGCCTCGGTGTGCCGGACGACCGCCAGGGCCGACGGCACCTGGTCGTGCGTGGGCACCGTGCACTCGGGACCGGCGCAGGTCTTCACCGTCCTCGACACGACCACCTCGTCCCTCCCGAGCGCCGACGCCGCTCCGTCGGACGTGATCGTCCCACCGGTCGTCACCACCCGGCGACCGACCGCCGGGGCCGTCACGGGCACCGGCCGACCAGGCGCGACCGTGACGGTCACCCGGGCCGGCAGCACGGCCGTGCGCACCGCGATCGTCGGGCCCGCCGGCACCTGGCACGTCTCCTGGGCCGTCGGTCCCGGTGCGCCCGCAGACGGCCCGTCCACCGTGACGGCGACGCAGACCGCGAGCACGGCCGACGGGTACCGCTCCGACCTCCGGAGCGCGGTCTCGCCGCCGAGCAGCATCACGATCGACCGGACGGCCCCGGCCGCTCCCCGCATCGGCACCCCGTCCGCGTCCGCGGTCGTCGACGGACGCTCGGTCCGCATCGCCGGCACCGCGGAGCCCGGGACCATCGTGACCGCCTACGTCGACGACGTCGCGGTGTGCCGGGCGGAGGTCACGGCCTCGGGGGCGTGGTCGTGCCGCGTCGCCGACGTGCTCCGTGGTGGCGCCCACCGCATCAGCGCGGGGGCGCAGGACGTCGCGGGCAACACCTCCCGGGCGGCGCCCGCGGTCCCGGTCCGCGTGAGCGGGCCGTCGGCCGCCGGGCCGTCGCCCACCGACGGGTCCGGATCGGACCCGGGCGCCGACCGCCCCTCCTCCGGCAGCGGCGCCGTGGCCCCGACGCCCCGGCCCGGCCGAGGACAGCAGTCCGACCCCGACGACGGACCGGGTGGCGGACCGGAGGGCCCCGCCGACGGCCCACCCTCCGCGGGTGTGCCCGGCGGCGGCACCGACGGCAGACCCGACGGGCGGCCGGACTGGTCCGGCCCAGCAGGTGACTGGACGGTCGCGACGGCGTACGACCACGCGGTCCCCACGATCCAGTCCTCGTTCTCGTGGCGCACGCTCGCGATCGCGGTCGGCGTCGCCGCCGCGTTCCTGCTCCTGGTGGCCGGACCGGTGCGGGTCCTCGCCGGCGCCCTCCGCGGGCGATTGCCGCGTCCCGCTTCCCGCTTCACGGGCCGAAACCGGCCCCGGTCCGAGCGCACGCGCGGTGACGACGCACTGCCGGCCTGGGTCTCGATCGCGGTCGGCACGACGCTCGCCGCGGTGTCCACGCTGCTGGGCGCCGGGATCGCCCTCGAGGCTCGCTACGTCCGACTCGCCCTGGCCGTCCTCGCCGGCGTCGTCGTGCTCACGGCCGGTGTCGTGCTCGCGACGCGGTGGGCTGCGGGTGAGGATCGACGAGCCGTCACCTTCCGGGTCTCACCCGGTCTCGTGCTCGCGGCGGTCGTCGCGAGCGGCCTCACCCGCACCGCGGACCTCTCCCCCGCCCTCGTCGTCGGCGTCCTCCTGGTACCCGTCGGCCGCACCGACGTGGACACCGCCGCCATGCGACTCGGGAACGGTGTCGCGGCCTGTGCGCGGAGCGCCACGTGGCGGTCGGTGACCCTGCTCGTCCTCGCGGCCGTCGGATGGGTCGTGCACAGTGTGACGGCCGGGTCCGGGTTCACCGCCTCGCTCGTGTCCGAGTTCGCCAGCACGCTCTGCGTCGGCGGCCTCGGCGCACTCGTCGTGACGCTCCTGCCGCTCCGGGGGTCGGCAGGAGCAGCCCTCGCCGCCGTGTCCCGTCCGCGGTACGGCGCCCTCGCGGCCGTCGCCGTCGGTCTGGCCGCGGCGGTCTACTCCGGCCCGACCGGGACGCACCTGCCGCTCGTCGCCTGGGCCTCCGCGGTCGCGGTGGTGGTCGCCCTCGCGGCAGCCGTCCTGCTCTGGCCCCGGCTCCGCGGAGGTGCCTCCGCGTCCTGACCGGTTCCGTGGCGGCGGCGGCGGGCGCGCACCGGATGCGCGCCGGCGGGGAGGCCCGCATGCTCCGCACGGAGCGGCGACCGGTCCGACAGCGACAGGCACGCGTCGGCCGGGAGGCCCGCACACGCCCCATGGACCGGGCACCGGTTCGAAAGTGACCGGCACGGCGTCGGCCGGGAAGCCCACCACGCGCAGTCCGCTCACTCGTCCGGCGGGCGGAGACCGAGCCTCCAGAACGGGACGACGTGCCCCGGTCGTGTGACGCCAGGTGGTCCCGGCGCCGGCTGCCGGATCCCCTCGGTCAGTGGGTCGGCGCGGACCGGGCGAACAGCCCGGGCAGCAGCCCGCCGATCTTCGTCCCAACGCAGAGGCTGACGAAGGTCGCGAGCGGCGTCGCGAGCGCGGCGGCGTCGAACGTCGCGACCGCGACCAGCCCGACCGTGCCGGGCACGAGCAGCAGGAACGCCGGCCGGAACGACACGGTCGCCGGCACCACCGGCACGATGCGTTCGAGGACACGCGTCGCGACGAACAGCAGCGCCGCGGCGAGGCCCGTCGCGACGACGCTGCCGCTGAGCGGCGTGAGCAACGACACGACGGCGTAGGCGGTGACCATGACGACGACCGACGCCGCCGTCAGGCGCCACCCGGATCCGAAGACGAGGCTGATGCCGGTCGCGAGGACCACCACGGCGACCCACGACGCCCAGAGCGCCGGGACGGCCTCCCAGCCGGGTCGGTCGGTGCCGATGCCCGCGACCTCGCCGACGAGTGCCGCCGAGGTCGGGTCGATGCGGAGGCCGGTCACCGTGCTCCCCGCCGCGATCCCGGCGGCCATGAAGCCGAGCATGATGAGCCCCTGCATGAGACGAGCCGACCCCGTGACGATGTCGGCGGCGGTGAGTTCGAGCAGGGCGTTAGTGATGAGTGCTCCGGGCACGAACACCGCGACCGGCGCGCACACGGCGTACAGCGGGACGTGGTCGAAGCCCGTGCCGGCGGCGACGAGTCCGACGACGGCCGTCGAGCAGAAGGCCGCGAGGAACGGCACGACGGCCACGGCCTCACGGAAGCGCCGGAGCAGCAGGCCGATGACCCCGACGAGCGCCCCGACCACCAGCGCGAGGAGGACCGCCCACCACGGGCACCGGAACACGACCGCGAGCCCGGCGGAGGTCAGTGCGTTGCCGAGCACCCACGGCAGCGGGGCCGGTGGTCGCGTGCCCTGGCGGATGCTCCGGACCCGGGCGGGGATCTCGGCGAGGGCGATCGCGCCGCGCTCCAGACCGAGCACCAGGCGGTTCGCGCGGGCGGACTGGCGGAACGAGAGCTCGATGCCCTCGGCGTTGACGATCGTCGCGGCGCCCGTCGCGGTCTCGCTGACGATGACGAGGGCGGGCAGCACCCCGATGGCGAGGCCGTTGCCGACACCCGCTGCGTCGCGGGCCTTCTCGAGCGCTGAGCGGACGTCGGTGACCGAGCTGCCGGCGTCGAGGAGCAGTGCGCCGAGCGTGCCGAGCAGCATGCCGACCGGGACCGTCTCGCCGTCGATGACCTCGACGTGGGCCTCGGGGCGCCGGAGCGCGTCCCGGAGGTTCGTCAGCGCGCTCCCGATCCCGACCACCTGGTCAGCGTAACGAGTACCCCCGGAGGGACTCGAACTCTCATCTCGGCGATGTTGAGTCGGACGCCCGTCCGGTCTCCGTACCCCCGGAGGGACTCGAACCCTCATCTCGGCGATGTTGAGTCGGATGCCCGTCCGGTCTCCGTACCCCCGGAGGGACTCGAACCCTCATCTCGGCGATTTTAAGTCGCATGCCTCTACCGATTGGGCCACGGGGGCGCACGGCGACGGGCGGCCGCGCCGGGACAGCCTACCGACGCCGGAGGGCGGCCACCCGTCGGGTGACCGCCCTCTCGACAGCGGGTGTGCGCTGCCTACTCGGCCTTGGCGGACTCGCCGGCGCCGACGGGCTCGGCGGCCTTCGAGACGTCCTCGGCGGGCGTGGCGTACGCGGGACCGGCAGCACCGGCGGGCTGGCCCTCGGCCGGGGACTCGGCTGCCGGAGCGGCCTCGACGGCCGGCTTCGGGCGGGAGGCCCACGCCTCGAACGCGGCGCGGGGCGTCTCACGGTCGTCGAGCGACACGATGTCGCGACCGAGGAAGAAGCCGGAGACCCAGTCGCCGACGACGCGGATCTTGCGCTCCCACGACGGCATGGCCAGACCGTGGTAGCCGCGGTGGGCGCCCCAGGCCAGGAAGCCCTTCATCGCGAACTTGCCGGACTGGAAGACACCGATGCCGAGACCGAGGCCGGCGACGGCACCGAGGTTCTCGTGCTTGTAGTCGACGGTGGCTTCGCCGCGCAGGGTCGCGACGATGTTCTTCGCGAGCTGCTTGGCCTGACGGACCGCGTGCTGGGCGTTCGGCACACACATGCCGCCGACGCCACCACCGGTGAGGTCCGGGACGGCCGCGACGTCGCCGCAGGCCCAGGCGTCGGCGATGACCGTGCCCTCGTCGACGATGCGGAGGTCGGGCTGCACCGTGATGCGGCCGCGGGGCTCGAGCGGGAAGTCGGTGCCCTTGACCATCGGGTTCGCCATGACGCCGGCGGTCCAGATGATCAGGTCGGACTCGATGACCTCGATCGACTCGTCCTTGGCCTTGAGCTGGCAGACGCCACCGACGGCCGAGGCGAGCTGCGTCTCGAGGTGCACGGTGGCCCCGCGCTCGGCGAGGTTCTTGAGCACCCAGTGCGAGGTCTCGAGCGAGACCTCGGGCATGATGCGGCCCATCGCCTCGACGAGGTGGAAGTGCGTGTCCTCGAAGGCGATCTGCGGGTAGCTGCTGAGCAGGTCCGAGACGAAGGAGCGGAGTTCGGCGAAGACCTCGATACCGGCGAAGCCACCACCGACGACGACGACCGTGAGTAGACGCTGCCGCTCGGGGCCGGCCGGCAGGTTCGCTGCCTTGGCGAAGTTGGTGAGGATCTTGTCGCGGATCGCCGCGGCCTCTTCGATGGTCTTCAGGCCGATGGCCTCGTCCGCGACGCCCGGGATCGGGAAGGTGCGCGAGACGGCGCCGGCGGTCATGACGATCTGGTCGTACGACTCCTGCCACGGCTCGCCGACCGCGGGGGTGATGGTCGCGGTCTTGTTCGCGTGGTCGACCCCGGTGACCTTCGCGGTGACGACGCGGGTCGACTTGAGGTGGCGGCGGTGCGAGACCACGGCGTGACGCGGCTCGATCGACCCGGCGGCGACCTCGGGGAGGAACGGCTGGTACGTCATGTACGGCAGCGGGTCCACCATGACGACGTCGGCTTCGCCGTTGCGAAGGTGCTTCTCGAGCTTCCATGCGGTGTAGAAGCCGGCGTAGCCGCCGCCGACGACGAGGATCTTGGGCACGGTTGGTGATCTCCTTGGGGTGGTTGGACTGCTGGGCGGCTGGTCAGGACTCGCCGCCACCCACCCCGACTCCGGCGTCTGCATCCTCATCATAGGCCCGGCATTCGCACCGGGACGGCGACCAGTCCGCGCGCTCCAGCGCGAGGTCTCCGATGGGGTTGACGCCGGGTCCGGCGGCGAGGGCGTGCCCGACCAGTGCGTGCAGGCACTTCACACGGGTGGGCATGCCACCGGCGCTGATGCCCGCGATCTCCTCGACGTGCTCGATCGACTCACGGTCGTCGAGGTACGCCTGGTGCGCGTGGCGGTACTGCTCAGCGGTGTCCGCGTCCTCGAGGAGGGCGGCCAGCTCGGGCATGACCTGGTTCGCCTCGAGGGTGCTGACCGCTGCGGTGGCTGCCGGGTGGCAGAGGTAGTAGAGCGTCGGGAACGGGGTGCCGTTGCCGAGGCGGGGCTTCGTGGACACGACCGTCGGGTTGCCGCAGACGCAGCGAGCAGCGATGCCGATCACGTCACGGGCGGGGCGTCCGAGCTGGGCGGTCACCACCTGCACGTCGTGCGCGGTCGGCGGGTCGAACGGAGGGGTCGTCACGGGCACGTGAGCCTACCCGACTCCGCGCGTCGGCCCTACTCGGGGGACGAGCCGCTGTCCGTCCCGCGGTCGGTGTCGCTGCCGCTGCCGTCACCGGTGTCGCCGCGGCGCTCGAGTTCGTCATCGGTCTCGTCCGACAGCCCGGACTCGAGGACGGACGAGAGCATCGACCGCACCCAGTCCACGTCCGGCGTCTGCACCGTCGAGCTGACCGGGGTGCCGGACTCGGTCCTCGGCGCCGGGGTGGCCGAAGCGCCGGCCTCGCTGCCCATCACCAGGTAGCTCTCCTCGCCCGGGTACACGTAGAGCAGGCGGTCGCGCGCCTGTGCCTCGATGTAAGCGGGGTCGTCCCAGCGCGCCACGTCGTGCTTCTTCTGCGCGACGTCGGCCTTCTGCGCCGCGACCTGCCGCTGCATGTCGGTGATCTGGTCCTGCTGCTGCACGAGCGTGCGGAGCGAGGGGGCGAGCACCACGACGAAGAGCACGATGATCGCGAGCATCAGCAAGCTGAACCCGGAGAAGTGCAGCGACCGGTACCACGGCTGTCCCGAGGTCGCTCCCTCGGGCATGGCCACGGGGACGCGGCGGACGCGGGGCTTCTGGCTGGGCACGACGACGACGATAACGCGGCCGTCGGGGCTCGGCATCCCGCCGCGCGCGCGTTGCGCACCCTCTCAGCGACGGCTGCCGACGCTGGAAGCGCGCCCCGCGCCTCCAGTCCGGCTCGGGTCCCCGAGACGCCCCCGCCGCACCGAGACGCCGCCAGGCCGCCGAGACGCCGCCGAATTCGGAGGCGTCTCGCGCGCATCGCGGCGTCGTACGCAGACGGGGGCGTCTCGCTCCACCGGCCTGGAGGCACGGCCCGGGTCTCCCGGCTGGCTCGGGTCCCGGGACGTCAACTGACCGACGGGACGCCGCCGGGCCGCCGAATCGCCTCGACCTCGCCGAGACGCCGTCGGATTCGGAGGCGTCTCGCGCGCACCGCGGCGTCACGCGCAAACGGGGGCGTCTCGCTCCACCGGCCTGAGGCACGGCTCGGGTCTCCCGGCTGGCTCGGGTCCCGGGACGCCAACTGACCGACGAGACGCCGCCGGGCCGCCGAACCGCCGCCACCTCGCCGAGACGCCGCCGAATTCGGAGGCGTCTCGCGCGCATCGCGGCGTCACGCGCGGACGGGGGCGTCTCGCTCCACCGGCCTGGAGGCTGGCTCGGGGCCCCGAGACGCCCTGGCCGCGCCGAAACGCCGCCACCTCGGCGAGACGCCGTCGAATCCGGAGGCGTTCAGCACGCACCGCGGCGTCGTCCACAGACGGGGGCGTCTCGCGCAGACGAGGCGGCTCGCGTGAGTCGGTGGCACGCGCGGACGGGTCCGTTCCGCGCAACGGCGAGACGCCGCCCTCCGAACGGAGGACGGCGTCTCGGGGGGGGTGCTGGGTTACAGCGAAGCCGAACGCGGGAAGGCGGAGCGGCCGGCGTAGACCGCCGCGTCGCCGAGCTCTTCCTCGATGCGGAGCAGCTGGTTGTACTTGGCGACGCGGTCCGAGCGGGCCGGGGCGCCGGTCTTGATCTGACCACCGTCGACCGCGACCGCGATGTCCGCGATCGTGGTGTCCTCGGTCTCACCGGAGCGGTGCGACAGGATCGCGGTCATGCCGTGGCGGTGCGCGAGGGAGACCGCGTCGAGGGTCTCGGTCAGCGTGCCGATCTGGTTCACCTTGACCAGGATCGAGTTGCCGGCCTTCTCGTCGATGCCGCGCTGGAGCCGCGTCGGGTTGGTGACGAACAGGTCGTCGCCGACGATCTGCAGCTTCGAACCGAGCTCGGCGGTCAGGTGGGTCCAGCCCTCCCAGTCGTCCTCGGCCAGCGGGTCCTCGATCGTGGCGAGCGGGTAGTCACGGGCCAGGTCGACGAAGTACTGCGTGAACTCGGCGCTCGAGAGCTGCTTGCCCTCGAAGGAGTACTTGCCGTCGTGGAAGAACTCGGTGCTGGCGACGTCGAGGCCCAGCGCGATGTCCTTGCCCGGGGTGAAGCCGGCCTTCTCGATCGCCGCGAGGAGGAAGTCGAGCGCGGCGCGGTTCGAGGCGAGCTCCGGCGCGAAGCCGCCCTCGTCACCGAGGCCGGTCGCGAGGCCCTGCTTCTTCAGCTCGCCCTTGAGGGCGTGGTAGGTCTCGACGCCCCAGCGCAGGGCCTCCGAGAAGGACTCGGCGCCGTACGGCACCAGGAAGAACTCCTGGATGTCGACGTTTGTGTCGGCGTGCGCGCCGCCGTTGACGACGTTCATGAGCGGCACGGGGAGCGTGTGCGCGTTCGGGCCACCGAGGTAGCGGAACAGCGGCAGGTCGACCGAGTCGGCCGCGGCGCGGGCCACCGCGAGCGAGGCACCGAGGATGGCGTTCGCGCCGAGGCGGGACTTGTTCTCGGTGCCGTCGAGCTCGATCAGCGCGGCGTCGACGAGACGCTGGTCGGTGGCGTCGAAGCCCTCGAGCGCCGGGCCGATCTCGTCGAGCACGGCCTCGACGGCCTTGAGCACGCCCTTGCCGCCGTACCGGGAGTCGTCGCCGTCGCGCAGCTCGTACGCTTCGAAGGCGCCGGTGGAGGCACCGGACGGAACGAGGGCGCGCGAGACGACACCGTCGTCGAGGAGGACCTCGACCTCGACCGTCGGGTTGCCTCGGGAATCGAGGACTTCGCGTGCGCCTACGGCATCGATCACTGCCACGGGGAACTCCCTGTCGTTGGGTTGTGGTGGTTGCGCTGTCGATCCTAGCGACGCCGCTGCACCGCGACGCCTGGCTGTGGATGACCGGGAGGAGTCCGTCAGGCGAGCGGACGGAACTCCACGCCGTCGAGCGACGTGGTGTCGGTCCCGACGGTGGCGAACGAGCCGAAGCCCTGCTCCGCGAGTCCGGCGAGGAGGTTCTTCATGTTCTTCGTGCGCTTCTCGAGGCGCACGCGGTGGTGCGTGTCCAGTGCCTCGGCCTTCAGCGCGGCCAACCGGACCGGGTCGACGTCCTTGTCGTACACGAGCACGACGGCGTCGGACTCGGCCGAACCGGGCAGCGACACGAGGTCCACGAGCCGCTCGAACCCGAGCGAGAACCCGACCGCCGGGACGTCCTGCCCGAGGAAGCGCCCGATCATGCCGTCGTAGCGGCCGCCCCCACCGAGGCTGTACCCGAAGTCGGGGTGCGCGACCTCGAAGATCGTGCCGGTGTAGTACCCCATGCCGCGGACGAGCGTCGGGTCGAAGCGGAGGTCGACGCCCGGGAGCGCCGCGCGCAGTCGCTCGAGGTCAGCGAACGCCTCGGCGTCGAGCCAGTCGGCACCGCGCACGCTGTCCCAGTCGGCGGACTCGAGCGCCCGGATCGTGTCGGCCGTGGCGGCGGGGTCGAGGCCGAGCGTGGTCCCGAGCTCCTCCGCGACGCCGACGGCCCCGATCTTGTCGAGCTTGTCGACCGTGATGAGGGCCCGGTCGGCTGCGGACTGCTCGGTGACCCCCCACGAGGCGAGGAGCGCGAGCAGGATGCGGCGGTCGTTGATCCGGATCGACGTGCCGACGATGCCGAGCGCGTCGAGCGCCGCGGTGGTCGCCCGGATGAGTTCGATCTCGGCGAGCTGCCCGGGCTCGCCCAGGACGTCGATGTCGCACTGCACGAACTGGCGGTAGCGCCCCTTCTGCGGACGCTCGGCACGCCACACGGGCGCGATCTGCACGGCACGGAACACGCTCGGCAGTTCGGCGCGGTGGGAGGCGTAGAACCGAGCGAGCGGGACGGTCAGGTCGAACCGCAGCCCGAGGTCGGCGAGGTCCAGCGGCGCGTCGGCCTGCCGCAGGTCCTCGGTGGTCAGCCCGCGGCGCATCACGGCGAAGGCCAGCTTCTCGTTGTCGCCACCGAGTCCGGAGTGGAGGCGGGCGGCGTCCTCGACGACCGGCGTCTCGATCTCGTCGAACCCGTGTCGCGCGTACACACCGCGGATGACGCCGAGCACGTGCTCCCGCCGGGCCTTGTCGGCGGGGAGGTGGTCTCGCATGCCCCTGGGGGCCGTCACGGTCGTCGCCATGCCGTCGATTCTCGCAGAGCACGACCGCCTCTTGCAGCAGCGCGTGTCCGCTGATATGCTGCATCCAGAACCTCGGTCGGAGCGTGCCTGATCCGCGCGTCGGCCGGCAGCGGAGGCGGCGTGCTGCAAGCGCCTCCGCGGTTCGAGCGGGATCCCCTGTCGGCGTCGCTCCCTGGTGACGCCGTCTCCCGCTCGCGGGCGTCCTCCTTTTTCGGGTTAGGAGGACGCCCGCTCTTCGTCGTGGTCGTAACGGTCGTCCCCGCGGTCGTCCTGCTCCAGGCCGCGGCCCGCCACCTCGAGCATCGCCACCGCGGCTCGCAGACTCGCGATCGGGTCCAAGCCCTGTTCGTGCGCAACGGCCACCTCGGCGAGCATCCCGGCGCCCCAGGCCGCGTCGACCCGGGTCCCCGGCTGCTGCCCGGCAGCGGCGTCACCGGGGTCCGCGGCACCGACGACGTCCGCAGCACCGACCGCGCCGGAGGCCGCCGCTCCGTCGGCGCCACCGGGAGCGTCGGCGACACCGGGAGCACCGGGCGCTCCGGGAGCGACGGGGGCGCCGGGGACGTCGGCGGCAGCGGGTACCCCGGCGACACCGGGAGCGACGCGGGCACCGGGGACGGGATCGACCACCTCGAGCACGGCGCCGTCCGTCACGGAAGCCATCGCGGCGTGCAGGTCACCACGCTCCTCCAACCGCTCCAGGAGCTTCACGGCACGTTCGAGCGGCGGCATCGCCCGCGGCACGCCCGTGTACGCGCTCGTCCGCGACGACTTCTCGGCGGCCTTCGCGGCACGCCAGACCCGGATGACGTCCTCGACCGTGTGCGCTTCCTCGTCGCCGAAGACGTGCGGGTGGCGCCGCTGCATCTTCTCGCGCACGGAGTCGGCCACGTCGTCGAGGTCGAACCTCCCCTGCCGCGCGGCGATCCCCGCGTGCAACACGACCTGGTACAGGACGTCGCCCAGTTCCTCGCGGAGTTCGTCGTCGTCCCCGCCGTCGATCGCGTCGACGAGCTCGTAGGTCTCCTCGACGGCGTACCGGGCGAGGGTGGCATGGGTCTGCTCGCGGTTCCAGACGCATCCGTGCTCGGGGTCGAGCAGGCGGTCCACGACGGCGACGAGTTCGGCAACGGCAGTCATGCCGCCATGCTGCCACCCGCGGCTCCGCGTGGATCGGGCTCCCGGGCCGTCCCGCTATCCTGGTGGAGGTGTGTCGGGAAGTCTGGTCGACGGTCCGTTCCCCGTACCCGATCTCCACCGGAGCCGCATGCCGTCCTTCGTCCGTTCGCCCCGTTTCAGCGCGATCGCCCTCCTCACCGCCGCCGTCCTCGGACTGGTCGTCGCCAACACCGCACTCGGCCCCGGTCTCGAGCGGGGCCTCGACTGGCACACCCCGTGGGGGGCGGTCGGCTTCGACCTCTCCATCGCCCACTGGGTCAGCGACGGCCTGCTCGCGGTCTTCTTCCTGCTGGTCGCCATCGAGCTGAAGCACGAGCTGGTCGCCGGCGAGCTCGCGAACCCGAAGACGGCCGTCGTCCCGGCCATCGCCGCGGTCGGCGGTGTGCTCGTGCCGGCGCTCGTCTACCTGCTCGTCACCGCCGGGACGCCGTACACCCACGGATGGCCGATCCCGACCGCGACGGACATCGCGTTCGCGCTCGGGGTCCTGGCGATGTTCGGGCGCGGGCTGCCCGCGACGATCCGGGTGTTCCTGCTCGCCCTCGCGGTCCTCGACGACCTGATCGCGATCGTCATCATCGCCGTCGTCTTCGCGCACGGCACGGACTTCCTCGCGCTCGGCGGCGCAGCGGTCCTGCTCGTGGTCTTCGCACTGCTCGGACGCCGGCTGCGCCCGGGCAGTGCCGCGCAGCCGTTCCTCGTCGTCGCGATGGTCCTCGTCGGCCTCGTCACGTGGTGGCTCGTGTACCACTCGGGTGTGCACGCGACCATCGCCGGTGTGGCCCTCGGGTTGGTCCTCCCCCGACGTCCGGGCGGCACCCTGCACGAGCAGGTCGAGCCGTGGTCGAACGCGATCGTGCTCCCCGTCTTCGCCTTCGTCTCCGCAGCGGTCGTGATCCCCGCCGTCGGCATCGGCGAACTCTCCCCGACGTTCTGGGCGGTCGTCCTGGCGCTGCCGGTCGGCAAGGTCATCGGCATCACCCTGTTCGGCGTCGTGGCCGGTCGGCTCTTCCGCGGACCGGGTCGGTCGACCCTCTCGGTCGGCTCCGTGATGACGGTCGGCGTGCTCGGCGGCATCGGCTTCACCGTGTCGCTGCTCATGAACGAACTGGCGTTCGCGGCGAACGAGGAGATCGTCGACGAGGGCGTCCTCGCGGTCCTCGTCGGGTCGGGCATCGCGATGGTCGCGTCCGCGGTCGTGGTGTCGGTGCGGGCGCGCCGGTACCGCCAGCGGCGCGAGCTGTCCGAGGCCGAAGCCACCGAGTAGCGCCCGCTCACGCACCGGCGCGACCACGTGACGGACGGGAGGCCCGGGACGGATCCGTCCCGGGCCTCCCGTCCGTCCGGTGGTCACCGGACGAGGACTGTCAGGCGGCCGGCGCCTCCGCCCGGGCAGGCGCTCCGTAGACCGCGGTGAGGATGCTCTCCACCCAACCGATGAGGGCGTCGTCCGGCAGGGTCTCGCCGTGCGGCTTCGGGACCGGGATGCTCGCGGCGTCCTGCTGCGGGAACCAGCGTGCTCCGGCGAACATCCGCTTGAGGCGGACCTGCGCCGAGTCGGCGAGTTCCTTGCCCGCCACCCGCAGGTTCGACCCCATGACGACCACGTCGGACAGGCCGACCTGCTGCGCCATCCGGCGGAGGCGGGACACCTCGATCAGCGTCAGCACGGCCTGCGGCGGGGTGCCGTACCGGTCGGTGAGCTCGTCGAGGACCATGTCGATCGCCTCGGGCTGCGCGGCCGGGGCCGACGCGGCGGAGAGCTTCTGGTAGGCCTCGAGTCGGAGGCGCTCGGACTCGACGTAGTCCTCCGGGATGTGCGCGTCGACGGGGATCTCGAGCCGGAGCTCGGTCTGCCCCTCCGCCACGTCCCCGCGGAACTGCGACACCGCCTCGCCGATCATCCGGAGGTACAGGTCGAACCCGACGCCTGCGATGTGCCCGGACTGCTCGCCGCCGAGCAGGTTGCCGGCACCGCGGATCTCGAGGTCCTTCATCGCGACCTGCATGCCCGCGCCGAGCTCGTTGTTCGCCGCGATCGTCTCGAGGCGGTCCTGCGCGGTCTCGGACAGCGGCTTCTCGGCGTCGTACAGGAAGTACGCGTACCCGCGCTCGCGCCCACGACCGACACGGCCGCGGAGCTGGTGGAGCTGCGACAGGCCGTACTTGTCCGCCTTGTCGATGATCAAGGTGTTCGCGTTCGCGATGTCCAGACCGGTCTCGATGATCGTCGTGGACACGAGCACGTCGAACCGGCGCTCCCAGAAGTCGACCATGACCTGCTCGAGGGCCTGCTCGCCCATCTGCCCGTGCGCCACGGCGATGCGGGCGTCCGGCACGATCTCGGCCAGGTGCGACGCGACCGACTGGATGTCCTTCACGCGGTTGTGCACGTAGAACACCTGGCCCTCGCGGAGCATCTCGCGCTTGATCGCCGCGGCCACCTGCAGGTCCGACTGCGGTCCGACGAACGTGAGGATCGGGTGCCGGTCCTCCGGCGGGGTCGAGAGGGTCGACATCTCGCGGATGCCGGTCACCGCCATCTCGAGCGAGCGCGGGATCGGTGTCGCGGACATCGCCAGGACGTCGACGTTCGTCTTGAGCTTCTTGAGCTGGTCCTTGTGCTCGACACCGAAGCGCTGCTCCTCGTCGATGATGACGAGGCCGACGTCCTTGAACTGCACGCTCTGCGACAGGATCCGGTGCGTGCCGATCACGACGTCGACGGTGCCGTCGGCGAGGCCCGCGAGGGTCTCCTTCGTCTCCTTCTCGGTCTGGAACCGGCTCAGGGCGCGCAGGTTCACCGGGAACCCGGCGAACCGCTCCTGGAACGTCTCCATGTGCTGGCGGACGAGCAGTGTCGTCGGGACGAGCACGGCGACCTGCTTGCCGTCCTGCACCGCCTTGAACGCGGCGCGGATCGCGACCTCGGTCTTGCCGTAGCCGACGTCTCCGGAGAGCAGCCGGTCCATCGGGATCGGGCTCTCCATGTCGCGCTTGATCTCGTCGATGGTCGTCAGCTGGTCGACGGTCTCCGCGAAGGGGAACGCCTCTTCCAGCTCGCGCTGCCACGGGGTGTCCGGCCCGAACGCGTGCCCCTTCGACGCCATTCGGGCGGAGTACAGCTTCACGAGGTCCACCGCGATGTCGCGCACGGCCTTGCGCGCCTTCGACTTCGCGGCCGACCAGTCCGAGCCGCCCATCTTCGACAGGGTCGGGTTCTCGCCGCCGACGTACCGGGACAGCTGGTCGAGCTGGTCGGTCGGCACGAAGAGCTTGTCGCCGGGGTAGTTCCGCTTCGAGGGCGCGTACTCGAGCACCAGGTACTCACGCTGCTGCTTGACGGCGTTCCGGCCGCCGGAACTGACCTCCCTGCTGACCAGTTCCACGAACTTGCCGATGCCGTGCGTGGCGTGCACGACGACGTCGCCCGGCTTCAGCTGCAGCGGGTCGACGACGTTCTTGCGCCGGCTCGCGAGCTTCTTGACGGTGCGGGCGCCCTGCTGGACGCTGCGGCCGTAGAACTCGGCCTCGCTGAGGAGCGCGATGCGCGGGTCCGCGACGGCGAAGCCGTGCTCGACGCTGGCCGTCGTGACGATGGCGACGCCCGGCTCGGGAGGCCCGTCCAGCGTCTCGGCGCGCGCGGCCACCCCGGCGTCGGCGAGTACCTGCACCGCACGTTCGACGAGGCCCTGGCCCTGCGCCGTCACGACGACGGCCCACTGGTCGTCGGTCAGCGCCTTGACGTGGGCGACCGCACCGTCCGCACTGCCGGCGAAGCTCGGGATCGCCTCGCCCGGGACGCGGATGTACTCCCCCGCCTCGGCGGCCGCGTCGGCGTCGCTCAGCGGTTCGTCGGCGCCGGAGTCGAACGGCGACACCGTCCACCACGTGCGCTGCCCGCGGGTGTTCTTCAGCTGCTGGACCGTGAGGAAGTTGCCCGCGTCGAGGTCGATGGGCGCCTGGGCACCCGCCACGGCCGCGCTCCACGCCGCCTGCAGGAACTCCTGGTTCGTCTCGGCCAGGCTGTGCGCGCGACCGCTCACCCGCTCCGGCGAGAAGACCGCGATCGTCGCTTCCTCGGGCAGGTACTCCGTCACCGGCACGAGCTTGCGGACCAGCGCCGGGGCGAGGGACTCCATGCCCTCGACGGGGATCCCCTCGGACACCTTCGCGAGCATCTGCGACAGGTTCGGGAACTCGTGGAGCATCTCGCGCGCCCGCTGCCGGACGTCGTCGCTCAGGAGCAGTTCGCGTGATGCGGTGAGCTCCACCGCGTCGAGGTCGTCGTCCGTGGACCGCTGGTCGGCCACCGAGAACGCCTTGATGCCCTCGATCTCGTCACCGAAGAAGTCGACGCGGACGGGGTGGTCGGCCGTCGGCGGGAAGACGTCGAGGATGCCGCCGCGGACGGCGAACTCCCCGCGGCGGGTGACGAGGTCCACCCGGGCGTACGCGAGGTCGACGAGCTGTGCGGCGATCGCGCCGAGGTCGTTGCCCCGCGACGCGCTCCGCAGCACGACCGGCGCGAGCTCGGTCAGGTTGTCGGCGATCGGTTGGAGCGCTGCCCGGACGCTCGCGACCACGACGGTCGTCCGGCGCTGCGCGGCAGGGGCGTCCTGCCACCGCTGCAGTGCGCGGAGGGTCGCGATGCGGGTGCCGACGGTCTGCGGGCTCGGGCTGAGACGCTCGTGCGGCAGGGTCTCCCACGCCGGGAACTCGAGCACGTCCGCGTCGGGGACGGTGCAGCTGAGGGCGTCACGGACGGCTTCGGCCTCCCGCCCGGTCGCGGTGATGACGAAGGCGCACTGCGGACCCGAGCGCTCGGCCAGCAGGGCGGCGAACAGGGGCACGCGCAGGCCGTCGACCACCGAGAAGTCGGCGTCGCGAGGAGCGGCACGGAGCGCACGATCGAAGGAGGAGGCGCGCGAGAGCGCAGGGATGAGGCCCGAGATCGTCACTCACACGATGGTACCGGCGGCCCCCGACAGCGGTCGCGGCGTGCGCGACGGGCGAACAGGAGGCGCGTGGCGGAGCCGGGGCGGGCCTCCCGGCCGGTTCCGGCTCAGGAGCTGCCCGGCTCCAGGTCGTCCGGCGGCGGCGTCGGCTCGCCCTCGCGCGCCTGCTCGGCCGCGCGGCGACCGAGGAAGCGCGCCGTCCCGACGAGCGCGATGCCCATGACCGAGACGACGACGAGCGCGGCCGTGGCGAACGGGTTCGTCGCGAGCACGACGGCGGCGACGGCGTTCATCAGGCCGGGGCGTGGAAGCGCTGCTGCGCGGCGAGCAGGCCGTCGGTCACGATCGCCTCGACGGCGTCGGCCGCGTCGGCGAGGAGGTTCGGCAGCGCCTTCTTCTCGGCCGCGGAGAAGTCACGCAGCACGTAGTCGGCCGGGTCCTGACGACCGGGCGGGCGTCCGATGCCGACCCGCACGCGGGCGAACTCGTTCGTGTTCGTCGCCTTGATGACGTCGCGGATGCCGTTGTGCCCGCCGTGGCCACCGTTGCCCTTGAGCTTCACGGAGTCGAACGGCAGGTCGAGCTCGTCGTGGACCAGGATCAGGTCCGCCGGCGGCACGCTGTAGAACCCGAGGACGGCGGAGACCGGACCGCCGGACGTGTTCATGAACGACCCGGGCTTCGCGAGGACGAGCTTCGGGCCCCCCGGTACGAGGCGCCCCTCGGCGACCTGGTTCGGGGTCTTGTGCTTCCTGAACGTGGCACCCATCCGGGCGGCCAGTTCGTCGAGGACCATCTGGCCGACGTTGTGACGGTTGCCCGCGTAGTCGGGCCCGGGGTTCCCGAGCCCGACCACCACGAACGTGCGCTCCGCCATCAGCGTCGGCCAGACGTCGTCGTCGTCTTACTCGGAGTCGGCGTCGGCCGGGGCGGAGCCGCCCTCGGTGCCGGCCTCGGCGCCCGCCTCGGCAGCGGCCTCGTCGGCGGCGTCGTCGTCAGCGGTGCCACGCGGGGTGACGATCTGGACGACGAGCGACTCGGCGTCGGTCTCGAGCTCGGCACCGGCCGGGAGCTGCAGGTCGGACGCGTGGACCTGCGCACCGTCCTCGAGGCCCTCGACGTCCACGACGACGTGCTCGGGGATGTCGGTCGCCTCGACGAGCAGGGAGACGCTCGCCAGGTCCTGCACGTGGATGGTGCCGGCGAAGGACTCGCCCTCGATGACGACGGGCACGTCGACCGTGACCTTCTCGCCACGACGCACGACGACGAGGTCGATGTGCTCGATGATCTGACGCACCGGGTCACGCTGGACGTCCTTGACGAGGGCGAGCTGGGCAGCACCCTCGATGTCGAGGTCCACGACCGCGTTGGCGGTACGGACGAGGAGCATCGTCTCGTGGCCCGGCAGGCTGATGTGCTGCGGCTCGGTGCCGTGACCGTAGACGACGGCGGGGATCTTGTCGGCGGCGCGGAGCTTGCGGGCCGCACCCTTGCCGAACTTGGTGCGGACTTCCGCTGCGAGCTTGGTGTAGTCAGCCATGATGCCTCCTGGTGTCGGGGACGACGCCGGAGTGCCGGCATCGGGGGGTCTGTGGTGTTGCAACTCGAACGCGTGCACGCGTGAGGAACGTTCCCAGGGCTGGCCGGGTCTCCCACCGCGTCGATCACGGCCGCTTGCGCGGCCCTCGCCGAAGTCAGTCACCCATCCTAGCAGGGCCTCCGGGCGTGTCGCGACGGTGCCGAGACTGGTCAGCGGCGACGGTGGTGCCGGGCGGCGACGAGGGCTTCCCGGGCGCGGTCGCTCGCGGCCTCGGCGTCGTCGCGCTCCTGCCCGAGCCGCTCGGCCTCGGCGTCGAGGTCGGCCTGCTCCTGGTCGAGGACGGTGAGCTGTCGCTCGAGGTCCCGACGGCGGCGGTCGAGGTCGGCGCGTCGGTCCTCGACGTCCTCGAGGGCGGACTCCGCCTGGTCGAGAGCGGCATCGGCCTGGCGGGAGGCACGTCTCGCTGCCGTCTCGGCCTCGCGCGCCTCGCGGCGCTCGGCTGCGGGGTCGCGTTGGTCCTCGTCGGAGGCCGGCACGTCGGGCCCCTCAGGAGCGTCCGGTTCGGCAGCAGCATCTGGTCCATCCGGCGCATCCGGCTCGTCAGGGGTCCCAGGCCCGTCAGGAGCATCCGGCTCGTCGGGGGTCCCCGGCTCGTCGGGGATCCCGGGCTCGTCGGGGGTCCCGGGCTCGTCGTCTGCGGGACCGGGCGCGGCGGGACGGCCTGCACCGCGCCTCCCGGCCGTGATCGGGATGGGAGGCGCGTCGCTGCCGGACCACGCGTCCGGGACGGCGTCCGGGACGGCCACCGCGTCGGTCAGGTCGACGTCCTCGAACCCCACGCTCTCGAGGGGCCGCAGGAGGAGGCCCGATCGGATCGCGGCGCCGGCGTGCGGGTCGGCCATGCCGGCCTCGATGGTCGCGCGGACCTGCTCGAGCACGGTCGGGGTCGGCGGGTGCCCGGCCGCGGCCGCTCGGTCGGCCCCGGTGTCGGCGAGCGCCGCCACGACCTGGGACCGCTGCTTCCGGAGTGTCGCGATCTGCTGCGGGTCCGCGGAGGCCTGCGCCTGCCGGAGGGCCGGACCGAGGTCGACGGCGTCGTCGAGGGCGTCCTCGGAGGCGAGTAGGTCGACGATCCACGCGGCCGGCGCGGGCTTCTTCAGCTTCCCGATCGCTGCCGCGAGCTCCCGGTCGTCCTTCCGGACCGCTCGTAGCCGTGCCGTCCGCGCGGCCACGAAGTCGCCCGGAGCGGCGCGCAACAGGTCGCGGGCGACGTCGGCGAGCGCTGCGGGGTCCACGCCACCACTCTGCCCGTCGGGCACGGTGCGGCGCCCGGGAACGCTCACCAGTCGTGCACGGTGCCGTCCGCCAGGCGGTTGAACGGCAGGTACGCCTGCTCGTACGGGTACTTCCCGGCCTCGTCGACGTCGAGCGAGACGCCGATGCCGGGCTCGTCGCCGGGGTGCAGGTACCCGTCGGTGAAGGTGGCCGTCTGCTGGAACACCTGGTTCGTCCTCGGGCCGTGCTGCATGTACTCCTGGATCCCGAAGTTGTGGATGGCGAGCCCGAGGTGCATCTGGGCCGCCATCCCCACCGGCGAGATGTCGGTCGGCCCGTGGAACCCGGACTTCACCTGGTACATCGCGGCGTAGTCCATCGTCTTCCGCAGCGGGGTCACGCCGCCCATGTGCGTGACGGCGCCGCGGACGTAGTCGATGAGCTGGTCGCGGATGAGGTCCTTGAAGTCCCAGACCGTGTTGAAGACCTCACCGATGGCGAGCGGGGTCGTGGTGTGCTGCCGGACGAGTCGGAGCGCTTCCTGGTTCTCGGCGGGGGTGCAGTCCTCGAGCCAGAAGAGGTCGTACGGCTCGAGCGACTTCCCGAGCTTGGCGGCCTGGATCGGGGTCATCCGGTGGTGTCCGTCGTGCAGGAGCGGCAGCTCGGGGCTGAACTCGTTGCGGACCGCCTCGAAGACGGTCGGCAGGTGCCGGAGGTACGCGCGGGTGTCCCAGTCCTCCATGGCCGGGAACACCCCACGCTGCGCGGGCTCGAAGTCGTAGCGGACGCCGGCGTTGCCCTCGGTGGTGCGGTTCGAGGCGATGCCGTAGATGGACTCGAGCCCCGGCACGCCGGTCTGGACGCGGATCGACCGGTACCCCTCGGCCTGGTGCTGGCGGATCGAGTCGAACAGCTCCGGGAGGTCCTTGCCCGAGGCGTGCCCGTACGCCATCAGCCCGGTCCGGGAAGCACCGCCGAGCAGCTGGTAGAGCGGCATCCCGGCGACCTTGGCCTTGATGTCCCAGAGCGCCATGTCGACGGCGGCGATCGCGGCCATCGTCACCGGACCCCGACGCCAGTAGGTCGAGCGGTAGAGGAACTGCCAGGCGTCCTCGATGCGGCTGGCGTCCCGACCGGTGAGCAGCGGGACGACGTGCTCGGACAGGTACGCGGCGACCGCGAGCTCGCGGCCGTTCAGGGTCGCGTCACCGAGACCGGTGACGCCGTCCGCGGTGGTCAGTTTGAGGGTGACGAAGTTCCGGTCCGGACTGGTGACGATCACCTCGGCACGGTCGACGAGCTGTCCACGGTCCGTGCTCGGACAGGTGTCCGGCCTGGAGGCTGTGCCTCCGCCCGCAGAGCGGGCGTCGGTCGCACCGGGGGTCGGGTTCGCGGGATCGGTCACGGCGTTGCTCCTCCTCGAGGTGGGCGCGGTGCTCCTCCGCGGCGGTGCGGGATGCATCCGGCGTCCACCTGTCGAGCCTGCACCGGCGGCGGCCGTGTGTCCATCGTCAGCGGCGGCTCGAGGCCCGCTCAACCCCGACGCACGGCGGGCGCGCGGCTTTCTCGACCAGCGACGGGTAGGCATCGCGGCCGTCGACGCTGGCGGCGGGCCGGGCGACCGCGGCTTCCAGCAGGCCCGCGTCACGAATGTGTTCCCGGTCATCCCGTCCACCCCGGGGTGACGAGGCCGGTCTCGTAGGCGAAGACCACGAGTTGGGCGCGGTCGCGAGCGCCGAGCTTGATCATCGCCCGGGAGACGTGGGTCTTCGTCGTGGCCGGACTGACGAACAGGCGCTCGGCGATCTCGGCGTTCGTCAAGCCGCTCGCGACCAGGCGCATGACCTGGCGTTCGCGGTCGGTCAGGGCGTCGAGTTCGGGTGCGAGCGCTGCCGGCTTCGCGTGCGCCGCGTACGCCTCGACGAGCGACCGGGTCGGGCCGGGCGACAGCAACGACTCCCCCGCGACCACGGTGCGGATCGCCCGGAGGAGTTCGGCGGGCTCGGTGTCCTTCACGAGGAACCCGGCAGCACCGCCACGGATCGCCTCGAACACGGTGTCGTCCTCCTCGAAGGTCGTGAGGACCACCACGTGCACCGCGCCGAGCGCCGGGTCCTCGGAGATCCGCCGTGTGGCGACGAGGCCGTCGGTCCCCGGCATGCGGATGTCCATGAGCACGACGTCCGGCAGTTCCCGTGCGACGACCGCGACGGCGTCCTCGCCGTCGGACGCCTCACCGACGACCTGCATCCCCGGCTCGGCGGACACGAGTGCGCGGAGTCCGGCACGGATGAGGCTCTGGTCGTCCACCAACACGATCCGGATCAGATCCGGCGTGGTGGGAGTCGCGGACATGGTCATGCGGTCGTCTCCGTCGCTCCGGACGCAGTGCGTGCGGGTTCGCCGATCGGCAGGCGTGCGTGGACCGACCACCCGCCGTCGGGCGTCGGGCCGACGGCGAGTGTGCCGCCGACAGCCGTGGCCCGTTCGTGCATCCCGACCAGCCCGTTCCCCGGACTGCTGCCGCTGCCGCCGTCCGCCTGCTCGGTCACGGTGTGCTGGCCCGCCGCACGGGCGAGGGCGGACGAGGAGCGGTGCCCGCGGGGCGCCTCCTCGGTCCGCGGGGCACCGGCGCCGATCGCGACCGGCGCCGGGACGTCGGTCACCGTGATGTCGACGACCTCGGCCCCCACGTCGACCACGACCGAGGCGTGGTGGTCAGGGGCGTGCTTCATGACGTTCGTGACGGACTCCTGCACGATGCGGAAGGCGTTGCGCGAGACGACGCCGGCGACGGTCTCCACCGGGCCGTCCAGGCGCAGCTCCACGTCCATCCCGGCCAGGCGGGCTCGATCGACCAGGTCGGGGACGCGGTCGAGACCGGCGACCGGGGTGCGGTCGGAGGTGCCGGACGATGCGTCGACGGCCCGCAGCACGCCGAGGATCGTCCGGAGCTCCACGAGCGCCTGCTTGCTGGAGTCGCGGATGTTCAGCAGCGACTCCCGGGTCTGCTCGGGGAGTTCGGCCCCGAGGTGCAGGGCCACCCCCGCCTGCAGGTTGATGAGCGACATGCTGTGGGCGACCGAGTCGTGGAGCTCCCGGGCGATGCGGACGCGCTCGGCGCCGGCGCGCTGCTGCTCCGCCGCGAGGCGGGCGCGACGGGCGTCGGCGGCGCGGGCCACCCGTACCCGGACGAGCTCGGTGACGGCGATGGTGACCGTCAGCCACGCCAGGCAGAGCGTCATCGTGGTGACGGTCGGGAAGGGCGCGCGGCCTGTCAGGGTGTCCGCCGAGGGCAGGACGACCTGCGCGACCGCGGCAGCGACGTACGTGGGGACGCGGTGGCCGCGGAACCAGGCGTTCGCCAGCGCCATGGTCAGCGCCGCGACGAACGGCCCACGCGGACTGACGACCAGGGCGTAGCCGATCGTCGTGCCGAGGGTCAGGGCCAGGACCACGACCGGCCACCGCCACCGGAAGGGCAGGACGACGATCCCGCCCACGAGCAGCACCCATGCCAGGGGCCCGAGCAACACCGGGTCGACGCCGTCACCGAAGCGCTCTGTCCACGGCGGGCCACCAGCACCGACGGCACCGGGACCGACCCCGGCTGCCCACCGGGTGGCGGCGACGGTGCCGACGACCTGCACGAGCGCCACCGGCAGCACCCGTCCCACGCGGGCGAACCGGCGTCCACCCGCCGGGCGGGTGTCGGAGCGCGTGTCGGTGGTCATGCAGCGAGCCTACGGTCGGCCCTCCCCCGACACATCGCGCAACGGGAGGGCCTGTGGACTACGCCCGGAGGAGTAGTCGCCTGTGGACGAACCGGCGCGGGTGAGCCGGCGGGAGCAGGTCCGAGTGGGCTCTCCTGGCGGACGCGGGTGGGGCCTCCCGACCGACAGCCTTGTCGTGTCGCGACCGCGGCACCACACCCGACCTCGGAGGTCCCCATGCTCACCACACTCGCTGCCACCGCTCCGTACTGGCACGGAGGCGGGATGCCGTCCCACGGCTTCCCCGTGTTCCCGGCGCTCCTGCTCCTGCTCGTCGTCGGGGCCGTCGTCTTCGGCGTCCTCCGCCGCGGTGCCGGACGGGCGATCGCCGACGCGCGGTCGGTGCTGGCCGACCGGTTCGCCCGCGGCGAGATCGACGCCGAGGAGTACCGCGCTCGACGGTCGGAGCTCAGCCGGAAGTAGACCCGACGGTCAGGTCGTCGAGCGCGACGGGCTCAGGGCAGGACGGGTTCAGGGCCGGACGGGCTCGGGGCAGGACGGGCTCAGGGCAGGACGGCGAGGATCGCCGCGACGGTGTCGTCCACGACCCCGTGGATCGGCACCGCCGCGACGGCTTCGTCCGCGCCCGGGCGCTCGAGCGTCGCGAACTGCGAGTCGAGCAGGGAGTTCGGCATGTACTCGTGGTGACGGTGGCGCTGCCGATCGGCGATGAGCTCGCGCGACCCGTCGAGGAACACGATGAAGAGGTCCGGGGCGTCCTCACGCAGGCGGTCCCGGTACGCGCGCTTCAGCGCCGAGTTCGCCATCACACACCGCGAGCCGGAGGCCTCGACCTCCGCGATGCGGGACGAGCACGCGTCCAGCCAGGGGCGACGGTCGTCGTCGGTGAGTGGGATGCCGGCGTGCATCTTCTCCTTGTTCGCCGCCGGGTGCAGCGCATCCGCGTCGACGAACTCCACCGCCTGTCCGCGGTCGACGAGCGCCTGTGTCAGGGCCTCACCGATCGTCGACTTGCCGGATCCGGAGACCCCCATCACGAGCACGGGCGGGAGGACGGTCGCATCGGCCATGTCTCCACAGTACGAACAGGGGGACCGACTGTCCCCAGGATGCGGAAGACCTGGATGAGCACATCGGGCGCTGCATAGATTGGCGACGGCCGTCCAGACACGAAGGAGTCGACGTGGCAGACAACAACGAACAGGGGAACATCGGGGTCATCGGCCTCGCGGTGATGGGTTCGAACCTGGCGCGGAACCTCGCGTCGCGTGCGGGGAACACCGTCGCGGTCTACAACCGCACCTACGCCCGGACCGAGGACCTGATGCGCGAGCACGGGGACATGGGCTTCATCGCGTCGGAAGACATCGACGGCTTCGTCGCCTCGCTGTCGAAGCCGCGCACGGCGATCATCATGGTCCAGGCCGGGAAGGGCACCGACGCCGTCATCGGTCAGTTGGCCGAGCGGTTCGAGGCGGGCGACATCATCGTCGACGGCGGCAACGCGAACTTCCACGACACCATCCGCCGCGAGCACGACCTGAAGGAGAAGGGCATCAACTTCGTCGGCACCGGCATCTCCGGCGGCGAGGAAGGCGCCCTGCACGGGCCGTCGATCATGCCCGGCGGATCGGACGAGGCGTGGGAGACGCTCGGCCCGATCCTGAAGTCGATCGCGGCCGTCGCCGAGGGCGAGCCCTGCGTCACCCACGTCGGGACCGACGGCGCCGGACACTTCGTCAAGATGGTGCACAACGGCATCGAGTACGCCGACATGCAGCTCATCGCGGAGTCCTACGACCTGCTGCGCCGCATCGGGGGCTACAGCGTCGACCAGCTCGTCGACGTGTTCGACGAGTGGAACAAGGGCGACCTGGAGTCCTACCTGATCGAGATCACCGGGGAGGTCCTCAAGCAGAAGGACGCCGACACCGGCACACCGCTCGTGGACGTCATCCGGGACGCCGCCGGATCGAAGGGCACCGGCGTCTGGACCGTGCAGAACGCAGTCGGTCTCGGCATCCCCGTCTCCGGCATCGGCGAGGCCGTGTTCGCCCGAGCCGTCTCGTCCCGGCCCGCGCAGCGCGCAGCCGTCCAGAAATCGGTCACCTCACGGCCGGACATCGCCCAGGCACCGGACTCGTTCACCGACGACGTCCGAGCAGCCCTCTACGCATCGAAGGTCGTCGCGTACGCGCAGGGCTTCGACCTCATCATCGCCGGGGCGAAGGAGTACGACTGGGACATCGCGCTCGGGGACATGGCGAAGATCTGGCGCGGCGGCTGCATCATCCGCGCCCAGTTCCTCAATCGCATCGTCGAGGCCTACGAGAAGAACCCGGACCTCGAGTCGCTGCTCGTCGACCCGTACTTCGCCGACGCCGTCGCCGAGGGCGAAGCCGCCTGGCGTCGGATCGTGGGCATCGCGGCCGCGTCCGGTGTCCCCGCGCCCGGGTTCTCCTCCGCCCTGTCCTACTTCGACTCCCTCGCGTCCGAGCGCCTGCCCGCCGCGCTCATCCAGGGGCAACGCGACTTCTTCGGCGCCCACACCTACCAGCGCATCGACAAGGACGGCACGTTCCACACCCTCTGGTCCGAGGACGACCGCCGCGAGGTCGAACAGGAGCCGTCCACACACTGAGCAGGACCCGCGGCAGGACCCGCGGGAGCGCAGGCCCGGGTCGGTTGCCTCGTCATCGACGAGAGCCGACCCGGGCGAACCCGTGTCCCGGTCGGTGCCGGGCGGGACACGGGCACCAGCACGGGCGCGGTCACGGACACGGGCACGGGCACGGGCACGGGCACGGGCACGAGCACGAGCACGAGCACGAGCTCACGCACAGGTCCGCAGCGCCATCCCCGTCAGGCGACGATGCGCTCGCGGGCGAGTCGGGCGAGCAGGTCGTCGAGACGAGCACCGGGGCCGAGCAACCGGTCCGAACCGGGGGCGACACGCACGAAGAACGTCGCGACGGCGGTCGTGTCGTCGGCTCGGACGTAGTGCACCGCTACGGCGGGGGCGGTGCGCCGACCGGCACCCGGCACGAGGACCGCCTCGGTCCCGACGTGCATGACGCGGCTCCACCGGATGACGAGCAGCCGAGTCGCCCGCCGTCCGTCGAGTTCCCACAGCGAAGCCTCCGTCGCTCCGAACGCCCAGGTCACGCGAGCGGTGAGTGGCACCTCGGGTCGGGCCGCCTCGATCACCCCGCGCAGTTCCTGCGTCGGAGCCGCGGGGACCAGCCACACCGTCGGGTCGATACGGCGCACCGCGCGCGCGAGCACGTCGTCAGCGCGACGCCGACCCGCTGCGCGTGCACGGACGACCGCGAGGACGACGATCGTCACGCCAGCGGTGACGGCCACCGCCTCCGCGATGCCGAAGGCCCGCATGTCTGCGTCCGGGTGGACGGTCACGACGATGATCCGGGCAGTGAGGAGCGCCACCCACACACCGACGATCACCCACCGGAGCACGAGGAGCCGACCGGCGGAGGACCAGCGGTGCTGGTCGTCGCGGGCGCGACCGAGCCCGGGGACACGATCAGGTCGCCACGGCACGCTCCGATCCTGCCACGGCGCCCGCACGGCACACCTCGCACCGGGTGAACGCTCCCCGAACCCCGACCCCGAACCCCGATCCCGACCCGGACCCGACGCGCGACCTGCAGCCGCAGCCGCAGCCGCAGCCGCAGCCGCAGCCCACGAGCGGCACCGACGCCCTGTTCCCAGCACGACTGACCTACGATCCGATCGTGACCGAGCCAGACCCGCGCCTCCTCCCGCACCGCAGGTGGGCCGCAGCGCTCGTCGGCGTCATCGCCGTCCTCGCGTTCCTCGCGGTCGCCGAACTGGGCGCGCTCGTCCTGGGCGGCGCAGGCAGTCCGCTCGTCGCGGTCGGCTCCGCCGTCATCGACCTCGCGCCCCCGACGGCGAAGGACCTCATGGTGTCGCTGTTCGGGACGGGCGACAAGGTGGCCCTGTTCGTCCTGATGAGCGTCGTCCTCGTCGCGGTGGCGGCCGGCGCCGGTGTCCTCGAACGCCGGAACCCGCCGTACGGCGCGCTCGTCTTCGCCGCCGGCGGGGTGCTCGCACTCCTCGCCGTCACCACTCGTTCGGGCAGCGGCACCCTCGACGGCGCCCCGACGGTCGCCGGCATCGCCGCCGCGGTGGTGGTGCTGCGGCTCCTGCTCCAGCGTCTCCGCCGCTGGGAGGACGCCCGCGCGGTCCCGACCGCCGGACCCGGCGGTGCTGGTGCGGTCGAACGCCGCTCGTTCCTCCGCTGGACGGTGACCAGCGCAGCGCTCGCGGTGGTGGTGGGCGGCGCCTCCCGGATCGGCTCGGCCTCGCTCCAGGCCGCAGCGGCCGTCCGGCGAGCCGTGCGTCTGCCGCAGCCGGCGACGCCCGCCCCGCCCGTCCCGAGCGGCGCGAGCCTGGACGCCGAGGGCATCACCCCGTACGTCACGCCGAACGCCGACTTCTACCGCATCGACACGGCGCTCCGCGTCCCCGCCATCGATCCCGCGGACTGGTCGCTGAAGATCACGGGCGAGGTCGACGAGGAGGTCGAGCTCATCTGGGACGAACTGCTCGCGCTCCCGCTCGAGGAGCACATGGCGACCCTGAGCTGCGTGTCGAACGAGGTCGGTGGCGACCTGATCGGCAACGCCCTCTGGCTCGGGTACCCGATCCGGTCCCTGTTGGCGCGCGCCCGCCCCCGCGCCGGAGCGGACATGGTGCTGTCCCGCAGCATCGACGGCTTCACCGCGGGGACCCCGCTCGACGTGCTCCAGGACGAGGGGACCGACGCGCTCCTGGCCGTCGGGATGAACGGCGACCCGCTGCCCGCCGAGCACGGGTTCCCGGCGCGGCTGGTCGTGCCCGGCCTGTTCGGGTACGTGTCCGCGACGAAGTGGGTGACCGAGCTCGAGGTGACGCGGTTCTCCCGGGCACAGGGGTACTGGACGCCGCGGGGTTGGTCGGAGCGGGGACCGGTGAAGCTCGAGTCGCGGATCGACACCCCGGTGGACGGCGTGACGGTGGCCGTCGGTGACCGGGTCCCGATCGCGGGCGTCGCGTGGCAGCCGCACACCGGGGTGAAGGCCGTGCAGGTCAAGGTCGGGGACGCCGACTGGCAGGACGCCGAACTGGCGGACTCGGTCTCGGCCGACACGTGGCGGCAGTGGGTGCTCCGGTGGACGGCGACGAAGGGACGGCACGAGATCCAGGTCCGTGCCGTCGGTGCCGACGGCGAGGTGCAGACGAGCGTGCAGCGGCCGCCGGCACCGAACGGCGCGACCGGGTGGCACGGGGTCACCATCACGGCGTCCTGACGGGAGGCCCGTGCGCTCAGGCGGGGAGCGTCGCCACCACGCACGTGCCGTCGACGTCGTCGTCCCGCACGACATCGGTCGTGAAGCCGGCGGTGCGGAACAGTTCCGCGGACACCGGCGCCTGCTTGGCCGACACCTCGATGACCACGGACCCGCCGCGCCGCACCCAGTCAGCAGCGCCGGCAGCGATGCGCCGGTGCAGGTCGAGCCCGTCGGCGCCGCCGTCGAGTGCGACCCGGTGCTCGTGGTCGCGCGCTTCGGGCGGCATGATCGCGATGGCGTCGGTCGGGACGTACGGGGCGTTCACGGCGAGCACGTCCACGGCACCGCGGAACCGGGTGGGCAGCGGGTCGAACAGGTTCCCGGTCACGACGATGCCGCGGTCGCCGAGGTTCTCCGCGGCCACCTCGGTGGCGTCGGGGTCGATGTCGGCAGCGACGAGGTCGAGCGCTCCGACGCGTTCCAGCAGCGCCATCGCGACGGCCCCCGCTCCGCAGCACAGGTCGACGACACGGTCGTACCGTCGGAGCCGTCGGGCTGCCTCCGTGACGACGACCCGCGTCCGCGCCCGTGGCACGAAGACGCCCGGTGTGACGCGGACGCGGTGCCCGTCGAACGCCGCCCAGCCGAGGACGTACTCGAGGGGCTCCCCCGCCAGGCGACGCTGCACCAGGCCGCGGAGCCGGACCGCGTCGCCGTCACCGGCCGCGAGGAGCAGGTCCGCCTCGTCCTCAGCGAACACGCTCCCGCCCGACCGGAGTCGGGCGGCGAGGGCGTCCCGCGCGGTCAGTGCCACCGTCGGACGTGAGCGCTCAGGCGGCGCCGTCGAACATCGACGTCACCGAGCCGTCGTCGAACACCTCGTGGATGGCCCGGGCGATGAGCGGCGCGATCGGCAGCACCTCGAGCTTGTCCCAGCGCTTCTCGGGCGGCAGCGGCAGGGTGTCGGTCACGACGACGCGGTCGATGAACTCGCTCTGCAGCAGCTCCGTGGCCGGGTCGGAGAACACCGCGTGGGTGGCGGCGACGACGACGCCCTTGGCACCGTTGGCCTTGAGTGCCTCGGCGGCCTTCGCGATGGTGCGCCCGGTGTCGATGAGGTCGTCGACGAGCAGGCACCAGCGACCGGAGACGTCACCGACGATCTCGTGCACGGAGACCTGGTTCGGGACGAGCGGGTCGCGGCGCTTGTGGATGATCGCCAGCGGGGCCCCGAGCTTCTCGGACCAGATGTCGGCGACGCGGACGCGCCCCATGTCCGGCGAGACGACGGTGAGGGTCTCCGGGTCGAGCATCTCCTTGAAGCGCTCGAGCAGCACAGGCATGGCGAACAGGTGGTCGACGGGACCGTCGAAGAAGCCCTGGATCTGCGGCGCGTGCAGGTCGACGCTCATGATGCGGTGCGCACCCGCGGCCTTGAACAGGTCGGCGACCAGACGGGCCGAGATCGGCTCACGCCCACGGCCCTTCTTGTCCTGGCGGGCGTACGGGTAGAACGGCGCCACGACGGTGATGCGCTTGGCCGACGCACGCTTGAGCGCGTCGACCATGATGAGCTGCTCCATGAGCCACTCGTTGATCGGGGCGGTGTGCGACTGGATGACGAAGGCGTCGCATCCGCGCACCGACTCGTCGAAGCGGGCGTAGAGCTCACCGTTGGCGAAGGTCCGGGCGTCGGTCGGGACGAGGTCGACACCGAGCTCTTCCGCGATCGCCTTCGACAGTTCCGGGTGCGCTCGCCCGGCCACCAGGACGAGTCGCTTCTGGCCGGTTGTCTTGATTCCGGACACGTGTGGTGCTCACTCCCTGACCCCGAGAGGGGGCCGATCTGACCCCGCCGGGGCCGATGTCCTGGGCTCCGATCGGGGCCCACCGCTGACGGCCGCAGGGACCGTCGAAGGTGTCACTCGCCTCGCGCGCGCCGAGCTGCCTCGGCCGCCGGGGTACCGGGTCGGTTCTCCTCGACCCATCCCTCGGTGTTGCGCTGTGGGGCGTAGCTGATCGCGAGCGACCCGGCCGGCACGTCCTTGCGGACGGTCGTGCCTGCACCGGTGTACGCCCCGTCACCAATCCTAACCGGGGCGACGAACACGTTGTGCGACCCGGTGCGGACGTCCGACCCGACGACGGTGCGGTGCTTGTGCACGCCGTCGTAGTTCGCCGTGATGGTGGCTGCGCCGATGTTCGAGTCCTCGCCCACCTCGGTGTCGCCGATGTAGGACAGGTGCGGGACCTTGCTGCCGCGACCGATGACGGCGTTCTTCGTCTCGACGAAGGTACCGATCTTGCCGCGGTCGCCGAGGACCGTGCCCGGCCGCAGGTAGGCGAACGGCCCGACGGAGGCGCCGTCGCCGATGACCGCGAGCGTGGCGTCGACCCGGTTGACGGTGGCGCCGGCTCCGACCTCGGTGTCCCGGAGCGTGGTGCCCGGTCCGACGACGGCGCCGGCCGCGATCGCCGTCGCTCCGAGCAGCTGCGTGCCGGGCAGGAGCTCGGCGTCGGGCTCGATGGACACGTCGAGGTCGATCCACGTCGATGCGGGGTCCTGCACCGTGACGCCGGCGAGCTGGTGCCGACGGACGATCCGCGCGTTCAGCTCCCGGGCCGCATCCGACAGCTGTGCCCGGTCGTTGATCCCGGCCACGAGCCACGGGTCGGTCAGGGTGACGACGTCCACCCGTCCCCCGCGGGCGGCGATGAGCGCGGGCACGTCGGTGATGTACTTCTCGCCCTGTGCGTTCTCCGTCGTCAGCGACGGCAGCACCGCGCGCAGGTGGGTGACGTCGAACGCGTAGATGCCGGCGTTGGTCTCGGTGACGGCACGCTGCTCGTCTGTCGCGTCCTTGTGCTCGACGACACCGGTGAAGGCGCCGGAGGCGTCGCGCAGGATCCGGCCGAGCCCGGTCGGGTCGTCCTGGATGGCGCTGACGAAGGTGACCGCGTTCGACTGGCTCGCGTGCGCCTCGACCAGTCCGCGGAGGCTCTGCGCGTCGAGCAGCGGGACGTCGCCGGACAGCACCACGACGACGCCGTCGAAGTCGGCCGGGAGCGCGTCGACCGCGACCTCCACCGCCCGACCGGTCCCGGGGACGTCGTCCTGGTCCACGACGAGGGCGTCGGGGGCACGCTCGGTGATCTCCGCCGCGACGCGCTCACGTTCGTGCCGCACGACCACGGCGACGTGCTCGGGCGACAGGGACTCGGCGGTCCGGAGCACGTGGGCGATGAGGGGCAGCCCGGCGAGCCGGTGCAGCACCTTGGGGAGCGAGGACTTCATGCGCGTGCCCTGCCCGGCGGCGAGGACGACGACGGCGATCCGCTGGTCGGTCATGCGTCCCATCCTGGCGCACCGCTCCCCCGGCGTCCGACCGTGGCGGGCATCTGTGCGGAACTCCGCGCCGCAGCACGTCCGTGGAGGAGCCGCCGACGCACCGCGAGCGCCTGGAGGCCCGGCACCGGTCCGCCTGACCGGTACCGGGCCTCCAGGCCGAGCCGTGCGCGGTCCGCGCGTGCGTGTGGACCGCCGTCAGGCGGACGTGTCCGACAGTTCCACCTTGATCCAGCCCGGCTCGCGACGGTCGAAGGCCTCGTACGCCTCGATCGCGGACCCGATGCCCTCGTGCTCGGTGATGAGCGCGGTCGGGTCGAACTGGCCCGCTGCGACCATGTCGATGAGCGGCGGCGTGACCGAGTGGTGGTCGCAGTTGCCCATCCGGATCGTGAGGTTCTTGTTCATCGCCTCGCCGATCGGGTACGACTGCGCGGTCGGCCCGTACACACCGATGATCCCGATCCGGCCGTACTTCGCCACGCACGCGACCGCCCACTGCGCGACCTGCGACGGGCCGTCACCCGGCTTCCACTGCTGCGCCTCGCCGAACCCGTCCGGGGAGGCGTCGGGCGCGACCTGGGCGACCTCGGCGTCGAACGCGGCCGCCTGCTCGTCGGACACCGCTGCCGGGCCCCGCTTCGGGCGCTCGGCGTCGACCCCGACCGCGTCGATGACGGCGTCGGCGCCGATCCCGTTCGTGAGGTCCATGATCGCCTGCACCGGGTCCTCGCGGTTGTAGTCGACGACCTCGCAGTTCTGCGCGAGCGCGGCGGCGAGCCGGGTCTCCTCGCCGTCGACGACGATCACGCGCCCGGCGCCCTGCTTGAACGCGGACGCCGCGGCGAACTGCCCGACGATGCCCGCGCCGAACACCACGACGACGTCGCCGCGGGTGACGCCGGCGAGTTCGGCACCGAACCACCCGGTCGGGAAGATGTCGGAGAGCAGGATGGCCTGCTCGTCGCTCACGTTCTCCGGCAGCGGGTGCATGGTGTTCTGCGCCCACGGGACCCGGACGTACTCTGCCTGCAGACCGTTCACGGGACCGGTCGACTCGGGGCCGCCGAAGAAGCTCGTCCCCGCCTGCGGGCCGTTCGGGTTCGCTACGTCGCACTGCGCGGTCTGTCCCATCCGGCAGTACCGGCACGCGCCGCACGAGATCGTCGAGTTGATCACGACGCGGTCGCCGGCGCTGAAGCCACGGACGGCGTCGCCGACGCTGGTGACGACACCGACGGCCTCGTGACCGAGGATCGTGCCCTCCTGCATCGGGGCCATGGTGCCGCGGACGAAGTGCAGGTCGGTACCGCAGATCGCCGAGCGGGTGATGTGCACGATCGCGTCGTGCGGGTCCTGGATCGTGGGCTCCGGGACCTCGTCGAGCCGGATGTCGCCGATGCCGTGCCAGACAACTGCCTTCATGGGGTTCCTCCTCGTGGGTCGTCGACCCGGACGGTACGCGCGGCGGTCTCGGTGGTCGTCGAGGGCAGCAGGACCCGCGGGCAGGCGGCGGCCGGGAGGCCCTCCCCGCCTCCGTCAGGCGGCGGCGCCCCGGCTGGCGGGCCGGGTCTCGTCGCGCACGAACGCCATGAGCACGAGCCCGGCGACGAGCACCACGACCACCCCGAGGATCCCGTACCGGGTCGACCCGCCCACGGTCACGGCGAGGCCGAACAGCGCCGGCGCGATGAACGAGGCCGCGCGGCCGGTGGTGGCGTAGAGGCCGAACAGCTCTCCTTCACGACCGGGCGTCGCGAGCTTGGCCAGGTACGCCCGGGAGGACGACTGCACCGGCCCGACGAACACGCAGAGCGCGAGACCGAGCACCCAGAACGAGACCTGCGCGGAGCCGGCGAAGAGCACTGCGGTACCGGTCAGGGCCAGCCCCACGAGCGACACCATGATGAGCGGACGGGACCCGAACCGGTCGTCGAGTCGGCCGGAGAGCACGGTCGAGATGCCCGCGACGACGTTCGCGACGATCGCGAACAGGATGACCTCGGACGGGCTGAAGCCGAAGACCTGGGCGGCGATGATCCCGCCGAACGTGAACACCGCGCCGACGCCGTCGCGGAACACCGCACTCGCGAGCAGGAACGCGAGCACGTTGCGCCGCGTCCGCCAGAGCCGGGCGACGTCCCGCCCGAGGTCCGCGTAGGCGGTCCAGAGCGACCCGCGGCGGCTCGGGTCGGCGGGTGCCTCGGGAACGGCGAGGAAGAGCGGGACCGAGCTGACGGCGAGCCAGACCGCGGCGATCCCGATCGCGACGCGCACGTCCCACTGCCCGCCCGCGACCGTCGCCGGGAGCTGCAGGAGCCCACCGCGGCCGTCCACGCCGAAGTCCTGGATGCAGAGCAGGAGCAGGACGACGAGGAGCACGATCCCGCCGAAGTACCCGGCGGCCCAGCCGATCGCGGAGACCCGGCCGGTCTTCGGTCCGGTGGCGACCTGCCCGAGCATCGCGTTGTACCCGACACAGGCGATCTCGTACGCGACCGTCCCGATGCCGATGAGCGCGGCGCCGAGCACCAGGTACGGCTGCTCCGGGGCGACGAACACCATGCCGACGATCGAGAGGAAGACGCCGACCGTCGCGATGAGCACCGACCGCCTGCGGTGCCCGGACGTGTCGGCCAGCCGCCCGACGGCGGGGGCGACGAGGGCGACCAGGATGCCCGCGACGGTCAACGCCGTCGAGACGACGGCGGCGTTGTGGGCGAGCTCCCGCTCGACGGCGGCGGCTGCTGCACCGGTCGAGTCCTCGGCGGCGACCAGTGCCGGGTCCACGAAGGCCCGGCTCGCCAGGTAGGTGCTGAAGACGAACGTCGTGACGACGGCGTTGAAGGCGGCGGAGCCCCAGTCCCAGAGCGCCCAGGACACGAGTGCCCGTCGTCCTGCCGTGGTCGGCGGGGCCGCGGCGGTCGTCGGCGTACCGGTCATGGCGGAACCGTAGCGCGTCCCGGTGTCCTGCCGGGGAACCCGTGCCGCTCCGGGTCAGCAGGTCACCGTCGGAGCGTCTGCTTGGGGTACTCGCCGAACCGCTCCGCGTAGGCCGCGGAGAAGCGTCCGAGGTGCGCGAAGCCCCACCGGGTCGCGACCGCACCGACCGAGGCCGTCCGCGGGTCGCGGGCGAGCAGTTCGTCGTGCACGCGGTCGAGCCGTACCTGCCGCAGGTAGGTCAGGGGCGAGACACCGAGGGTCCGGCGGAAGGACTCCTGCACGCTGCGCACGCTCAACCCCGCGACCCGCGCCAGCTCCGCGATGGTGATCGGGTCCTCGGGGTGGGCGTGGACGTACTCGACGGCGGCCCGGAGCTTCGCCTGCCGCGGGTGCAGCAGCTCGGCGGGGAGGCGGTCGAGCTGCGGCGGGACGACCCGGAGGAAGGCGTCGGCCGTCTGCCGCTTCGCCTCGTGCCACACGAGCGAGTCGGTCCCGCCCTCGCGCAGCGCGCGGGAGAGCGCGCCGAGCGAGTCGCGCCAGTGCCGGACGGCCGCGCTCTCGGTCGGTCGCAGGTGGTCGAACCGCAGGTCGCGGGTGCCCACGTCGAACCGTTCCGAGGCGACCTCGCGGACGAACCGACGATCCAGGTGCACGAGCTGCTGGTCGTAGTCGGCGGCCACGAACACGACCTCGCGGTGCGCGGCGAACAGCGTCGGCTGCCCGATGCGGAGCGGGACGCGGTCGCGCAGGGTGTCGGGGACGCCGGAGCCCGACGTGAGCCACCCCATCACCAGCTCGTTGCCCGGGGTGGAGGCGCCGCGGAGGAAGCCGTTCATGGTCGACCGGCGCATCGACACCTCCGAGTCCCCGACGGCCGTGTAGCGGTACGAGTACTCGCCCTCGGTCCGGCGGGACAACCACTGCTTGCCGGCGTAGATGCCGGCGAGGTCGCGGACGGCCGCCTCCGGTTCGGTCCCGGCGACCTCGAACCGGACCGGCGTGACGGACTGCTCGTCGCCCGGACCATCTGAGGACGTCGGCGCGCTCACCGGGTCACCCGACCGGACCGGACGAGACCGCCGTCCGGATAGGGTGAGCCCGAACGCGCGGAGCCGACCCGCGCGCGGCTGCACGTCGAGGAGGCGAGCCCGTGAGTGAACTCGACGTCATGGGCGCCCTGGCCCGGCTCGAGCACTCCTCGATCTCGCTGCGCGACCGTCTGCGCGACCGGACCGGCATCACCGGCACGGACCTGCTGGTCGTGCGGTACGTGTGGCGCGCGAAGACGGCCGGACGGTCGGTCCGCGTGAAGGACCTCAGCGTGCACCTGGGGCTGACGGGCCCCGCGGTGACCGGTCTCGTCGACCGGCTGGCACGGCAAGGCGTCCTGCGACGGGTGCCGAACCCGGAGGACGGTCGGAGCCGCTTCATCGAGCTCACACCCGGTCACGAGGAGGTCTTCGCAGCGGCGCTGGCGAGCACCAACGAGCAGTTGCACGAACTCCTGTCCTCCTTCTCGGAACGCGAGCGTCGACGCCTCGTCCGCATCGTGGACCTGATCGCCGGGGCGCTCGACGACGGGGTGCCACCCGCGTCGTAGTGCAGGGTATGGGCCGGTCGGATCGTCGCCGGGCGGTTTGTCCGCGCAGCGCGGATGGGTCGGCGACCTCCCCGTTCGCCCGGACGTGCTCCCGTCCACCGTCGTACCGTCGGTGACGATCAGGACCCCTCGCAAGGGGGTCATGTCCGACGGGAAGGGACACCATGGGCATGTACGAGTCCGAGCCGGGCGTCGACCCGGTGCGCATCACCACCATCCGCCGTCTGCGCCGCCGCTGGAAGCACGGCGAGCAGCCGACCGACGACCAGGGGTTGTTCGACGACCTCTTCGTCGGCACGACGAAGCAGCGCTGACACACCGTCGTCGACGCGGCAGCGCGTCGCGCTGGCACACGACGGGAGGCCCGTGGCGGGATCGCCACGGGCCTCCCGTCGTGTGTGCGGCCGCTCAGCCCTTCACCGCGCCGGACGTGAGCCCGGAGACGATCGACCGGCGGAACACGAGCACGAGGATGACGATCGGCACCGTCGCCGCCACGCTCGCCGCGAAGATCTGCGCGAACGGCACCGTGAACTGGGTCCCGAACAGCGCGATGCCGACCGGGATCGTCCGCAGCGAGTTCTCGCTGTTGAAGGTGAGCGCCATGAGGAACTCGCTCCACGACGCGGTGAAGGTGAAGACCCCGACGGTGAACAACCCGGGCTTCGCCATCGGCAGGATCACGGAGAGCACCGTCCGCCAGGCACCGGCGCCGTCGATCTCGGAGGCCTCCTCGATCGTCGACGGGATGCCCTGCAGGTAGTTCCGCATGATCCAGATGGCGAACGGCAGGTTGAACGCCACGTACGGCACGATCAGCCCGGGGTACGAGTTGAGCAGTCCCAGGTTCCGTTCGAGCAGGTACAGCGGGGTGAGCACCGCGATCGCCGGGAACACCGACAACATGAGCAGCGACGTCATGATCGCGGTGCGTCCACGGATCCACCGGCCGGCGAGCGCGTACCCGGCCAGGAACGCGAGCGCGAGCACGATCACGGTCGTGGACACCGACACGATGATGCTGTTCACCATGTACTGCCCGAGCGCGTTGTCCCGGAAGGCCACGACGAAGTTGTCGAGCGTGAACGACATCGGGAAGGCGGTCGGCGGGGACTGCGCGATCTCGGAGGACGGCTTGAACGACGTCGTCACGAGCCAGTACAGCGGCAACGCGGTGACGACGGCGATGACGACGGCGCTGACGTTGACGGTGTTGACCCACCGCCGCCAGCCCTTGCGGATCCGTTGACGGGGCATCAGGCCTCGCCTCCCTTCGCCTGGTTCCGGAAGGCCCGGAGGAAGAGCAGACAGCCGGCGGCCACGATGAGCGCGGTGCTCGTCGCGATCGCCGCTCCCGGCCCGATGTTGATGTCCTGGAAGAGCACCTTGTAGCCCATGATCGCGAGCGACTGGGTGCTCGTCCCGGGGCCGCCGTTCGTCAGCACGAAGGGCAGGTCGAAGACGCCGAACGCCTGCAGGATGCGGAACAGCACCGCGATCGTCAGGGTCGGGGCGAGTTGCGGCAGCACCACGCGCCAGAACGTCTGCCAGCCGTTGGCGCCGTCGAGCTCCGCGGCCTCGTAGTGGTCCTCGGAGATCTGCACCAGGCCCGCGAGCAGGATGATCGCGACGAACGGCGTCGTCTTCCAGATGTCGGCCACCATGAGTCCGGTGATGGCCGGGACGGGCTCGCCGAGGATCACCGGCGCCTCCCCGAACAGGGCGAAGAACCAGGTCGCCACCCCGTACGTGGAGTCGTAGACGTACTTCCACAGCTGGGCGTTGACGATGGTCACGAGCGACCACGGGACGAGCATGAGCGCGAGCATCCAGCCCCGGGTCGCCCCGAGCCGCTCGAGCACGAGCGCGACGAGCATGCCGAGCACGAGCTCCACGAACACCGTGACGATCGTGTACAGGAACGTGAAGCCGAGCGCCCGGTACCAGTCCGCGCTCTGCACCAGGGCCGCGTAGTTGTCGAACCCGAAGCCCTGGATCGCGAAGCCGTCGTAGCCGATCTCGACGTCCGCGAAGCTGAGGACGATCGAGTAGACGACCGGGAAGATCGTCACCGCCGCGACGACCAAGAGGGCCGGGGCGGCGAAGCCCCAGGCGCTCCGGGCACGCAGGCGGTCGAGACGGTTCCGTCCGCTCCGGCGAACGACGGGGTCGGGGCGGGTCGGGCCTCCCGGTCGGGTCGACGTCCGGACGCCGGTCGCGGCGCTCACAGCGCCGCTCCCCGGAGCGCGAGGTCGATGGCGTCGGCCATCGCGCGCGTCCCGCCGTCGACGGTGCGCTGCCCGCCGAGGATGCCGTTGCCGTTCTGGTAGACGCCCTGCGAGACCTTCGGGTAGTAGGCGGTCGAGGTCGGACGCGGCACGAGCGTGATGCCCGCTGCGGTGTCGTACGTCGGGCGCTGCTGCCGCTTCGCGTCCGCGCTGACGAGCGACGCGGACCGGGCCGGCAGGACCCCGCCCTCGCGGGTGAGGAACTGCTGCGCCGTCTCGCTCGACATCCAGCGGGCGAACGTGAGGGCGGCTGCGGGCTGCTGGGTGTGCGGGTTGATGTAGTTCCCCCAACCGCCGATCGTCGAGTGGTGGTCCTCCATCCCGTCGAACGTCGGGCGGGCGGCGAGCCCGACCTTGCCCTGGACGGCGCTGTCCGGGCCGTTCGCGATGCCCCACGCGTACGACCAGTTCCGGAGGAACGCGGCACGACCGCCCGAGAAGGCGTCGTTCGTGTCCTGCTCCTGGTACGTGAGCGTCGCACGCGGGCTCGCGCCGGAGGTGACGAGCGAGCGCATGAACTCGAACGCCCGCCGGGTCTCGGAACTCGTCGTCGTCGCGTTCTCGAGGCCGTCGTCGAGCAGCGAGCCACCGGCGTCGGCGACGAACTCGGTGACGTTGCAGGTCAGGCCCTCGTACACGTCGCCCTGGAACGCGAACCCGTACGAGACGTCCCCGGTGTCGACGAGCTTCGCCGCGGTGTCGCGGACCTCCTCCCACGACCCGGGTACCTGGAAGCCGTGCTTGTCGAGCAGGTCCTTGCGGTACAGGAAGAACGACTCGTCGATGTAGAGCGGGAACATGTAGTACGTGCCGTCGACACTGGCGGCGAGCCGGAGCCCCTCGGGGAACTGCTCGAAGAAGTCCTCCCCCACCAGCGTGTTCACCGGCGTCGCGAGCTTGTTCTTCGCGAACTGCCCGGGCCAGGCGACATCGCCCAGGTACACGTCCGGCGTCGGCGACCCGGCTGCGATCTGCGTCGTCAGCGACGTCCGGTTCGTGTCGGTGTCGCTCGGGGCGCTGACGATCCGCACGCTGATGTCGGGGTGCTCCTTCTGGAACTCGGCGATCAGTCGCCGTCGGAGGTCCCCACCGTCCTTCGACGCCACCTGCCCGGCCCACCAGCTGATGGTCGCCGGTCCCTCCGGCGGGTCGGTCGGCCAGTCGGCGACCTCGGTCCGCTCGGGGCGCGTGGAGCAGCCGGCCAGCAGCAGCACCCCCGTGCCTCCGAGCAGGAACAGCCTGCGGTCGATGTCCATCCGTCCTCCTCGACGTCCGGTCCGCACCCCCGGCCTCCGTCTGAGCGGGCGCGCGAAGCTGTGAGGCCACTCAACCCCTGACCACCGCACCGCGCCTGGGAGTCCGCCGAGCACGAGGGTCACGCTCCTCCGCTCCGGCCGGTCTCGACGAGCCGGTCTCGTCCGCCGCGCGCGCCGACGCCCGCCGGAGCCGTACCGGACACCGCGCAGCGGTTACGGTGACCGGGTGCGCGGACCACGGACGACGGAGCCAGCGCCCGACGGTCACGCCGAGCGCGCACCGAGGGCCGTGGTCGTCGTGCCCCCTGACCCGCGGCGACGCCCGGTCCGCGCGACCCCGTGGCGTCGGGTCCTGGTGGGCGTCGTGCTCGCGGCGGTGCTCGGCGGTGCCGCGGTCGCCGCTGCCGGGACGCTCGTCTCGCAGCGGACAGCGGAACGCTTCGCCGTCGAGGACGCCACTCGCGACACCGCGGCCGTCGCACGGTCCGTCGTCGAACCCGCGCTCCGCGACGCGATCGTCGACCCGCAGGCCGACACCACCGCACACCGGGAGGCGGTGGAGGCCCTCGACCGGGCCGTGCGCCGTGCCACCGCGGCGAGCGCCGCCGTCCGCGTCAAGCTCTGGGCACCGGACGGGACCGTGCTCTGGTCGGACGAACCCCGGCTCACGGGTGAACGGTTCACGCTGTCCGACGAGGACCTCGAAGCACTCGCCGAGGACCGGTCCGACGCCGAGGTGTCCGACCTGAGCGCACCCGAGAACCGCTACGAGCGGGGACAGGGGCCGCTCCTCGAGGCGTACCAGGCGGTCCACGTCCCCTCCGGCGACCCGCTGCTGCTCGAGGTCTACTACCCGTACGACGACGTGCTGGCGAGTTCCGCGTCGCTCCGTTCGGCGTTCGCGGCACTCGCGTTCGGCACGGTCGCCGTCGTGATCGGGCTGCTCCTGCCGGTGCTCCTGTGGCTGCTGCTCCGCCTGCGCTCGGGCCAGCGGGACCGCGAACGGCTGCTCGTCCGCGCGCTCGACGCCGAGACCGCCGAGCGCCGACGCATCGCCGCGGACCTGCACGACGGACCGGTCCAGGACGTCGCCGGGCTCGCGTTCTCGCTCGGCGCGGTCGCGCGGGGAGCGACGGGTCCGACCGCCACGGCGCTCGACGCCGCCGCGTCGACCCTCCGCGGAGCGGTGTCCGCCCTGCGCTCGCTGATGTCGGCGGTGCAGCCGGCAGCCCCCGACCGGGACGGGCTCGGTGCCGCGCTCGCCGACGCCACCGCGCGCGCCCACGCCTCCGGCATCGCCACCGTCCTCGACGTGCCGGACCGGGTGGACGCCCCACCGGCCGCCCTGACCGCGGTGGTGCGGTTCGTGCGGGAGGCAGTGGCCAACACGGTGCGGCACGCCGGGGCCTCGCGGGTCGAGGTCGTCGTCCGACGGCGGGACGGTGACCTGTCGGTCCGCGTGACCGACGACGGGACGGGATTCGACCCGGTGACGGTCCTCAGCGCGCGGCGGGAGGGACACCTCGGCACGACGCTGCTCCGGCAGGTGGCCGAGGACTCCGGCGGGTCGCTGCACCTGCGGACCGCGCCGGGTGGCGGCACCACGTGGGAGCTCAGCCTGCCGGCGGAGGCCGACCGGTGGTGAGGGTGCTGCTCGTCGACGACCACGCGCTCGTCCGCAACGGGCTGCGGGCGGTGCTCGACACGACGGCGGACTGCACGGTGGTCGGTGAGGCCGCCACGGGCGAGGCCGCGGTCGACCTGGCGGAGACCCTGCAGCCGGACGTCGTGGTGATGGACCTGTCGATGCCGGGCGCGGGCGGGGTCGCCGCCACGGCCGCGCTGCGGGAGCGCGTGCCCACGGCCCGGGTGCTCGTGCTCACGACGTTCGCCGACGACGCCCGGGTCCGCGCCGCGCTGGCGGCCGGCGCGACCGGCTACCTGCTCAAGGACGCCGACCCCGACGACGTGGTCCGGGCGGTGCAGGCGACGGCGCGGGACGAGGTGCCGATCGACCCGCGGGTGGCCCGGAGGCTCCTGCCCCGCGGGGCCGACCGGCACGCGGATTCCGACGGCCACGCGGATGCCGTCGGCCACGCGGGTGCCGACGGCCACGCGGGTGCCGACCGCCACGCGGGTGCCGCCGGTCTCGCGAGCGCAGACGGTCACGCCGGTGCCGGCAGCGGCGTCCCGGCGGGCACCGGCGGTGCGGTCCGATCCGACGGCGGCGGTCCGGTGCGCGGCCGCGCCGACGGTCCGGACCGACACGATGCCGGTGGTCCGTTCCGTGGTGCGGCGGACCGGGACGCGCCCGACCTGCCGCCGCGGGAGCGTGACGTGCTGGTCTGCCTGGCCCGTGGCCTGTCGAACCGGCAGATCGCCACCGAGCTCGGCATCGCCGAACGGACCGTGAAGGTGCACGTCGGCAGCGTGTTCCGCCGCATCGGTGTCGCCGACCGGACGAGCGCCGCGCTCTGGGCCCGGGACCACCGCTGGTGACCGCACGCCGACGTCGTCCGGCAGGCGGGTACTAGTACCAAGGTCCGATGGTGCCGTCCCGCTGCAGCGGCGACGATCGTGCCGAGGGGACGAACCGCCCCGAGCACAGGAGGCACACCATGGACACCACGACCACCCACCCCGGCCGCACCGCAGGTCGCCGCACGGTCGGCATCGCCGCCACCGTCGTCGCCGCCGCGGTCGCCGCAGTCGCCCTCGTCGGGGTCGCCCCGGCGCAGGCGTCCGGCAAGACCTCGACCGGCGGGGACTACGCCGTCACCGTGAACGGCACCACGACGAACCCCGCGGTCGGCAAGGACTTCAAGCTCCGTGACACCGCGGTGTCCGGCACGATCGCCGTGCGCGGCAAGCACAACGGCTTCGACATCCGGGTCGCCGACCTCGGCGTCCACGACTACACGCTCACCGGCGCACCGGACACGCAGCGGATGGTGACGAAGCCGACCGTCGTGTTCGCGTCGAAGGTCCCGACGCTGACGCCCGCCCAGCTCGCCGGCACGCGGCTGTCGTCCCTCGAGGTGCGGGACGACACCCTGGTCGCGATCTTCAGCACCGCAGCCGGCAAGTACAAGATCCAGGCCAAGGACGGCGCCCAGGGCGGGATCTTCCAGATGGAGACGGAGTTCGCCGGGCCGGTCGAGTTCACGCACACGCTCGGCGCGGGCCTGTTCTACTTCGTCAACCCGTACACGGGCAAGGTCAACTTCGGCGACGGCACCGCGGCGGTGGCCTCGGGCAGCGGCGCGCACCAGATGCTCCTCGGCAAGGACAGCCCGCAGGTCGCGACGAAGACCTCGCAGACGGCCACGACCACGACCTGGACCGTGCAGCCGGGTGGACGCATGGGCGGGGTGCTCGGCGAGGACGCCGTCGAGCTGAGCGCGGGTGCGACGAACTGCACGAGCGACTGCCAGGCACAGAACCAGATCCGCGGCTCCCTGCCGGTGCCGCCGGACCCGGTGGACCCGACGCCGATCGCGTCGCGCTGACGGCCGGACGGCCTGACAGGCAGACGGGAGGCCCGGTACCAGCTGGTACCCTCCCTCGCAGGCTCGGTCGGCGCGCCCCGCGCAACGCTTCGCGTTGCCGCTGAGCGGGGCGCGCCGTCTGCCTGTAGCCCGTCGCGCGCCGCGCGTCAGCGCGGGATGACCGAGAACAGGAACTTCTTCCGCACCATGTACCAGACGAGCAGGATGAGCACCGTGTGGGTGATCGTCCCGATCCAGACGTTGCCGTAGTCGACCGGGATCGACGCGACCACGAGCGCGAAGAACACCTGCCACACGAACACGTACAGGCTGGCCTGACCGAGCGGGATCCAGAGCCAGCCGATCACGGCGTTCACCGGCTTCCAGAACACCGTGAGGATCGCGTACGACACGATCGCGAAGAACGCGATGTCGACGAGGCGACCCCACTGCAGGTCCACACGCTGGTACGCCGTGTTGTACAGCTCGCGGTACATGTCCGCAGGGAACGGCACCGGCGTGAAGTCGAACCGGTCACCCGCCCAGACGTAGACCAGGAACGCCGCGTACCCGCACACCAGCACGCCGACGAGCACCTTGCCGAGGCGGCCGGTCAGGGCGCGCGTGATCTGCCGTCGGTGGTAGCCGAGCACGAGGCCGTGCGTGAAGACCACCTGCCAGATGAACAGCGGGAACACCGCGTCGAACTGGGCGTTGACCGGCTTGAACTCCGGGTTGAGCACCTGGAACACGTAGAGCGCCCAGCTCGCGATGAGCAGCGCCCACCAGAACCCGCGGCGGATGATCCACATGAACACCGGGATGAACAGGCTCAGCACCACGAACAGGCCCATGATGTTGAACGGCCAGGGGCCCATCTCGAGCAGCAGGAACTGTCGGATCGCGTACCAGGGCGGCGGGTAGGCGAGCAGCTGCATCGCGTTCGGGTACAGGTCGTAGACGCGCCCCTCGGCCCGCACGCCGTCCGTCCCGGTCCCTCGGTCGGTGAAGGTCGTGATCGCGTCGGTGTTCAGGAACGGGATGAAGCTCAGCGCGAAGACGACGAGGATGACGACGAGCGTCACGACGTACTGCTTGCGCGCTCGCTTGAAGGCCCCGATCGCCGATGCCCACTCGCCGAACTTGGCGACGCCGAGCGGGTAGACCATGCCGAGGACCATGCCGGACAGGAACACGAACATCTCGGCACCGGTGATGGCGCCGACCGCGTGCAGCGTCAGGTACGAGTACGGGCCGGACACCTCGATGTGCGTGATCACCACCGCGAGGATGATGAACCCGCGGAACAGGTCGAGTCGGAGATCACGTCCGGGCTTGCCGTCGTCCGGGTAGCGCCAGCTCGGCACGAGCCGCCCGAACAGACCGCTCAGCACGAACACGACCGCGAGGCCCGCCGCCAACCAGACGATCCACGCCATCTGGTCGCCGCCGGTGTCGAGCTGCTGGTTGGTGGCCTCGGCGCCCTGCTGCGGGGTGACCCGCTCGGTGACCGGACCGAAGACGAAGCGGTCGGACTCCTGCAGGTCGGTGCGGAACGACCCGGCGATTCCCGGCGCCTTGGCGAACCGCCAGTCCGCGGGCCGGTTGCCCGCCTCGGGCTCGCGCCGGATCGCGTCGATGTAGGTCACACCGCGGATCTCCGGGTGGTCGCGGACGGCGTCGATGACCTGCCGCCACCACCCCTGCTTCACGGGCAGTTCGGCGTCCCCTCCGAGGGAGTGGTCGTAGAGCGCACCGGTGTCGAGGAGCATCGGGAGGTCCCGGCCCGCGGCGAAGCGCTCCGTGAACGTCTCCGGCTGGGCCCGCTGGTAGCCCCAGGTCTCGGCGAAGCGCTGTGCCACCTCGTCGGACTCCGGCACGTCGTTCCGCGTCAGCGGGACGTCACGCCCGGCGGCCTCCGTCGCCGCTCCTTTGCCGAAGTAGAACATCGACAGGCCGACCCAGTCGACCGACGCCTCGCCCGGCCAGTAGGGCAGGTACGGGTCGTCGGCCTCGGTCAGCTGCCCGTCACCGTTGGTGTCGAGCTTCTCCGTGTCCGTCGCCGACAGGTCGGCCAACCGGCCGGCGGACGAGCCGAACGGGTACCCGGCGCCGTAGGACGGCTGCCACACCATGCGGGCGTCCGAGTTCCCTGCGTGCACCTGCGACGCGAGCGCCCGGAAGGCCCGGATGAACTGCGTCGGCTGCTGCCCCCAGCGCAGCCACGTGCCGTTCATCTGCGGGGCGAAGCGGACGAGCAGCTGCGTGTCGTACTGCCGGTGGATCTCCTGGAGGAGCGTGTTCGCCCGGTGGGCGTCGGCCTTCGTGAGCGTCCGGAGCGCACGGTCCGGCTCGAGGCTCACCACGAGCACGGCACCCTGCGCCGCAGCGGCACGGGTCGCGCGCAGCAGCTCCCGCTCGGCCGACCGGTCGATCGGGTACGCGACCTCGACGCCGTACATGGACGGCGTCGCGTCGAGTCGTCCCTCGTAGCCGTCCGGTGAGTCCGAACCCCAGTCGAGGTCCGGTCCGAACCAGGTCTTCCCGCTCGCGGGTTCGCGGACGCCGGACGTGACGGCGTCGGCGGGCAGTGCTCCCCCGAGCACGAGCACGCCGATCGTGACCAGGAGCGCGACCGCCTTCGCCGCGTTCTGCCTCAGCGAGCGCACACCAGCGTCCAGACGTTGCGGCCGCCCTGGTGGGTGTGCTCGAGGCGGTCGAGGGCGGCGATGGCCAGGGCGAGCCCCCGGCCCCCCTCGTCCTCGGGGTCCGCCATGGTGACCTCGCCGAGGTCGATGTCGACCGGCATGCCGTTGTCGGACAGGACCGCGACCAGGTCGTCGCCGTCGGTGCCGAGGTCGAGCAGGAACCGCCGGCCCTGACCGACGTCGGACCGGCGGGTGTGCTCGATCACGTTGGCGGCGATCTCGACGAGCGCGGTCTCGAACCGGAACCGCAGCGAGACGTCGTCGACCCCCAGGCCCTCCCACCACGACCCGAACGTGTCCTGCACGGTGTCGAGCGACGCCGGGACCGCCGGGACGTCGATGCTGGCGTCTACGTTCACAGGGGTCCTCCGACGGTGGTCGACTCGTGGGCCAGGGGCATCTCGGCCTCGGGTCCGCGGTAGCGCACGGCCCGGATGACGATGCTGAAGATGAACAGGTCGAACACGACCCAGGCGGTGTTGACGAGCGGCGCGATGCCCTCGGCCTGCCCGGCCAGGTAGCGGATCGCGATCATCACGAGCGCGGCGACCAGGGCCCCCATCGCGATGAGCTGCGGCCTGACCAGGTCCCACCGGGGCCGTGCCTCGGACTCGTCGCGCACCTTCGGCGTCACGCGGAACCCGAGGGGCTTGCCGCGGAACACGTTCTCGAACGCGCTCGTCACCGACTCGATCCAGACCGGGAAGAGCGCGAGCGAGTACTGCTGCCCGCGCCACGTCGGTCTGCCTGCGGCCACCACCCAGAACAGCAGCTGGTTGAGCACCAGGAACGGGATCAGCCGGACGAAGAAGTCCACGCTGTACGCCTGCACCGGCACGACGCCGAACGACAGGCAGAGGACCGGTGCGGCGATGTAGACGACCGCGGCGAAGCCCGACAGGTAGCTCCACATCGTGGAGAAGTACATCAGGCGCTGGCCGAACGACAGGCCCTTCTGCACGAGCGGGTTCTCGCGGAAGAACACCTGCATGGTGCCCTGTGCCCAGCGGAGGCGCTGCACGAGCATGGTCTGGAGGTCCTCGGGCGCGAGGCCCTTCGCGAGGATCTCGTCGTGGTACGCCGACTTCCAGCCGAGACCGTGCAGGCGCATGGCGGTCGCCATGTCCTCGGTCACCGAGATCGTCGCCAGCGGCATGATCGGCTGCGCCTCGTCGTCGCGGTTGACGTCGAGCGCGCGGGTCAACACGGCGATCGCCTCGATCGCGGCGACCGGCGACGCGTCGCGCTGCCCGAGGACGTCGAGTGCGGCGTCGTCGAGCCCCGCGAAGGTGTTGGCGTCGGTCGACATCGCGGCGAGCTCCTGCAGCTCGGCACGGACCGCCTCGAGGTCCGCCGCGGCGAACCGGAAGGCGATCGCGTCGATGCCGCGCTGGAACCGGTAGGTGACGTCGCCGAGCGGCTCGCCCGTGCCGATGTCGGCGCGTGCCTGCTCGACCACGACCTCGGCGTCGTCGAGGGCGGCGAGCACGCGCGGGTCGGTCTCGTTCTCGCGCGCGCGGGCGAGGAGCTTCTTCGCCGTCTTGACGGTGCGCTGCACGCTCGTCTCGACCTCGCGGACGTACCGCGTGATGCCGAGCTGCATGAGGGCCTCGCGGCGCAGGATCGCGTTCGACCCGCAGAAGAACGCGGCGTTCCAGCCGTCCTTCGACTGCTGGATCGGCCCGTAGAACAGGGGCGCCTGGCTGCCGAGCGGGTCCGAGTCCGGCACGTTCTCGAACCACTGCGGGGTCTGCACGAGTGCCATCCGCTCGTCCTTGAAGTACCCCAGCGTCCGGTCGAGGATGGCGGGGTCCGGCACCTGGTCGGCGTCGAGGATGAGCAGGAACTCGCCTTGCGTGGCGAGCAGCGCGTTGTTGAGGTTGCCGGCCTTCGCGTGGCGCGGCCGGTCCACCCAGTCCTTGCCGCGCGTGATGACCCCGAGGCCCTCGGCCTCTGCCGCCGCCCGCATCTCCGGACGGTTGCCGTCGTCGAGGATCCACGTCTCGTGCGGGTGACGGATCGCCTTCGCGGCGCGGGCGGTGCGCATGACGAGGTCGATCGGCTCGTTGTACGTCGTGATGAAGACGTCGACGGTGACCGGGTCGCTCGGCGGGGTCGGCGGCTCACCGCGCTCCCGGAGCTTCCACGCGCCGAACGCGAAGAGGACCGAGTCGATGACGCTGTACGTCTCGGCGAGGATGAGCGGCACGGCGATCCACCACGAGTGCCAGTTCACCGAGGCCACCCACCGCCACGCGATGTAGTTGATGCCGGAGACGGCCGCGAGCACGGCGACCGTCCGCACGGCGAGGAGCCGACGGCGCGGGGTGCCGACCTCGAGCCGACGTCGGTCCTGACGCCCGACCTCGACCGCCGTCATCGACGTGCCTCCGGTGAACCGTGGGTGCTGTGCACGGTGTCCCCTCCTGATCCCGAAGACCCGTGCACGCGGTTGCCGCGCACGGGGGTGCCATCGGGGTCGGCGACGGTCCCGGGTCCCGCCGGTCGCTCCCCTGCGCTCGACGTCACCCCTGGCGACGTCGGCGTGCTGTCCTGTCTACCGCAGGCGGGCGACCAGTGTCAGCACCACGCCCCGATCTGGGGACGGCTGGCCCGGCACGACGACGCCCGGGCCGTCGAACTCGTCGACGACCCGGGCGCTGTCGGTCGGTGTTACGCGCCGCCACCCGCGGTGAAGATGTCCTGCGAGATCTTGTCGAGCTGCGTGCGGAGCTGCTCGAGCTCCGTCTTCGCCTTGTCCAGCGCAGCCTTGGTCTCCGGCCACGTCGAACCACGGAAGTTCGCGGCCAACGGCCCGTCCCACACGTTCGAGTCGGACAGGATGCGCCCCTGCGCATCGAGCTGCGAGATCTGGTCCGTGAACCCACCGTTCACGATGGACTGGATCTGACGGATGGCGGTCTTCGCCTGCTCGGTCGAAAGCACACGCGACATGGTGAACCCCTCTTCTCTTCGTACCTGCACCCCCGCGCAGAAGATCCCCCGGAGGCTCTGACGGGGTCCACAGTACCGAACCGCGCCGCAGGCACACCAGGGTGTGCACAGGAACGACGGGAGGCCCGGTACCGGTGGTACCGGGCCTCCCGTCAGTGGTCGGTCGCGTGCGCGGCCGGTCGTGTCAGTCGCGCGTGTGACGCGGCTTGCGCGCCTCGCGGTCGTCGCCGTACCCGCGGTCGTCGCGACCACCGCGGTCGTCCCGGTCGCCGTAGCGCCCGCCGTCACGGCGCGGACCGCTGTCACGGCGGATCGGGCCGCGACGGTCCGGCTGGATCTCGATGAGCTTGCCGCTGATCCGGGTGTCGCGCAGTCGGTCGAGGACGTCCGAGCCCATGTCCGACGGCAGCTCGACGACGGAGAAGTCCGGGCGGATCTGGATCGCACCGAAGTCGTCGCGGCGGAGGCCGCCCTCGTTGGCGAGCGCGCCGACGATCTGCCGGGGCTCGACACGGTGGCGGCGGCCGACCTCGATGCGGTAGGCCGTCATCGGGACCGAGCGACGTCGGCGGTCGCCGCCGTCGCGCTCACGGTCGCCGCCGTCGCGCTCACGGTCGCCGTCCCGGGCGGGACGGTCGTCACGGCTGCGGCGCTCGTCGCGCTCGGCCTGCTGGCGGACGCGGTCGTCGGCCGGGTCGAGGAGGAGCGGGGTGTCGCCCTGCGCGACGACGGCCAGCGCCGCGGCGACGTCCGACTCGGGGACGTCGTGGTGCTCGACGTAGTGCCCGATGATGTCGCGGAACGCGGTGATCCGGGACTGCTGCTCGAGGGCCGCGGTGATCGCGTCGTCGAAGCGGGTGAGGCGGGTCGAGTTGACGTCCTCGACGCTCGGCAACTGCATCTGCGTGAGCGGCTGCCGGGTGGCCTTCTCGATCGCCGAGAGCAGCCGGCGCTCGCGCGGGGTGACGAAGCTGATCGCGGCACCCGATCGACCCGCGCGACCGGTGCGGCCGATGCGGTGCACGTAGGACTCGGTGTCCACCGGGATGTCGAAGTTCACCACGTGCGTGATGCGGTCGACGTCGAGTCCGCGTGCGGCGACGTCGGTCGCGACGAGGATGTCGAGCTTGCCGGACTTCAGCTGGTTGACCGTGCGCTCACGCTGGGCCTGGGCGACGTCCCCGCTGATGGCGGCGGCGGCGTACCCGCGGGCGCGGAGCTTCTCGGCCAGGGTCTCGGTCTCGCTCTTCGTGCGGACGAAGATAATCATGCCCTCGAAGTCCTCGACCTCGAGGATGCGCGTGAGGGCGTCGACCTTCTGCGGGTACGAGACGATGAGGTACCGCTGCGTGGTGTTCGCCGAGGTGGTCGTCTTCGCCTTGACCGTGATCTCGGCCGGGTCGTTGAGGTACTGCTTGGAGATGCGGCGGATCTGCGCGGGCATCGTCGCGGAGAACAGCGCGACCTGCTTGGTGTCCGGCGTCTCGGCGAGGATCGTCTCGACGTCCTCGGCGAAGCCCATCTTGAGCATCTCGTCGGCCTCGTCGAGCACGAGGTACTTCAGCTCGGACAGGTCGAGGGTGCCCTTGGCGATGTGGTCCATGATGCGACCCGGCGTGCCCACGACGACGTCGACCCCGCGACGCAGGGCGGACAGCTGTACGCCGTACGCCTGGCCGCCGTAGACGGGCAGGACGTGGACGTTCTTCATGTGCGACGCGTACTGCTCGAACGCCTCGCAGACCTGGAGCGCGAGCTCACGGGTCGGGGACAGCACGAGTGCCTGCGGCAGCTTGGCGCCGGACTCCATGCGGGAGAGCACGGGGAGCGCGAAGGCGGCGGTCTTGCCGGTGCCGGTCTGGGCGAGGCCGACGACGTCGCGGCCCTCGAGCAGGGTGGGGATGGTGGCGGCCTGGATGGCGGAGGGGGTCTCGTACCCGATCTCCTTGACGGCCTTGAGGACGGCATCGCTGAGCCCGAGGTCGGCGAAGGTGATCACGGGCTCCTCGTCGACGGCTTCGGTGGGGGTGTTCGTCTCGGTGCTCATAGGAGGAACGGTATCCCGTTTTCGGACCGCACCCCAGACGGCGCGGGGCGGACGGGACGGACGGGAGGCCCGTGGCGGCGCCGCCACCGGGCCTCCCGTCCGTCGTGCGGCCGGTTCAGACGACCGACCAACCGCCGTCACTCGGCAGGACCGCTCCGTTGACGTTCGCGGAGTCGTCGCTGAGCAGCCAGGTGATGGCCGCCGCGAGTTGCTCCGGCTGCGCCACCGGCGGGATCGTGGTCTGCATGATCGGGCCGACCCGACGGGCGGCGTACTCGCTCCGCATCGGGGCCTCGATGTTCGTCGCGACCGCACCCGGCGCGACCGCGTTCGCACGGATGCCCTGCGGCCCGTGGAAGAAGGCGACGCTCTTGGTGTACCCGGCGATGGCGTGCTTCGACGACGTGTACGCGGCTCCCGCGGCGGAGGCCTTGAGCGCTGCCTCGGAGGCCACGTTGACGACGGACCCCCGGCCCGCGGCGATCATGAGCGGGAGCACGGCACGGGTGAGCCGCATCGGCCCGGTGACGTTGACGCTGAACACCCGCTCCCACGTGGCGTCGTCGACCTCGTCCGGCGGCAGGAACGCGTCCATGATCCCGGCGACGTTCGCGAGTCCGTCGACACGGTCGCCGGCGACGGCGAGCAGCGCCGCGATCGTCTCGGTGGCTGCGACGTCACCCACGACGGTCTCGACGTCGAGTCCGGCGCCGTCGACGAGCTCGCTGCGGAGCGCGTCGAGCCGGTCGGCGACGACGTCGGTGGCGATCACCCGGCCGCCCTCGGTGGCGATGCGGAGGGCGGTCGCGCGGCCGATCCCGGAGCCCGCTCCGGTGACGATCACCGTCCGGCCGGCGAAACGGGCAGCGGACGCGGTGGCTGGTGCTGGGTCGGTCATGGTGTCTCCTCGTCGAGCAGCCGACGGGCGGGTCCCACCGGCGACGGTCACCCGTCGGCACAGTTCTAGCACTCAGTGCCGGAAGTCACCAGAGTCCGGCGCCCGGACGACCGCGTGGCAGGATCGGCCCATGGCAGATCGGCCGACCGGGCGACCCCGCACGATCGACCCGGACCGGGTGTCGCTCGTCGCGCTCCGCCTGTTCGACGAGCGCGGGTACGACCTCGTCTCGATGGACGAGGTCGCCGCCGCTGCCGGGGTCAGCCGGCGCTCGCTCTTCCGGCTCTTCCCGACGAAGGCGTCGCTCGTCTGGGGTGGCCTCGACGAGTTCGCCGAGCGCCTCACCGCGGCCCTGGATGCCCGCCCCGCTGACGAACCCGCGCGCGCCGGCCTCCGCGCCGCCTACCGTGCGGCCGCCACGTTCCCCGACGCCGTGGTCGAGACGACCCGGCACCGACTCCGGGTGATCCGGGCGAACCCGACCCTCGCCCGCGAGGCCCCCCGGTTCCCCGGAGGCACCGAGGAGCACCTGGTCCGCTTCGTGGCCGAGCACGACGGGTTCCGGGCAGACGGGCTCGCGCCCGCGGTCACCGCAGCGGTCGTGATCGGGGCGGCGACGGCGGCACTCCGGTGGTGGGCCGAGCAGGACGACGGTCGCCCGGAGGACGCGGTCGACCGGGCTCTGCGTGACCTCTCCTGAGGAGACGTCCGCACCGTCCGCAAGGTCCGCAAGGGCCGCAAGGTCCGCGAGGTCCGCAAGGTCCGGGGAGATGGTTGCGTCATGGAACTATCGGGTGTAACTTTGCATCGTCTGCAAGGTTTCACGGCGCGCAGCAGCCCTCGCGATCCGTCCGGATCCCGGCCTCCGCCCGACCTCGCCACCGCCCGACGACGCGTCCGCCGCCCGGGCACATCGATGAAGAAGGACCCCCATTGTCAACAGCCACCGCAGCGACCTCGGTGCAGGACAGGCACGCCACGACCGCTGGCGCGCCCGGCCAGCAACCCCTGATGACCCACCGTCAGATCCTGCTCGTCATCTACGGCCTCATGGCGGGCATGTTCCTGTCCTCGCTCGGACAGACCGTCTTCGGCACCGCGATCCGCACGATCGGTGACGACCTGCACGGGCTCGACCAGCAGGCCTGGGTCACGACGGCGTACCTGATCACGTCGACGATCGCGACGCCGATCTATGGCAAGCTCTCGGACGTCTTCGGCCGTCGTCCGCTCTACATCTTCGGCATCGTGGTGTTCATCCTCGGCGCCGTGCTCTCGTCGATGTCCACCTCGATGCTCATGCTCGCGGCCTTCCGCGCCGTGCAGGGCATCGGTGCCGGTGCACTCATGTCCCTGCCGCTGGCGATCATGGGCGACATCCTCGCCCCGCGTGAGCGCGCGAAGTACCAGGGCTACTTCCTCGCCGTGTTCGGCATCTCCTCGGTCATCGGCCCGCTCATCGGCGGTCTGCTCGCCGGCGCGTCCGAGATCCTCTTCATCACCGGCTGGCGCTGGGTGCTCCTCATCAACGTGCCGATCGGCATCGCCGCGCTCGTCATGGTGATCGTCTTCCTGCACCTGCCGAAGGTGAACGACACGAAGGACAAGCCGGTCGTGGACTGGTGGGGCGCGACCGCGGTCATCGTCACCCTCGTCCCGCTGCTCCTCGTCGCCGAACAGGGCCGCACCTGGGGCTGGGGGTCGGCGGCCGCGATCGCCTGCTACGTCATCGGCGCGGTCGGCCTCGTCGCACTGCTGCTCATCGAGTCGAAGATGGGCGACGCGGCGATCATCCCGCTGAAGCTCTTCCGCTCGGGCACGTTCTCGATGGCGACCGTCATCGGCTTCCTCGTCGGGTTCGCGATGTTCGGCGCCATGCTGACCATCCCGCTCTACCTGCAGATCGTCGTCGGCCTCACCCCGACCGAGTCCGGGTTCGCCACGCTCCCCCTCGTCGGCGGCCTCATGATCGCCTCGATCGTCTCCGGTCAGATCGTCGCCCGCGTCGGCAGGTACCGGGTCTTCCCGGTGATCGGCACCGCGCTCGTCTCCGCCGGGTACGTCGTCCTGACCTTCATGACGATCGACAAGCCGCTCTGGTTCCTGATGATCGGCATGTTCCTCATCGGGCTCGGACTCGGTTCGGTCATGCAGTCCCTGACGCTCGCGTCGCAGGGCTCGGTCGAGGCCCGTGACATGGGCGTCGCCACCAGCTCGGCGACCTTCTTCCGCCAGATCGGCGGCACGCTCGGCACCGCCGTGCTCCTGTCGATCCTGTTCTCGGTGATGCCGACGAACATCGTGCACGCCACGGCCGACAGGGCCGACCTGACGTCCGCACTCGACGCCGCACTCGACCCGCGGGTCGCCAGCGCGAAGGCGAACCAGGGCGTCATGGACCAGATCTGGAACCCGATCGTCGACCCGGTCCAGGACAGCATCGGCTCGGGCCTGGCGCGCGCCACCACCACCGCGAAGCAGGCCGCCGACCAGGCCGTCACCGAGCAGGTCACCACCGCCGTCCAGGCGCAGGTCGCCGCCGGCACGCTCCCCGCGGCGGCCGCCGAGACCGTCATCGCGCAGCAGGTCTCCGACGCCACCCCGCAGGCCGAGGCCACCGCGCTCGCGACGGCAGCCGACAAGGCGCACGCCAGCGTCGTGGACGGCAAGCTCGCGGTCGACTGGGAGGACGCCGGACAGCGCACCTACTGGGTCGACCAGGTCGTCCCCGACCTCGCGAAGCAGATCGAGAAGGGCGCGCACGACGATTCGAGCGCATCGGCCACCAACGACACCTCGTTCCTGACCGGCGCCGACGCCCGCCTGACCCGCCCGTTCATGGCCGGCTTCAACGCCTCGTCCGTCGCGATCTACTGGGTCGGACTCGGTGTGATCCTGCTCGCGTTCGTGCTCACCTGGTTCTTCAAGGTGCCGCCGCTGCGGCAGCGCTCGGCCCTGCAGGAGCAGGCGGACATGTCCGCGCAGGCACAGCTCGAGACCGACGCCGGTCTCGCCGCTGCCGAGGCAGGCTCGTTCACCGGTCCGATGACCGGCTCCACCCCGACCCAGCGTCGGTGACCACCCGGGCCGCCCGTCCGCTCGCCGTCCCCTCGGCTGCGCGCGGGCGGCCCGTCCTCGTCTCTCCCACCCCGGAGGTCCTCCCGTGACCACCACGGCAGCACCCGCACACCCCGACGGCACCGAGCCGTGCACGCTCCGCGAGCGCAAGAAGCAGCAGACGCGTCAGGCGATCCACGACGCCGCCCTGACGCGCGTCACCGAGCAGGGGCTCGACGGGGTCACCGTCGAACAGATCTGCGCGGACGCCGACGTCTCCCCCCGGACGTTCTTCAACTACTTCTCGTCGAAGGCGCACGCCGCGATCGGGCTCGACACCGTCGAGGTCCCCGACGTCGTGCGGGACCGGTTCGCAGCCGCGGACGGCCGGCTCGTCGACGACGTCTGCACCCTCGTCGCGGACACCGTCCCGCTCGCCGCCGACCGTGCCCGCGCGAAGGAGCTCCTCGTCCGTCGCCCCGAGATGACCTCGATGGTGATGCGCTGGATGGCCGAGTCCCGTCAGGCCCTCATCGCCGCGGTCACCACCCGGACCGATGAGGACACCGCCCGCACGGCGGTCGCCCTCGTCATGTCGGCGCTGTCCGAGGCCGCCCACCGCTTCACCGTGCAGTCCCAGGCGGACCTGGCCGTCCGCCTCCGCGCCGTCGTCGCCGAGATGGTCGCGCTCGCCACCGCAGCGCCCGCCACGACCGAACGCTGACGCGCGGCGTCGTCGGGACGCCGGACGGGAGGCCCACCCGGCCCCGCGCCTCCCGGCCCGTCAGCCCGTCAGCCCGTCAGCCCGTCAGCCCGTCAGCCCGTCAGGAGCGTCGCTCCGGCCAGCCACCGCGACGGCGACGGTCGCGGAGCTCGCGGAGGAAGGCGCTGGGCGTCGTGCCCCGCTCCTCCCGGAAGAGCTGCTGCAGGCGTCGCGGCCGGAGGCCGGCCGCCGCCGCGATGTCGGCCACGGAGCACGCGCCGTCCAGGTGCGCCTCGATGTAGTCGACCGCCCGCCGGATCCGCCACGACGACCGGCCGTCGGGACGCTGCGACGTCGACGCACGCAGCGTCGCCGAGGGGTCCTCACCGAACCGCGCGCGGTAGGCGACGGCGAACCGGCTCGGGTTCGTGAACCGCCAGGTCCGGGCCACCTCGAGCACGCTGTTCGGCGACTCACCGCGGAGGAGCTCCCGCCGGACCTCGTCCAGGCGGTGGTCGCGCAGGAACCCGTTCGGCGTGACGCCGAGGGTGCGGGCGAACACCTGCTGCAGGCCGCGCTCGCTGAGTCCGGCTGCGGCCGCGATGGCCGGGACGGAGGGGCGGTCGCGTGCGTGCTCCTCGATGAACGCGATGGCGTCCCGGATCCGGCTCGCGGTCGGGACGTCGTCGCCACGGTCCCGCACGGGGAAGGTGTCGAGCACGACCGTGGCGAGCCGGCGGTTCAGGGCCGTCCGCATCGCGCCGCGCACCCGGTCGTCCATGAGCGTCGGGCTGACCTCACGGAGCAGACGCCGGAGCGGCCCGTACCGCGCGATGCGTTCGTCCTGCTGGTCGAACAGCACCGGCCCCGAGGGCATCCGGTAGCCGAGCTCGGCCGCGGTCCGGCGCAGGAACGCGTCCGAGATGTGCACGCCGTTGTAGACCGTGCCCTCCGAGGCGAAGCGGTACGCCTCGGACGCAGAGGCGATGTAGGGCGTCCCCGGCTCGATCACCCGGGACCGGTCCGCGAAGTGCATCTCGAGGCGGCCCTGCTGGAGCCAGAAACAGCACGTGGTCGTCCCGCGGACCGATCACGCCACCACGACGGCCGCCGTGCGCGTTCATCGTGCGGAGCGTCAGGTCGGCGTCGCCGATCAGCGAGTACTCGTACCGCGTGCCCTCGGTCGCGAACGCGTCCGTGACCGTCGCGGTCGCCCCGACGAGGTCCCGACCGGAGTACTCGGACCGGAAGATCGCCGTGTAGTCCGCTCCCCCGGCGTCCGTGAACCGCTGTCGGCGGAACCCGTCGTCGTCGTCGATCGGTGGCACCGCGACATCATCCCATCCGGGGAACGCGGACCGTGACCGTCGTCCGCGGAGGGCAGGGCCGGGCGGCGCCGGTCCGGGCGCGACCGGTCAGCTCCGGAAGAGCGGCGCCCAGAAGGCGTCCGGCCCGTCCTGCTGCACGGCCTCGCCGTCGAACCGGAACCCGTAGCCGCCGACGAAGTCCGCGGCGGCTGCGAGTTCGTCGACCCCGTCGTCCTGCGTGTGGTCGAAGAGGTGCACGCCGTGCCCCATCGGGACGCCGCTGTCGCTCACGATGGTGAGGTCCCAGCGGCCCTCCTCGGCGCGTTCGATGCGGACGACGGCGGCCTGGTCGGCGGTGAAGTCGGACATGACGCCGAGCCTACGCACGCGCGCGGGGTGCGGCGCCGGGAGCGGGCGGTGCCCCGGCGGCGTCCCGGGTCAGACGCCGGTGAAGAAGTCGGCGTAGGTGGGTTCGGCGGGCGTCGACCCGGACGTCCGGCGCGAGACCATCGCGTCGATCTCGTCGGGGTGGCTCAGACCGCGGCGGTGCCACTCGTCGGGCTGGCGGCGGAGGTCGTGGAGGGAGGGACGGATGCGCTCGTTCACGGTGCGCTCTTCCTGCTGGTGCGCTGGTCCCGAGGGGTTCGGAGGCGCACGGACCAGCATCCCGCGTCCGCCCGGCCGGACCAACCGCTGGGCTCCCGCGAGTACGCCGTCCGGACACGGTGTCCGCTGTGCGCACCGCCGTGGCCCTGCGGGTCCGCGCGTGCTGGGGACGGGCACCCTCGCCCTGCCCGGAACGGCCACTCCCGGACCGGTCGGTCAGCCGCCGGGACGACGGCGGAGCGTTGCCGACGGCGACTCGCCGAACGTGGCCGCGTAGGTGCCGGAGAACCGTCCGAGGTGCCCGACGCCCCACCCGAGGGCGACCTGCGCGACGGTGGTGGTGCTCGCGTCGGCGGCGGCGAGCTCGGCGCGCACCCGGTGCAGGCGGACCTGTCGCAGGAAGTGCATCGGCGAGGCACCGGTGTGCCGTCGGAACGAGGCCTGCAGGGACCGCACCGCCACCCCGGCCGCCTCGCTGACGTCGGTGATGGTGATCGGTCGCCGGGCGTTCGCGACCATCCACTCCTGGGCGGTCCGCATCGTCACGGGTCCGCCGTCCAGGAGCCGGGAGGGCGGGACCGGCACGGCGTCGAACGCGAGCACGACCGCCTCGGCGACCGCCGTGTCGAGCGCAGCCCGGCGGTCGCGGGCCGTCGTCGGGTCGAGCAGGGCACCGGCGGCTCCGGACACCACGGCCTTGAGGCGCTGGAGGGCCCCCGGGTCCGCCTGCCGCGCGAACTGCAGCGGGGCCGGCAGGTCACCCTGCCGTGCGGCGGCGACGGACTCCAGGAAAGCGCGGTCGAACCGGATGACGTGCTGCGCGGCCGGCGCGGCGTCGAAGGCGAACGCGCGCCCGGCGGGGTACATGACCGGGACGCCGGGCTGCATGTCGACCGGGTCCGACGAGGCCGTGTCGAGCCGGATGCCCGGCGCGGAGGCCCAGGCCAGGACGTAGTCGTCCCCGGGCTCGATCGTGCCACAGCGACGCGCCGCCACCGAGGACGTCCCGACGGTCACCGCGTCGTCCCCGACGAGGCGGTAGCGCCACGAGAACCCCTCGGCGGCAGCCCGCCCGATGGAGATGTCCCGGCTCGAGTAGACGCGCTCGTAGAACGCGACCGCCTCGTCGACGGCGGAACCGCGGCGGTCGATGTGCACAAGGGGTTGTTCGACGGAGTCCATGCACCTCCAGGATGCCGACGACCTCCGACATCGCGCACGTGACACAGACGAGCCCCGCACCAGGAGGTGCGGGGCTCGTCGTGGTGCCGGCGATGTGCCGGGCTCCGGCAGGCTCAGGCGCGGGAGCGGCGGCGACCGGTGATCGCACCCCAGATGACGAGGACGATCAGCGCGCCGAGGATCGCGATGATCCAGGACTGGATGCTGAAGAAGCCGTCGTAGCCCACGTCGAAGATGAGGCCGCCGAGCCAGCCACCGATGAGGGCGCCGATGACTCCGAGCACGAGCGTGGCGAGCCAACCGCCGCCCTGGCGACCGGGGAGGATCAGCTTGGCGATGGCGCCGGCGATGAGGCCGAGGAGGATGAAGCCGAGGAAGCTCATGGGAGTGCCTTTCGAGACTGGCACCGCGAGGTGCCGTTGTGGTGCAGGGGTGTCACCCGGGGGGCGACGGAGCGGTCGAGATCGACGCTCCCGGGACCGGAGAGTGCCGGTCAGATGGTGTCGAGCAGGCCGTCACGCGACTGCTCCGCGAACAGAGCCGTCATGTCGATGGCCTCGGTCGGGGTGTCCCCGTCGACGAAGGTGGGACTCGAGGGTGTCGAGTGCATCAGACCGGTCCTTCCGTGGTGGTGCGTGTACCGCTCCACCATGCTCCCCGTTCAGTAGTTAGGCACACTACACAGTAGGTGATGCGTTATCTGGAGCATCCGCAGGACCCCGGGAGGCCCGTACGGTCCGTCACACGACGCGCGAGACCTTCGAGACGGGCACGTGCGTGCCTCCGGTGAGGTGCACCAGGACCGGCACCTGACGACCGAGGGTCCGGTCGAGGGTGGTGATCGCGGCGTCCACTGCGTCGAGGACCGTCACGGCGTCCCCGCCGCGGCGGACCGCGACGCGGAGCCGTGCAGCGCGGTGCTTCCGCACCGTGTAGACGTCGACCTTCGAGGAGACGACGTCGCGCACGCCGGCCAGCTCGTGGTCGATGACGTCACGGACGAGGGCGACGTTCACCGTGACCTCGTCGTCTCCGACCGACTCGCGGACGGCGATCGCGGTGCCGCCCCGCCCGCGGGTGAGGACCCAGACGAGCGCGAGCACGACCACGACGAGGCAGGCCGCCGCCACGACCCACAGCGAGGCCGCGGGGACCTCGACGCGGTCGGGGATGGTCACGTACGGCCACAGTGCGTCCCGGACGGCGGGCAGGACTCCGGCACCCATCGCGAGTCCGACGACGACCGAGACGAGGCCGAGCACGAACAGGATCACCCGGTTGATGGTGCGGTTGCTCGATGTCATGACAGGGAGCCCTTCTCGCTGACGCGGACGGTGACGTGGCGGCCGAACCGCTCGTCGAGCTGTCCGAGCCGTTCAGCGACGGCGTGCTCGACGGCTGTGGAGTCCACCGGGATGCCGGACATCGGTACCACGGACACCTCGGTGCGGAGGCCGCGGGCACTCGCGGTGGTGTGCCCGTCGGGGACACCCGCGGCACGACCGGCGGCGTTCCGGGCGGTCGAGGCGACGATCGACGAGTCGATGACGACGGCGCCGCGGTCGTGCGCCACGACCGATCGGTGCTGGCGGCCGGGCTTGAGTGCCAGGACCACGAGGACGATCCCCGCGACGAGGAGCACCGCGGCGATGACCTCGATCTTCGTCACGAAGGCCGCGTCCGGTGCGAGTGCGGCGTCGACCGCCGTCTGCGGGTCGGCCAGGAGCGGCGGCGCTCCGATCGCACGGAGCACCGACTCGGTGCCGATCCACGCCGCGACCAGCACGAGCACCACCAGCGCCACGGACACGGCGGTCGACCGGGACCGGTACACGCTCCGGCGACGGAGCCGACGTTCGACGGGATTGTTGCTCATGGCGTCCTCTCCTACCGGACCCGGACGTCGCGCTCGCGCACGATCCCGGTCAACTCGATGCGGGCCGCGCCGACCCGACGACCGGTGAGGGCGCTCACGCGGCTCCGGATCTCAGCGGCGGCGGACGTGGTGCGCTCGACGAGGTCCGTGCCAGCGGCGATCGGGCCGGTGATGTCCATGGCCAGTGCCCCGGAGGCGTCGCCGAGGTCCACCCGCACCCGCTTCGTGGGTGCCCCGAGCCGCTCGGCGGCGACGGCGCGCGCGCACGAGGTGAGGGCACGGGTGGTGATCTCGACGCGGCCCGGCACCGTGCCCGGGCCGTCCGTCACCGGGAGCTCCGGCGTCCGGTCAGCACGTCGGTCAGCGCGGCTCGGTCGACGCGTCCGGTTGCGAGTGCCGCGACGAGCGCACCCAGGGCGGCGAACACGGCGACGAGGACGAAGCCCCAGAAGCCGAACTGCAGTGCTGCGACTGCCAGGAGGGCGCCGATCAGGGCGCCGGTCAGTGTGGCGCTCATGCGACGCGCGGCTCCTTCTTGTCCTCGTCCTCGTCGTCGTCACCCGGGATGAAGACGTCCTGGATCGTGACGTTGACCTCGGCGACCTCCATGCCGACGATCTCCTCGAGCGCACGGGAGACCGCGGAACGCACGTCCTCGGCGACCTGCTGCAGGGGCACCGGGTACTCGGCGACGATGGTGATGTCGGCGGCGACCTGCTTCTCGCCGACCTCGACCTTGACGCCCTGGCTGAGGTCACGCTGCCCGATCGCACCGCGGATGGCACCGATGGCGCGGGCGGCTCCGTTGCCGAGCGAGTGCACGCCGGGGACGTCGCGGGCTGCGATGCCGACGACCTTCGCGACGACGGTGTCGTCGACGATGGTCTTCCCGGTGGACGTGGATGTGAGCGCCGAGCTGCCCGTCGACGTGGTCGCGACGGTGGTCGTGGTGGTGTCGGTCATGGTGTCTCCTTCCGATGGCCCGCCGGACGTCCCCAGCGGGTGCTGTTCACGGATGAGACGGGCTGGAGAGGACGTTCGTCACGGAAGCCGCGCGACTTCCAGGTCGGTCCCAGGATCGGCCGGTCCACACGCATCGACCTGTACCCCGACGGTCGCATGCTTCCGATTGCGGCTCAGCCGATGCGCGGAGCGGCACCGATCGAGACCGAGGGTCGTGCCCGCTCGGGGTACACGGCGCTGTGGACACCGGCTCCCCCGACGGTAGGAACGACCCATGACGGCGACCGCGTTCTGCCTCCACGCCCTCGGGTCGAGCTCCGAGGAGTTCGCCGCGTTGCGGACCCGCCTGCACGGCACCCTCGACCTCGTCGGCATCGACCTGCCCGGCTTCGGCACGAGTCCGGCCGCGAGCGGCACCACCGTCGAGGAGATGGCCGTGCTCGTCGAGCGTGCGATCGGGACCAGCGGCGCCACCGCGTGGGCGCTGATCGGGCACTCGATGGGCGGCAAGGTCGCCGCGGTCGTCGCCGGCCGCACGATGAGCGGCGCGAACGGCCTGTTCGGACTGCGGGCGGTCGTGCTCCTGGCGGCGTCGCCCCTCTCCCCCGAGCCGATGGACGAGGGACGTCGGCAGACCATGCTCGACTGGGCCGCCGACCACGAGATCGGGCCGGACGAGGCCGCCGCGTTCGTGGACGCGAACACCGCGGGCCAGCTGCCCCCGCACGAGTCCGCGATGGCCGTGCACGACGTGCAGCGGGCCGATCCGGCAGCCTGGAGGGCGTGGCTGCTGCGCGGCAGTCGCGAGGACTGGTCCGACACGATCGCGCCGAGTCCGGTGCCGGCCCTCGTGCTCGCCGGCGCGGACGACGGTGACCTCGGCCCCGACGCCCAACGTCGACTGACCCTCCCGCACTGGACCCGGGGCGAGTTCGACGTCGTGCCGGACGCCGCGCACCTCCTGCCCTGGGAACAGCCGGACGCGGTCGCCGACCGGATCCGGTCGTTCTGGACCCGCCGCGTCGACCACGGGCCGACCGTCCCGACCGACTCCGCCCGTGTCGTCGCATCGCCGCGGGTGAGCGCCCGGACCCGCGGGGTGCTCGCGGAGCGCGCGCTCCCCGACGACCCGGCGGCGGAACCACGTGCACTGACCCCGCAGCAGCTCGACACCCTGCGCGCCGTCGCCCGGGTGGTCGTGCCGCAGGCCGCGGACCGGGCGATCGACCTCGCGCTGCGCGTCGACGCCCAGCTCGCCGCCGGTGCAGGTGACGGCTGGCGGACCGAGGGCATGCCCGCCGATCCGGACGCGTACCGGGCGGCACTCGACGTCCTCGCCCCGGTGGCCGCGGTGTCCGACGAGCACCTCGCCGAGGTCCTCGACGCCGTGGACGAGGGCACGTACTCGCCCGCCGTTGGGGTCCTCGACGCCGGGCAGTTGCGGGCCTGGTCCGAGGACGCCGGGGTCGACCTCGTCAAGCAGTGGCTCGCCCATCCCGCGACGATGGCCGCGATCGACTACGACGGCTTCGCCAACGGTGGGGACGGCGTGCGCAAGCAGGGCTTCCAGCTGCTGGGAGCCGGACAACGCGAAGCATGGGAACCGGGAGCGACACGATGAGACTCGACCACCAGCGCCGGTACGGCGAGGACGAGGTCGTCGACGTGGTCGTCGTCGGCACCGGTGCGGGCGGCGCACCGCTCCTCGCGAGCCTGGCCCGTGCCGGCCTGCGGGCCGTCGCGCTCGAGGCCGGCCGGAACACCGAGCCCGGCGACCACCTGCCCGACGAGGTCGAGGCACCGGCGGACGTCGACTGGATGGAGGAGCGGATCAGCGGCGGCGGTGCCCCGACCGCCTTCGGTCCGAACAACAGCGGCACCGGTGTCGGCGGGTCGACGCTGCACTGGGGTGCCTTCACACCGCGGCCGAGCGCGCACGACCTGCACCTGCGGTCGGACACCGGCGAGGGCGTGGACTGGCCGGTCGACCACGCCGAGCTCGTCCGCTACATCGAGCAGGTCGAGCACGACGTGGGAGTCGCCGGCCCCGAGCACTACCCGTGGGACCCCGCACGTCGGTACGCGATGCGCCCGCCGGGCCGGAACGCCTCGTCGGACATGATGATGCGCGGCACCGCAGCCGTCGGGATCACCGCGACGGACCCCCCCGTCGCGCTCACCACCGAGGACCGGCACCAGGAGCACCACGGCCTCCGCCACGCCTGCGTCTCGTGCGGCTCCTGCCACCAGGGCTGCCGGAACGGCGCGAAGGTCTCGATGGACACGACGTACCTGCCGGCCGCCGTCGCCTTCGGTGCGGAGATCCGCGCCGAGGCGCTCGTGCACGGCATCGAGCTCGACGCCCGGGGCGAGGTCGAGGCCGTCGTCTACCGGCAGCACGGTCGCGAACACCGTCAGCGCACCCGTGCCCTCGTCCTGGCGGCCGGCGGGGTCGAGACGCCCCGCCTGCTCCTGCACACCGGGATCGCGAACAGCAGCGGTCAGGTCGGCCGGAACTTCACCGCGCACGGTGCCACGCAGGTCTGGGCCCGGTTCGACGAGTCGATGCGGTCCTACCGCGGCTACCCGTCCTCGATCATCACCGAGGACTTCGTCCGCCCGGCCGACGCCGACTTCGCCGGTGGGTACCTGATCCAGAGCCTCGGCGTGCAGCCGCTGACGTTCGCCACGTCGCTCGTGCGCGGGGGCGGGCTCCGCGGCGCGGCCCTGGTGCGAGCGATGCGGGACTACCCGCACATGGCCGGTGTCGGCATCAACGCCGAGTGCCTGCCGTACGACGACAACCGACTCGTCCTCGGCGACGAGGTCGACGAGCACGGGATCCGGAAGGCGACGATCACGTTCACGCCCGGCTCGAACGAGGAGGCCATCCGGCGCCACGCCGTCCGCACCATGACCGCGATCATCGAGGCCGCGGGCGGGCAGGACGTCCGCGTGCTCGAGCGCACCGCGCACACGATCGGCACCGCCCGGATGGGCACCGACCCCGGCGCGTCGGTGGTCGACGCGGCCGGTCGGTCGTGGGACGTCCCGAACCTCTGGATCGCGGACAACTCGGTCTTCCCGAGCGCGGTGATCGCGAACCCGGCGCTCACGATCATGGCGCTGTCCCTCCGGACGGCCGACCGCATGCTCCGCGGGGACGCTGCCGGCGACCGCGCGCAGGGGCTGGTCGCCGCCGCCTGAGCGGTCCGGCCCACCACCCGTCGGACGGGAGGCCCGTTGCCAGGTCTCCCCGTGCCTCCCGTCCGGGCCCCGGCAGCGGGCGTGTCGGTGGGCGGTCGTAGCGTCGGCGCATGCCCGAGGGTGACTCCGTCCACCGGCTCGCCGCCCGCCTGCGGCAGGTCGACGGGGCGCGCGTCGTCAGCGGTGAGCTGCGCGGCGGCGGGGCCGCGGGTCGACGTCTCGCCGGGCGTCGGGTCCTCGCGCACGCGACGCACGGCAAGCACCTGCTCACCCGGTTCGACGACGGGACGACCCTGCACACCCACATGCGCATGCAGGGCTCGTGGACCGTCACGTCCCCGGGTCGCCGGCTGCCTCCGACCGTGGCGCGGCGGGCTCGCGTGCGTCTCGGGCTCGAGGACGGCCGGGTCGTCTGGGGCATCGACCTCCCCGTGGTGGACCTGGTCGACACCGTGGACGAGCACGCAGTGGTCGGGCACCTCGGGCCGGACCTGCTGCACGAGGACTTCGACGCGGCCGAGGCCGTCCGGCGCCTGACCGCCGAGCCGGACGCCACCGTCCGGAGCGTCCTGCTCGACCAGCGACGGGTGGCCGGACTCGGCAACCTCTGGGTGAACGAACTCGGCTTCGTCCGCGGCCTGCACCCCGACCGGCCCGTCGGGGACGTCGACGCCGATGCCCTGGTCGCGACGGCCCGGCGGATGCTGCACCGCTCGGCGACCGTGCCGGAGGCGTACCAAGTCACCACGGGTCTGCTCCGACGGGGCGAACGGCACTGGGTGGTCGGCCGAGCCGGGCGGCGGTGTCTGCGCTGCGGCACGACGGTGACCGCACGGAACGACGTGGAGGTCGTCGGCTCGCCGGCCCGACGGCTCTGGTGGTGCTCGCGGTGTCAGCCGCCACCGAGCCCGTCCGGCCGACGACCCGCCGACCCCTGACCGCTCCTCCTCGTGCGCCCTACCGCGTCGACCGGACGGTGCTCACCCGCAGGTGCTCGAACGTGCTCGTCGACCCGGCACCACCGAGCGAGATGAGCCCGATGCGCGGCGTCGACCCGAGGTCGGCCGTCCAGGTGCCACCCCGGACGAAGTGGCGGCCGTCGATGCTCGTGTACGCCGTGTAGCGGTGCTCCCCGTCGACGACGCGGTGCACGATCCGGAGCGTGGTGGCGTCCCCGACCGGCCCGACGACCATGTTGCCGTAGCTCGGCGCACCGTCCGGCTGACCGCTGACCTGCTTGCCGAACTCGGTCTGCCGGGTGTTGAAGATCGAGTTGGACACCAGTCGGACGTAGTTCCCGTCGTCCCCGTACACGACGAGTCCGCCCTGCCGGTAGTTGAAGGAGTCACCGGTCGCCGGGGTGTCCATCCGCACCCGGGTCTCCACGACGTAGTCCCCGGCGGGTGCCGCTTCGGTCAGCACCGAGGCGAGCGGCGTCTGCGGCGGATGCAGGTCGGCGTCCTGGGTCTGCCACCGGAAGGCACCGCCGGAGACCCCGTACGTGGCACTGTCCGGCTGCCGGGTCCACGTGAGCGTCGGCGGCAGCGCGGTGCCGTCGAACTCGGTGGACAGCGACCGGATCGTCCGCGCCGGGACGTCGACCGGGGCGAGGCGCGGCCGGTACGCGGAGCGCTGCCCGGGCTGTGCCGCCGGGGCGGGCTCCACGGAGTCGGAGGGTCCCGCTCCCCCGCGCACCACGGGCCAGCCGCCGACCCAGTCGATCGGGTCGATGAGCGCCGGGCGCTTCGTGTACCCGGTCTGCCCGGCGTAGTACGGGTCGGTCCGGTCGACCGCGTGGTAGATCATCCAGTCCTGACCGGCGAAGTCGGTGACGACTGTGTTGTGGCCGGTGCCCACCCAGCGGTTGCCGTTCTGCGCGAGGAGGGGCGAGCCTCCCACCCGGGTGTCCGTGATCGCGACGCCGTCGCGGTCGCGGAACGGCCCGAGCGGGCTCTTCGAGCGGGCGACGAAGACGCCGTACCCGGTGAGCGATCCGTTGCAGCAGTTCGTCGCGGAGCCCATGTAGTACCACCAGCCGCCGTGCCGCATCAGGTACGACCCCTCGTACCGGTTGTCGATCGCGATCTGGCGTTCGGTCTCCGGACGCGAACGCAGGCCGTCGGCCGTGAGCTGCCGCACGTGCACGCCACCGAAGTAGCTGCCGAAGTACAGGTACGTCCGGCCGGAGTCGGTGATGACCTCGGGGTCGAACGACCACCGGAAGCCGTCACCGTTCGGCGCGTTCTGCGGTGCGACGACGGGTCCGCCGGAGTCCGTCCACGGTCCGGTCGGGCTGCTGCTCGTCGCGACCCCTATCGCGGAGCCGCCGCCGGTCGGACCGGTCGCCGAGGGGGTGTCCGACGCCGTGTAGTACAGGAACCAGGTCCCCGGCTTCCCCCGCGATCCGGCGCGGTACACGACGTCCGGGGCCCAGATGCCGTTCGCCTCGCCGACCCAGGCCGGCTTCGTGTCGAAGGCGTCACCGACGTACGTCCAGTTCGTCAGGTCCGTCGACCGGTACGTCGGGACATTGTGCTGCACGAGTGCGCCGTCCGGGGTGGTCTCGGTCTCCGAGATCGCGTCGGTCGTGCAGTACAGGTACCAGTTCCGGTCGCGCCCGACCCCGTGCAGGGCGGTCGGGTCGGCGCAGCTCGCGGCCGTCTCGCCGTCCGGGAGGCGCAGGGCCATCGGATTCTGGTGCGTCGCCGCCGGGGCGTGGTGGCGGGCGGTGGCGGGTGTTGCGGGAGCGGCGGGTGGAGCGGCGGTCGCGGGCCCGGCCAGGGCCTGGGCCCCGACGATGGTCACGGCCGCGAGGGTGATCGCGATGGTTCGGCGCACGGGACAGCCTCTCGTCGTTGAGGAGGTGGTGTGCCCGCGAGCGTAGCCCTGCCACGGTCCTGTGGCCAGGGGTGCGTCGCCGTCGCCCCCGCGTCCCGGACGGGAGGCCCGGTGCCAGCTGGTGACGCGCCTCCAGTCCGGCGACCACCGGCGGGTACAACGGGAGCATGACGCGACGCAGCCCCGGCCACCCCGTTCCCGTGCAGCCCGGACCCGGTCAGGAGTCGGTCTGGGACTACCCGCGGCCACCGCGCGTCGAGCGCACCGGCGCCCGTGTCGTCGTGCGCCTGGGCGGGCAGGTCATCGCCGACACCACGGCGGCCCTCCGCGTCCTCGAGACGAGCCACCCGCCGGTCTACTACCTGCCGATCGCGGACTTCGCCCCCGGCGCGCTCGTGCCGACGAGTGGCTCGAGCATGTGCGAGTTCAAGGGCAGTGCGACGTACTTCGACGTGCACGGCGGCGACGAGGTCGTGCCGCGGGGTGCCTGGACGTACCGGTCCCCGTGGCAGGGGTACGGCGAGCTGCGTGACCACGTCGCCGTCTACCCCTCGCGGATGGACTCGTGCGAGGTCGCCGGCGAACGCGTGCAGGCGCAGGCGGGCGACTTCTACGGCGGCTGGATCACCGCGGACATCGTCGGGCCGTTCAAGGGCGAACCCGGGACGCTCGGGTGGTGACACCGGCTCCGTCGCCCTCGGGCACCACCCGCCGCCGGGTCGAACTCCGACTGCGCAAGCCCTGGTTCGCCTGGGGCGCGCGACCGACCGTCACCGTCGACGGCGTCGGGCACCCCGCGCAGTGGGGCTCCGGCACCTGGGTGCTGCCGGACGAGGGCGTCGTCGAGTTCGGCGTGTACTGCATCAACCGGGGCTGGCGGTTCGGCGCGGCCGCGGTGCGGGTCGATGCCGCCACGGCGACCGGCGGCCGGATCGACTACCGCGCCGGGGTGGTGCCGATCGGGCCGGGGAGGCTCGAGGTCATCCGGAGCTGAGGCGTCGGCGCGGACGGTGCCGCTCGCGGACGTCCCCTTCCGGCCCCTCGGACTGGGGCGACTCCGAGCCGTTGACCGGTGACGTCGACGCTCCGTAGCGTTGCCCGGACACGACCGGAGGATCTCGATGCGCGCCGTCAGCAGCACCGTCACCACGACCGTCCGACTGGCCGCGGCGGTGCTCGCGGTCGTCCTGCTCGCCGCCCTGCTCGTGGCGCTGCGGACACCGGCCGCCAGCGCCGCACCGTCCGTCCTGTCGACCGGGCGGCCGGCCGTCGCGTCGTCGACCGACTCGAGTTCGCGGTCGGCCGCGAAGGCGGTGGACGGGAACACCGCGACACGGTGGGCGAGTGCGCGGACCGACGCGCAGTGGTTGCGCGTCGACCTGGGCCGCACGGCGGCGATCTCGAGCATCACCCTGCGGTGGGAGGTCGCGTACGCGAAGGCCTACAAGCTGCAGGTGTCGGCCGACGCGAAGACCTGGACCACCGTCTCGAACGTGACCGCCGGCAAGGGCGGGGTCGTCCGGAAGGCGGTGTCCGGGACGGGCCGGTACGTCCGGATGCTCGGCGTGCAGCGCGGCACCGTCCACGGCTACTCGCTGTGGGAGTTCCAGGTGACGGGGACCCCGGTGACGCCGACCACGCCCACCACGCCGGCACCGTCCCCAGCCGCGGGGGTGCGGGTCACCGGCTCGCAGGGGAAGTGGCAGCTGACCGTGGACGGCAAGCCCTGGCTCGTCAAGGGCGTGACCTACGGTCCCCCGGCCGCCGAGGCGTCGTCGTACATGGCGGACATCGCCGGCATGGGCGTGAACACGGTCCGGACGTGGGGCACCGACGCGTCCTCCCGTCAGCTGTTCGACGCCGCCCAGGCACACGGCATCCGCGTCGTCGCCGGCCTCTGGTTGAACCAGGACGTCGACTACGTGAACGACTCCGCGTACAAGTCGAACACGCTCGCGAGCATCACGAAGACCGTCACGAGCTACCGCGACCACCGCGGACTCCTCATGTGGGACGTCGGCAACGAGGTCATGCTCGGCCAGGACGAGGCGCAGCGCGTCGCCTACGCAAAGTACGTCGAACAGGTCGCGAAGGCGATCCATGCCGCGGACCCGGCGCACCCCGTGACGTCGACCGACGCGACGACCGAGGCCTGGGACTTCTACCGGCAGTACACCCCGAGCCTCGACCTCTACGCGGTGAACACCTACGGCGGCATCGGCTGGGTGCAGCAGAAGTGGCGGGACGGCGGCTACACGAAGCCGTACCTGGTCACCGAGACCGGGCCGGCCGGGTCGTGGGAGGTCCCCGCGGACGCGAACGGTGTCCCGCAGCAGCCGAGCGACACCGCAGCAGCGCGCTCGTACACCGACGCGTGGAAGGCCGTGACCGCCGCTCCCGGGGTCGCCCTCGGCGCGACGATGTTCCACTACGGCGTGGAGGACGACGAGCAGGGCGTGTGGCTGAACCTCCGCACCGGCGGCCTCAAGCGCCTGTCGTACTACGCGGTGCAGCAGGCGTACGGCGGGCCGGTGACCGGCAACCGGCCGCCCGTCATCCAGCGGATCGCCGCCTCGCCCTCGACGGGTGTCGCACCCGGGTCGACGGTGACCGTGACCGCTCCGGCGGTCGACCCGGACGGCGACACCGTGACCTACCGGGTGTCGGTGACGAGCCGGTGGATCGACGGCAACGGGGCGCTCCGGCCGACGCCGGTGACGACCACGGGCGACGGGACGCTGCGCATCACCGCACCGACGACTGCCGGCAACTGGAAGCTCGCGGTGTACGCGATGGACGGGCACGGCAACGCGGGCATCGAGACCGTGACGGTGCGGGTGCGCTGAGCCTGGGCAGGCGGGAGGACGTCGGCGGCTGGACAGTCGATCGAACGGTTCCTCCTGCCGATGCCGTGCAGGATGGTGGACGTGCAGGCGAACATCGCGAGGGTGACGATCGACGGCCGGGAACAGGATCGCGACGCCGGCCTCGATCACCATCAGCGGTTCGAGGTCGAGACGGACGCCGGACACCACTACGTCGTGACGCGCGAAGGGTCTCCGAGCGGCTCACCGTCGGAGTGGGACGTGACTCGAGCGGACGGGAGTCCCGTGGGTCACGTGCACGGGTCTGGGTGGGCCGGGGCGGGCGACCGGGCCTACCGCTACAAGCGGACTGGTGCCTGGTTCTCCGGGGGACAGCAGCACGACCTGTGGAACGCGGTGCAGTCGCTCCTGGAGTGACCGCACCGGATCGACCGGGCGCTCAGCCCCCGCTGCCGAGGACCGCTTGCGTCCGACGACGCTCGACGGCGAGCGGAACGTCTCGGACTTCCTGGCGTCGTGACCGCTCCCCGTGGGGAGCCGCGCTCGCTTATCGGGCAGGATGACGCACGGCACTCGACGAAGGGCAGACGTGGGCAGGCGGAGCGCGAGCACGAGCACGACAGGTGACCGCGGCGGAACGCGGTCGGTCCGTCCCGGTCAACGTCGGGCCTGGTTCCGCTTCGGTGCCGGGATCGCTGCGATCCTGGTGATCGTCGGCGTGGTCTTCGTCGGCCCGGCTGTCGTCCAGTCCTACGACGCCGACCACAAGACGACGATCACCTGCCAGGTGACGTCAGCGGAAGGCGAGATGCAGTCGACGTCCTCTCGCGGGATCGGCGGGCCGATCGCCCAGGTCGTCATCTCGACCCGCGACTGTGGGCGCCTGCTCCTGCGAGACGGTGTGACCCGGGCCAACAACGAGGAGATCGCAGCTCGGCTGGCACCACCCGGTGACTACCGGATCGAGGTCGGGACCGCCTCCTGGAACATCCGGGGCATCCTGCACGCGATCCGGCGGGACCCCTCGGCCTTCGGGTTCGCTCCGGCCCCCTGACCCGACCGGGTCGGTGAGCGCGGTCGGCGGTGTGACGGTCGGGAGGCGCGCTACCGGCCCTGAACTGGTGCCCTGCCCCGCGCTCCCCGACCGCAGGTGGCGGCTGGGCGCCGGGTCGACGCCGTCAGCTGCCGTCGGTCGCCAGCGCGGCGGGCAGCCTAGTCGGTGGTCGGCCTGCTGAACAGGTTGACGACGTTGCCGTCGGGATCACGAACCAGTGCGGAGCGGTTGCCCCAGGGCATCGTGGTCGGTTCGAGTCGGCCTGTTCGGCCCCGGCTGGGCCTCCGTCTTCGAGACCCGGCTGCTGCTCGACGACGAGGGCGCGTCCCTCGTCGAGGCGGACGGCCGCCAGATCCGCTTCCCGCGCCGCGACACGGGGGTGGGACCGCGGCGTGGGCGAGAACCGGTGGCTCGCCGCCGAGGGCGACCTGGTCGTCACGGTCACGAACGCCGCCGGTGTGGTCGAAGCCGACAACACGTACGACGCGGAACGCCGGGTCGTCGAGCAGCGCACCCCGCACGGCCGTCGGGTCCGCTTCGCGTACCACATCCGCTGGCGGTGACGCCGCGGGTGCATCTGGCGACCACCAGACCGCTCGCGGCACTGCCCGTCCCCTGCGCGGTCAGCGGCGCCGAACCCGACCGGCAGGATGGACCCCACGACCAGAGGAAGGCATGACCATGACGCGCCATCGTGACGACCACACCGGCGGCAGGACGACGGCGACGGGCCGGGCTCCGCGGCGCGCCGTGGTGCGCTTCGTCGTCGCGTTCGGAGTGGTCGTCGTCATCATCGTGGCCGGCCTGATCGCCCCGGCCGCACTCCGGTCGTACGATCTCGACCACCGCATCACGATCCACTGCGACGTCACCGCCGCCGAGGGCATCACGCGCGGGCACTCCAACCGCGGCATCGGCAGTCCGGATCCACGGGTCGTCATCACCACGGAGGACTGCGGCAAGCTCGTCCTCTGGAAGGGTGTCACGCAGGACAACGACCAGTCGATCGCGGCTCGGATCGACGCTCCTGGCCGGTACGACATCGAAGTCGGGGCGGGGACCTGGCACTTCCGCGGGGTGCTCCGCGCCATCGGGCGCAGTCCGTCCGCGTTCGGGTTCGAACCGGCGTCGTGAGCTGAACCGGTCCGCCGGGTCTGGAGGCGCGGTGCGGGCCTGCTCCGCGCCTCCCGACCGCAGGTGGCGGCTGGGCGCCGGGGCGACGCCGTCAGCTGCCGTCGGTCGCCAGCGCGGCGGGCAGCCTAGTCGGTGGTCGGCCTGCTGAACAGGTTGACGACGTTGCCGTCGGGATCACGGACCAGTGCGGAGCGGTTGCCCCAGGGCATCGTGGTCGGTTCGAGGACGACGTCCTCGCTCGTGAGCCCGAGCCCGGCGAAAGCGCCGTCGACGTCAGCGACTTCGAACTCAATGAACACCGATCGGTTCGTCGCAGGAGTGAGAGCGCCACCGAGCACGGCGACGGTCACGGTGCTCGCGATCGCGAGGCTCGCGCCGGGGCCGCTGAACTGCGCGAAGACCGGGGCGGGGCGCTCGGCCTGCTGGCCGGTGACCCGCTCGTAGAACGCGACGAGACCGTCGAGGTCGTCGGTGACGATGCGGATGGATGCGAACGACATGGGGCTCCTTCAAAGGCGCTGATGAGGTTGGAGCATCAGCATCACGGGTCGTCGCGACACCGTCCTGTCGGTGTTCCGCGGAAGACGTCGGCTGCCGATCAGTCGTCGACGACCGAGCGGAGTCGTCCGTACTGGATCGCGAGGTCCTCAGCGCGGAGCGCCCGCATCGGGGGCCGCTCGTCGGTGACCCGGACCGAGAGCATGCGGTCTCCACGGAACGCCCGCACGCCGTCGCGCAGCCGGCACCAGGCGATCAGGTACCACTGCCCGTCCTTCCCGATCGACCCCAACGGTTCGACGTCACGCACGGACTCCGCACCGCCGGCGTCCTGGTACCGCAGCTGCACCACACGGTCCGCACGGAGCGCCTCGGCGAACTCGATCGGCACGACCGCGTCGTCCTCGCTCTCCAGGAAGTGCACCCGGGATGCGAAGGCGCTGGCACGTGCGGCGTCCCGGTCCGGCATGACCGCGAGCATCTTCCGGGCGGCGGTCTGTGCGGCCTGCCGGAACGGGCTGTGGCGGAGCGAGCCGAGCCCGATCAGCACCGCGAGGGCTTCGTCCAGCGTGAACCCCGCCGGGCCGAGCGTTGCTGACGCGTCGATGACGTACCCACCGGTCCGGCCGGGCTCCGCCCAGATCGGCAGGCCCGACTGCTGCAACGCAGCGAGGTCCCGCTCGATCGTCCGCACGGACACCTCGAAGCGTTCTGCGAGACGACGCGCGCTCCGCGGACGCGGCGACACAGCTCGCAGTTCCTCCACGAGGCCGTAGAGACGATCGGTCCGGTTCACCGACCCATCATCCGACACGTCGGATCGCGGCGCCGGGAGCCGGGTCCGGAGGGGGCTCGTCCGCGAATCGGGGTGCGGGGCGCGCTCGAACGAGCGCGCCCCGCACACTCAGCGCTGGTTGTACTCCGCGGCGGCGGCCACGACATCGGTGGCGAACGAACCCTGCGTGACTGCGGTCGCGCCGCCGTCGACGGGGATCACGGTTCCTGTCACGTAGTCGGACAAGTCGCTCGCGAGGAACGTGGCGACCTTCGCGATGTCGTCAGCGGTACCGGTGCGCTGGAGCGGCTGCGTCGATCCGAGCCGATCCGCCAGGAAGTCAGCGAACGGCACCGCCTCGGCAGCCGGCACGCCGAAGGTGCGCGCCATGATCGGGGTCATGATGATCCCCGGCGCGATCGCGTTCGACCGGATCCCGAGCGGTGCGAGCTCGGCCACGGCCTGTCGGACGATCCCGACGATCGCGTGCTTGGCGATCGTGTAGCCGGCCGCGGACCAACCACCCTGCAGCCCGGCGGCGGAGGCAGTGGAGATGATCGACCCACCGGTGCCCTGCGCCTGGAACTGCCGAGCGGCGTACTTGTGTCCCAGCAGCACCGAACGGGTCAGGAGGGCGATGGTCTTGTCGAAACCGACGGAGCCGATCTCGAGGATCGCGGACGGGTCGCCCTGCGCACCGGCGTTGTTGTGGATCACGTCGAGCTTGCCGAACCGATCGACCGTGGTCGCGACGAGCGCCTCGATCGCGGCTTCGTCCGTGACGTCGGTGTGCACGTACATCGCTTCCGCGCCGAGGCGGTCGGTGATCGATGCGCCGAGGTCGTCCTGGATGTCCGCGATGGCGACCTTCGCCCCCTCCGCGATGAAACGCTCCGCCGTCGCGAGACCGATGCCGCTGGTGCCGCCGGTGACGATGGCGACCTTGCCTTCGAGCAGTCCTGTCATGGTGTTCCTCGTTGTCCCGGCCCACGGGTTCTGCGCGCCTCCGGACGGGCCGAGCACCGGAGGCGTCATCCGTCATCGTCGGCGGATGGGCCCCGACGCGAATGCGTCGATGGTCTGTGCGTACATCTCTTCCGGATCCGCTCCAGAGGTGACCATGGCCTCCAGGGCGATCCGGGTGGCGCTCGCGACCGCGGCGGCAGCGGCTCGGGCGACAGGCGTGCGCGGCTCGAGCCCGAGACGGGGGGCGAGCACGGGGGCGAGCGATCGCTCGCCGTCGTGCACCTTGCGGAGGAAGACCGACCACATCTCCGCGTCGGCGAACACCAGCGGGAAGAGTGCCGTCGTCCGGGCAGCGATGCGGCCGCCGAGCGCCGCCCGGAAGGCAGCGAGCAGTGTCTCGCGTACCGGCTGGTCTTCCGGCGCTGCGTGGATGGTGACGTCGAAGCGTCGCGTCGTCCAGTCGAACAGCGGACTGACCGATTCGGCCTTCGTCGCGAAGTAGCGGTGGAACGTCCTCGGGGACAGGTCGACCGCGGCGGTGATCTCCGCGATCGGCAGACCGGTCGTGCCCCGTGCGATGAACAGCTCCGCGCATCGCTCGGAAGCACGGAGTCTCGACGCGTCGAGTGCGCTGAGCCGGTCGTCGTCGTCCACGTGAGCGACGCTACTCCGTTGTGGCAGAAACTGCCAGTAGCTGCCTGATCGTGGCTCCCGGGCGACGACGGGAGGGGCATGCCGGATGTCGACCCGCCCCTCCTGGTCGCGTTACTTGCCTTCGGCTTCGCGGGAGACGGGTGCCCACTCGGCCCACTCGGCGAGGCGCTGCTGGTAGATGTGCGGCGCGATCTGGGTGGGCTGCTCGCCGAAGAACACCCGCAGCGGCGCCTTCTCGGCGTCGACGACCTTGAGGATTGCGGACCCGAACCCCACCGGCTCGGGGCTCTTCGCGCTCGCCATCTGCTTCGACATGCCGTCGTGCAGCGGAGCGTACTGCGGCTGTGCGTCAGCGAACACGGCCGAGGCGCCGGCCCAGTCCGTGGCGAACCCTCCGGGCTCGACGAGGGTGACCTTGATGCCGAACCCGGCGACTTCCTGGGACAAGGACTCGGTCATGCCTTCGAGGGCCCACTTCGATGCGTGGTAGCCACCCAGGGATGGGAACGCGGCGACACCACCGATGGTCGAGATCTGGATGACGTGACCGGACCCCTGCTCGCGGAGGATCGGCAGGACGGCCTGGGTGACGTGGAAGACGCCGAACAGGTTCGTCTCGAGCTGGTCGCGGAGCTGCTGCTCGGTGATCTCCTCGACGGTGCCGAACAGGCCGTAGCCGGCGTTGTTGATGACGACGTCGAGCTGACCGAACGTCTCGTGTGCCTTCCTGACGGCGGCGAACGCCTGGTCGCGGTTCGTGACGTCCAGCTGGATGGGCAGGATCGCGTCGCCGTACTGGTCGACGAGGTCCTGCAGGGTGTCGGTGTTGCGTGCGGTTGCTGCGACCTCGTCGCCTCGCTGCAGAGCGGCGAGGGCGAACTCCCGCCCGAAGCCCTTCGACGAACCGGTGATGAACCAGACCTTGCTCATGATGTTCCTCCTGATGTACGCCTTCGTGACGCGAGGGAAACTGTACGCCGTTCGTGACACTTGGTGTCAAGTTCGCACCCAGGGCGTATGCTGGGAGGATGAGCCACGGCGAACCGGTACCGATCCGCGAGCGCACCAGGCGCCTCGCACAGACGGAGTTGACATCGGTCGCGCAGGACCTGTTCCTCGAGCACGGGTACGAGGCGACGACCGTCGAACAGATCGCCGCGGCCGCAGGCATGTCGAAGCGGACGTTCTTCCGGTACTTCCCGTCGAAGGACGATCTCGTGATCGGGAAGTACGACCTCTTCGGCGACCGCATGGCCGATGCACTGGACGCGCGACCGGCTGACGAGCCGGTGTGGGAGTCGATGCGTCGGGTGTTCGACATCACGCTCGACTACGTCCGCGACGACCAGCAGCGCGCTCGGAACGAAGCGATGGACCGGATCGTGCAGAGCACGCCACAGCTGACGGCGCGGTACCTCGAGAAGCTCCAGCGCGTGCAGGTCCTGCTGATCGGGCGGGTGGCCGGACGTCTCGGACTGCCTCCGTCCGACCCGCGTCCAGCCGCGATCGTCGGGGCGGCGTTCGCCTGCTTGCAGGCTGCACGAGCGTCCTGGCTCGGTTCCGACCAGTCGGCACCCTTCGACGGGTACCTCGATCGCGTCATGGGCACCGTGACGGTCGCGGAGACCCCGGCCGACTGACCGGCCGTCCGCGGTACCCAGGACCTCAGCGCGGCAGCCGCGGCACCGCGTCGAGCAGCGCCCGCGTGTAGTCCGACCGCGGCGACGCCAGGACCGCACCGGTGTCGCCCTGCTCCTCGACCCGACCGCCGCGGAGGACCACGGTCGCCGCGCAGAGGCGTGCGACCACCGCGAGGTCGTGCGAGACGAGCACGATCGTCATGCCGTGCTCCTCGGCGAGCCGCTCGAACAACTCGAGGACGGCGACCCGGGTCGTCAGGTCGAGCGCGCTCACCGGCTCGTCGGCCACCAGCACCCGGGGACCGGACACCACGGCGCGGGCGATCGCGATGCGCTGTCGCTGTCCGCCCGAGAACTCGTGTGGGTACCGACGACCGGCGTCGGCGCCGAGCCCGACGTCCCGCAGCGCGGCGGCGACACGGTCGGACGCCTCCGACCCGGACGCCACCCCGAGGGAGCGCAGCGGCTCCCCCACGATGCGGTCGATGCGTTGGCGGGGGTCGAGGGACGAGTACGGGTCCTGGAACACGGGCTGCACGGCGGTCCGGAACCGGCGGAGCGCGGCCCGGTCGCCGAGGTCGAGGGGCGCCCCGTCGAACGACACGGAGCCGCTGTCCGGCGCGGCGAGCCCGAGGAGCATCCGGAGCACGGTGGTCTTGCCCGCCCCGGACTCCCCCACGATGCCGAGGTGCTCGCCGGGCTGCACGGCGAACGAGACGCCGTCGAGCGCCAGGCCCGTGCCCCCCGTGCGGCGCGTGCCACGGCCGGGGTACCGGAACGTCACGTCCGACAGCTCGAGCAGCGCGGTCATCGCGGACCTCCGCGTCGGCCGTCGTCGAGCGCGTCCTGCAGCGTCCGGGCACTGCCGACGAGCCGCTGCGTGTACGGGTGGGTGGGTGCGGCGATGACGTCCCGGACGGGACCCTGTTCGACGGCACGACCGTGTTCGAGCACGAGCACCCGGTCCACGGTCCGTGCGACCACCGGCAGGTCGTGGCTGATGAACAGCAGCCCCATCCCCCGCTCGGTCACGGCGCGGTCGAGGAGGTCGAGCACCTGCGCCTGCACCGTGACGTCGAGCGCCGTGGTCGGCTCGTCCGCGATGAGGACCCGCGGCCGGCACGCGAGTGCCATCGCGATGGCGACGCGCTGCCGCTGACCGCCGGACAGCTCCCACGGGAACGACCCGGCGACGCGCTCCGGATCGGCGAGGGCGACGTCAGCGATCGCCTCGCGCACCGCGGCGCGCAGGGCCTCCCCGCGGAGTCCGCGGTGCCGCCGGAGCGGCTCGGCGATCTGGTCGCCGGCGCGCATGAGCGGGTCGAGGGCGGTCATCGGCTCCTGGAAGACGGGTGCGACGACCGAACCGCGGACGTCGCGCAGGCTGCGCTCGCGTGCGCCGATCACCTCGACGTCGCCGACGCGGACCGATCCGGTGGCGGTCAGCCCCGTCGGCAGCAACCCCATGACCGCGAGCGCGGTGAGCGACTTGCCGCTGCCGGACTCGCCGACGATGCCGAGGCGGTCGCCGACGTCCACGGAGAACGAGACGCCGTCGACGAGCGGGGTGCCGTCGGCGGTGGTGATGCGGAGGTCGGTGACCTCGATGGCGGACGTCATGCGGGCCTCCCGTCCGGGTCGTCGGTGGCGGACGCGACCGGTCCGATGGCGGTGCCGACGCCGTCACCGGCGACCGGCGCACCGGCCGGGAGGCCCGGGGCGGCACCGCGCGCCGCGCGCCGTCCGCGACGGGTCGGGTCCGCGACGTCACGGAGCCCGTCCGCCAGCAGGTTCGCACCGATGACGAGGACGACGAGCGCGAGGCCCGGCGCGAGGACGCCGGCGGGTGCCTCGAACGCGGTCTGCTGGGCGTCCTGGAGCATCCGCCCCCAGGACGCGTTCGGCGGCGGCGCACCGAGGCCCAGGTACGACAGGCTCGCCTCGGCGAGGACCGCGAGCCCGAACTGCAGCGCGAGGTTGACCGCGAGGGTCGGCCAGATGTTCGGGAGCACGTGCTGGGTGATGATCCGCGGCCAGGTCGTGCCGGAGGTCCGCGCCGCGGTGACGTAGTCCTGGCGGAGCACCCGTCGGGCCAGGATCCGGACGAGCCGGGCGACGACGGCGGCCATGACGAGGCCGATGGCGACGATCGCGGTCCCGAGCGACGCACCGCGTGCGGCGACGAGCAGCATCGCGACGAGCAGCGTCGGGAAGGCGATCACGATGTCGAGCACGGCGGAGAGCGTGTCGTCGAGCCAGGGCCGGGCGAAGGCCGCGGCCAGCCCGATGGCGGTGCCGAGCACCCCACCGACGAGGACGGCGCCGATGCCGGTCGCGAGTGCGATGCGGGCGCCGATGAGCAGCTGCGTCGCGAGGTCGCGGCCGAGCGTGTCGGTGCCGAGCCAGTGCGCGGCACCCGGCGGCGTGAGTCGGCCGCCGGAGGTGTCGTAGAGCGAGTAGGGCAGCCAGACGAGCGAGACGACCGCGGCGACGACGACCACGCCGACGAGCACGATGCCCGTGGTCAGGGACACCGACCGGCGCGCGCTCATCGGTTCCCCGAGACGCTCGTGCGCAGACGCGGGTCGACGATGCGCTGCACCACGTCGGCGACGAAGCCGATGACGAGCACCGCGACGGTGGAGACGAGCAGGACGCCCTGGATGCTCGGGTAGTCGTGCTGCTCGATGCCGGTGATGAGCATGCTGCCGAGTCCGGGCAGGGCGAAGACGCTCTCGACGACGACCGCGCCGAGGAAGGTCGACGCGAGCTCGATGCCGAGCACCGCGATCACCGGGACGACCGCCGACCGGACGCCGTGCCGGAGGAACGCCGACGCCGTCGACGCCCCGAGCGCCCGGGCGGTGCGGATGTGGTCAGCGCCGAGGACGTCGAGCACCGCGCTCCGCACGTAGCGCGCGATCGAAGCCGTCATCACGACCGCGACGGTGATGATCGGCAGCGCGAGCGACTCCAGCGCGTCGCCCGGGTACGTCCAGTCATCCCGCGGGAAGCCGCTAGACGGGAGCAGACCCCACTGCAGCGACACCACCTGCACGAGCAGGATGCCGATCCAGAACACCGGGACGGCGATGCCGAGCTGCGTGACGCCGGAGAGCAGCACGCCGTACCAGCGGTCGGCTCGCGCAGCTGCGACGAACCCGACGACGCATGCCACGACGACGGCGATGCCGAACGCGATGAGGGTGAGCGGCACGGTGACGACCAAGCGCTGCGCGAGGTCGGGCAGCACCGGCAGGCCGCTCGTGAACGACGTGCCGAGGTCGAAGTGCAGCATCTGGCCGATCCACTGCACGAACTGCTGCGCCAGCGGGAGGTCGGAGCCGACCTCCCGCCGGGCGGCCGCGATCTGGTCGGGCGTCGCGTTCGCGGCGAGGAGCGCGTTGGCCGGGTCGCCGGGCAGGATCCGCAGGAGCGCGAACACCACCACCAGGGCGACCGCGAGCGAGAGCACGAGGATGCCGAGGCGGCGGAGGACGTACGCGGTCATTCGGGGGTGCGGATCCTGCCTGGTCGGTGCTGAACGGTCGGTGCTAGGAGACGGTGATGTCGGAGACGGGGAACTGCGAGTTCAGCCCGTTCTTCCAGTATCCCGTGACGTCCTTGTCCGACACGACGATCTGCGGGTACAGGTACAGCCACGCACTCGCCGCGTCCCGCACGATCTGCTCGTTCGCCTTCCGGAGCAGGTCCGTCTGCTGGTCCTCGGACGGAGCCTGCTCGGCGTCCGTGATGTCCTTCTGGACCTGCGCGTCGTCGTACCCGAAGTAGAAGTCCGGGTTGCCGTAGAAGACGACGTCGCGGTCGTTGACGTGCTCCTGCAGCGTCGCCTCGAAGTCGTGCTGCTGGTACACCTTCGTGTACCACTCGTCGGCGCTGATCGTGTTGATGTCGACGGTCACGCCGACCTTCTTCAGCGCGCTCTGCAGGTACTGCGCGACGGCCGGGTGCGGGTCGTACGACGGGGTGTCGAGCGTGAAGGAGAACCCGTCGGCGTGGCCGGCCTCGGCGAGCAGGTCCTTCGCCTTGGCGGGGTCGTACGCGTTGACGCTCGTCAGGTCCTCGTACCAGGGGTCGGTCGGCGGGACCATCGAGCCGTTGACGGTGCCGTAGTCGCCCCAGATCGCCTTCAGCAGGGCCTTCCGGTCGATGGCCGCCGAGATCGCCTGGCGGAGCTTCACGTCGGTGAAGGGGCCCTCCGCGTCGTTGAACGCCAGGAGTTCCTTGGTCGTGGAGTCGCCCTCGCTGACCGTGTACTTCGACTCGTCCGCGGTGAACCGGGACAGGGCGTCGGGTGACTGGATGCTCGTGATGACGTCGACCTGACCGCTGGCGAGCGCGTTCGACAGCGTGGAGGCGCTGGTGAAGTAGTCGAACTCGACCCCGCCGTTCGCGGGCTTCTCACCCCAGTAGTCGGCGAAGGGCTCGAGCGTCATCGACGAGCCGCGCTTCCAGGTGTCGAGCGTGTACGGCCCGGTGCCGTCCTCCTCGGTCTTGAGCTTCGTCTCCCCCGCGGGGACGATCCAGACGTAGGACAGGTTGTAGACGAACGAGATCGACCGCTGCGACAGGTGCACCACGACGGTCTCGTCGTCGGGGGTCTCGATCGACTCCACGACGGCCAGGCTCGACTTGCGGGAGGACTGTGAGTCCTCGGCGGTGACGCGCTCGATGGAGCTCTTCACGTCGGCGCTGGTGAGCTCCGCGCCGCTGTGGAACTGGACGCCCGTCCGGAGCGTGAACGTGTAGGTGAGCCCGTCGGAGGACGTGTCGTACGACTTCGCGAGCAGCGGCGTCACCTTGCCGTCGTCCCCGAGGCGGAACAGCCCCTCGTAGACGTTGTCCTGGAACGCCTCGTTGACGCCCTGGCCGCCGCCGTCGACGTTCGACAGGTTGGTCGGCTCGTACAGCGAGCCGATCGCCACGGTGGCGTTCCCGCCCGACGACGATCCGCCGCCCCCGGAGGACGAGCAGCCGGCGAGGGCGAGGCTGAGGGCGATGCCGGACGCGGCGAGCGCGACGATTCGGGTCTTCACGGGGCTCCTGGTGCTTCGGGGGGTGTGTGGAGGCAGGGTGTGGCTGTGCGACCGAGGGCCGCGGGACGCGTCAGGCGCGGTGCGCGACGTGGCGCTCGCCCGCGTGGACGGGCACGTGCAGACGGTTCTGGAAGGGCGGGAGCGGGCAGTTGTACTGGTCGCTGAACCCGCACGGCGGTACGAACGCCTGGTTGAAGTCGAGGACGACGTCCGACTCCGCGCCGGTCGAGGACCCCTCCGGTCGCTCGACGAACAGGAAGCGGCCGGTGCCGTACGTGCGCTCGGACTCGTCGGTGCTGCGGTTCGTCGGGTCGCCGAACACGAGCAGCAGGGTCCCGTCGTCGTCGAAGGCGCTGAGCGTGTACTCGCGGTCGCCAATCGTCGCCGTGATGTCCCCGGGGACGACGAGGTCGCGCGTGGCACCGGCGGCGTCGCGGAGGTGCTCGTACGGGATCGTCCGGCCGGGCTCGGCGGGCGTGAAGTGCGCGGTGATCCGCCACGACGGGTCGTACGGGAACACCGGGGTGTCGATGTAGGACCGGATCGCCGGGGACTCGGCGTCCCACAGGCGGTAGCCGTGCTGCGGCTCGCCGGTGTCCAGGTCGATCCGACGCACACGGGTCGCGGTGACCGTCGCCGGCTGGTCGGCGAGCGCCGCCTCGAGGTCGGGCTCCTGGCCGATCGGGAGCCACTCGGTGCGGATCAGCGCCAGGTCGCCCTGCGCGCCGGTGACCCGCTCGCGGCGGGCTGCGCGCCAGGCGTCCCAGGAGGCGGGGGCGTCGTGCGTCGTGTCGGGGTCGGTGATGCTCATCGGGGACGAGAATCGCAGAGTGGCGTTCGGTATTCCCATGCGGTCGTCACACGGGGCAACACTGCACGTCGTCACGTCGACGGAACGGGGAGGACGGGGACCACGCGTCCCAGTACCGCCCCGACCGCTCGGTGCTTAGAATATAAGGATTGGGACGACAAGGGAGCGGAATGCTGTACCAGTCGACGTTCGAGGACCTCCGGTCGCGCATCCGCTCCGGCGAGTTCGCGGTCGGACAGCGCCTACCGTCCGAGGCCGAGCTGCTCGCGCACTACGCCGTCAGTGCGATCACACTCCGTCGAGCGCTCGACATGCTCCGGCAGGAGGGGTACGTCGCGCGGCGGCCGCGGGTCGGCACGACCGTGGTCAGCGCCGACCCTGCCGCTCGGATCCGTCCCACGGACCAGGTCGACATCGGAGTGGTGATCACCAACTTCGACGACACCTTCGGGACCCGGGTGCTCGAGGGCATGCTGGACGAGGCCGGGACCGAGACGGACGTCGTCGTCAAGCGGACCCACGGAGACCACGACGCGGAGGACGCCGCCATCCGTGCACTCGCGACGCGGGTCCAGGGGCTGGTGGTGCTGCCGAGCAGCTCCGAGTTCATCCCACCGGGGGTGCTCGAACTGCTGCCGGCCGGGTTCCCGGTGGTGATCCTCGACCGTCGGTACGAGGGCATCCCGGTCTCCGACATCTCCACTGACAACATCGGTGCCGGCGCTGCGGCGACCGAGCACTTGTTCGGTCTCGGCCACCGTCGGGTCGCGCTCGTCACGTCGGACAGCCGCGTGACGTCGAACGACGACCGGAGGCGGGGCTGGGTCGGGGCACACGCTCGCAACGACAAGGCCCTCGACGACCGGCTGGCCTTCCACGACGTCGAGTCGACGCTGCCCGGCGCCACCGACCGCCCGGAGGACGACGTCGCGAGACTGGTGGCCTTCATCGAGGCGCATCCCGAGGCGACGGCGTTCGTGGCCGGGGAGTACAACATCGCCCTGCTCCTCCGTGACGCACTCGAGCAGCTGGGCAAGCACGTGCCGGACGACGTGTCGATCGTGTGCTTCGACCACCCGGACGCGACGTTCGACCGTCACTTGTTCCGGTTCACGCACATGGCCCAGGACCAGCCCGGAGTGGGCCGACAGGCGGTGGCGCAGGTGCTGCGACAGGCACGAGGCGAGAGTGGTTCCCGGAAGATCCTCGTGCCTGCGCAGCTGGTGGCGGGCGCCTCGACCGCGCCGCCGCCTACGGGTCGAGCCGGGCGCGCAACTCGGTCGCCATCGCGGCACTGAGCTGCGTCGAGTACGGCACCGTCCCGACGGGGAGCTCGGTCCAGTCGTTCGCGGCCGGCCGGTCGAGCTCCTCCGGGAACGCCCCCCAGAGCGCGTCGGTGCTGGCACGGACGAACGCCGTCAGGGCGACGCGGTCGGCGTCCCCGTCCGGCAGCCGCTCCAGGAGGAGCCCGAGGTACCGGTAGTAGACGCCCTTGAACAACCCTTCGTCACCACCGTCGCCCTCCTGACGGAAGACGACCCCGTCGGAGAGCTCCGTCACGGCCGTCCGGGCGGTCCGGACCGCGACGGCGAGCAGGTCGTCGTCCGGACGGCGGTCCGCCAGCTCGACGGCGGCGCCGAGGTAGAGGCCCTGGTTGTACGTGAACCGCCACTGTGTGTCCACCCGCCCGTCACCCTCGCGGTTGACGCCGTCCTCGACGAACCCGTCGGAGACGTCGACCAGGTGCTCCGTCAGCCAGTCGAACGCCGTGTCGGCGTACCGGACGAACCGGTCGTCCCCGGTGGTCCGGTGCAGTCGCGCGCCGAGGATGACGAGCGGACCGTTGGCCGGCGTGTTCTTGTACGCGAGCTGCTGCTTGCGCCAGGCCAGGCTCGTGCCTCCGGCGTCGTTCCAGCCGTGTTCGACCACGTGGTCGAACAGGGCGACTGCGTCGTCGAGGTACTGCCGTTCCCCTGTCGCGTCGTGGAGTCGCAGGGTCGCGAGCGCGAACCAGAGCATGTCGTCGAAGTAGTCGTTGAACAGCGACCCGCCGTTGCGCTCCACGATGTTCCGGTGCACGGAGCGCGCCTGCTCGAGCCGCGCCGGGTCGCCGGTGCGCTCGTACGCGTCGAGCCGCACGTCGATGAGGTGCGCCAGCCACCAGTAGTTGAACGTGCTGTCGTCGGCGTCCTCGACGGGCCAGGCGTTGTGCAGGAACTGCGGCCACGGCGCTCCGTAGAGCCGCTCGATGCTGTCCTGGATGCGGTCGGCGCGGTCGCCCCAGAGGCCGGTCAGGGTGTCGGTCACTTGCGGTTCTCCTGGAGGATGCGGTCGCCCTGCTTCGCTGCCTGCGCGAGCGCCTGCTCCGCGGTCAGCTGGCCGGACATGAACTTCTCGAGCGCCGGGGTGAGGGCCTTGCCCTCGACGTCGCTGTAGCCGGGGACGTCCGGCCGGACGGAGGCGTAGTCGAGCGTCTTCACGAAACCGGCGTACCGCGGGTCGTCGGTGAAGAAGGGGTCGTTCGCAGAGGAACGGTTCGCCGGGATCCACCCGGAGACCTTCGCGAAGTCGACGCCGTTCTCGGCCTTGGTCGCCCACCACTTCTCGAACGCCCAGGCGCCGTCGGCCTGCTGCGCCCCGGTCGGGATGACGAGGCCGAACCCGCCCATCACGGCGCCCTTCTCCCCGCTCGGCCCGGCGACCGGCTCGGTGACCCCCCACTTGAGTCCGTCGGCCTCGTCGAGGTTCGGGACGTCCCACGGTCCGTCGTACTTCATCGCTGCCTGGCCAGCCGCGAACACGTCGTTGCTGTCGCCGAAGCCGTTCGTGTACACACCGTCGTCCATCAGGCTCTTCCAGAAGTCGAGCACCTCGATCCCCTGGGGGCTGTCGAAGGCCGTCTTCGTGCCGTCCTTCGTCAGGAGCTGCCCGCCGGCCTGCTGGAGCCACATCGAGAACAGGCCCGGGTCGTTGAGCATGAAGCCGGACTGCTGCAGCTTGCCGCCCTTCCTCTCGGTCAGCTTCTGCGCGTCGCTCTTGAGTTCGTCCCAGGTCGTGGGCGGCTCCAGTCCGGCCTCCGCGAACAGGTCTTCGTTGTAGACGAGCGACCGGTTGTCGACCAGCAGCGGCAGGCCGTAGAGCTTGCCGTCGTGGCGCATCTCCGACAGCGCCTGCGGGTAGAACTCGTCCGTGTCCACGCTGTCGTCGGCGACCCGGTCGTCGATGGCCTGCAGCGCTCCCTTCGGCGCGTAGAGCGAGGTCTGGTAGCGGTCCCAGAGCACGAGGTCGGGGACCTTGCCGCCCGCGATCGCGGTGAGGAGTTTCTGCTCGACGAGTTCCTGCGGGACGTACTTGACCGTGTACTTGCTCTGCGCCTTGTTGAAGGCGCTGGTCATGGTGTCGATCTGGTCGACCTGGTCGCCCGACCAGGAGCCCCACATGGTGACCTCCTGTCGGCCGTCGGCGCCGGTGGCGCCGGACGACCCGGAGGAACAGCCCGTGAGGACGAGTGCGGCTGCGGCGAGCGCTGCGGCCGCGCTGAGGAGACGACGTGACGTCATTGTCGTGTGCTTTCTGGTGCGTGGGGTACCGGACGGATCCGGCGTCCCCGGGGTTGGCGGGAGGACTTACTTGTTGCCGGCGTGCGCGATGCCCTCGATGATCCAGCGCTGCGCGAAGATGAACACGACCAGCACCGGGAGCATCGTGATGATCGTCCCGGCCATGAGCGGGCCGTAGTTCGTCGTGTAGTTGTTCACGAACCCCGCGAGTCCGACCTGGACGGTCATCATCTTCGGGTCGTTGAGGACGATCAGCGGCCAGAGGAAGTTGTTCCAGCCGGCCTGGAAGCTGAGCAGGCCGAGGACGGCGAGCCCGGCCTTCGTCAGCGGGAAGTAGATGAGCGCGAAGATGCGGAACTCACCCGCACCGTCGATGCGCGCTGCTTCCCCGAGCTCGTCGGGCAGCGACTCGAAGAACTGCTTCATGAAGAACACCGCGAACGCACCGGCGGCGCCGGGGACGATGACCGCCCAGTAGGTGTTGATGAGCCCGAGGCCACCGTTGCCGCTGAGGTCGTTCCCACCGAGCAGGGGGAAGTGCCGGAGGATGAGGAACGTCGGGATCATCGTGACGATGCTGGGCACCATGAGCGAGGACAGGAACGTGAAGAACACCGCCTGGCGTCCGGCGAACCGCAGCTTCGCGAGGGCGTACCCGGCGAGGGAGCCGAAGAACAGGTTCGCGACGGCTCCCCCGACGCCGAGGACGAGGGAGTTGACGAAGTAGCGGCCGTACGGGACGGTCGTCACCGCCTGCACGTAGTTGTCGATGGTGGGGCGCTGTGGGATCAGCGACAGCGAGTGCGCGAGGATCTCGCCGGCCGGCTTGAGCGAGGTCGCGAGCGTCCAGATGAGCGGTGCGACCGTGACGACGCTGACCAGGCAGACCCCGACCCACCAGGCGATCGTCTTCGTCCGCTTGACGGCCGCAGCACGGCGTCGCTGCTGGTGACGGTCCCGCTCGTTGACGGTGCCGGACGGGGGAAGGGTGGCTGTGGCGGTCATCGTTCGGTGTCCCGGTTCGTGAGGCGGGCGTTGACGAGGGAGAACGCGAGGATGATCACGAACAGGATGAACGACAGCGCGGACGCGTAGCCCATCTGCAGCGACCCGAACCCGCGGTCGTAGATGTAGTAGACGATGGTCACGGTCGAGTTCCCGGGTCCGCCCTTGGTCAGCACGTACGCCTGGTCGAAGACCTGGAAGGCGTTGATGATGAGCAGGGTGGAGACGAGGAACGTGGTGCGGCGGATGCCCGGCAGGACGACGTACCGGAAGACCTGCCACGCGTTCGCGCCGTCGAGCCGGGCGGCTTGGCGGAGGTCCGGTGAGACGCCCTGCAGACCGCCGAGGACGATCATCATGTTCCCGCCGAAGCCCGCCCAGACGCTCATCATGACGATCGCGAACATCGCCCAGTGCGAGTCGTACAGCCACGCCGGTCCGTTGATGCCGAACCAGCTCAGGGCCTCGTTGAGGAGACCGTGCTGGGGGTTGAGCACCCAGTACCAGACCGTCGCGGTCGCCACGGTCGACGAGACGACCGGGATGTAGAACAGCGTGCGGAAGACGCGGACCGCCCGGCCACTGCGGTTGAGCAGCAGGGCCGTGGCGATCGCGATGACCAGACCGAGCGGCACGTAGAGCACCGTGTACAAGACGGTGTTCCCCAGTGCCGTCCAGAAGAACGGGTCGGATGCGATGTCGACGTAGTTGTCGAAGCCGGTCCAGGTGAGGGGGCCGATGACGGCGTAGTCGCTGAGGCTGACGACGGCCGCGATGACCACGGGCAGCGCCGTGAAGAGCACGAACAACGCTCCCGGCAGCGCGAGGAACAGCCAGGCGGCGCGGGTCTGCTGCTTCCGGGTCGCACTGACGCCGCTCCCCCGTTCCGTCCGCCGTCGCTTCGGCTGCTCGGCGGTGAGGGCGTCGTCCGCTTCGCTCGCGACGACGGCCTGCTCCTCCGGCGTGGTGACGACGCTCATCGTGCACTCCGTTCCGGCTCCGGTACCGGCGTGGCTGCGGTCCGGAGTCCCGCGAGGTCGAGCACGAACTCGCAGAACATCGCGTTGGCCCAGGAGAACCAGGGGCGCGTGTACTCGTTGGGGTCGTCGACGTCGAACGACTCGTGCATGAGCTGCGTGCCCGCGTGGGTCGTACAGAGCTGCCGCAGGAGTCCGGCGCGCTCGTCGGGGTCGGTGGCGGTGAGCCCCTGCACGGCGAGCGCGATCGGCCAGACGTTGCGTCCCGGGGTGTGCGGGCTGCCGATCCCGCTCCCGATCGCGCCGCGGAACCAGTACGGGTTCGTCGGCGACAGGACGGCGGCGCGTGTGCGTCGGTAGAGCGGGTCGTCGCGGTCGCACCACCCGAGCATCGGCAAGGCGAGGAGACTCGGCACGTTGGCGTCGTCCATGAGCAGGACGTTCCCGGTGCCGTCGACCTCGTAGGCCAGGACCACGCCGTGGTCCGGGTGGTCGACGATGCCGGAGGAACGGATGGCCGCGTCGATCTCGTCGGCGAGCGCGGTCGCCCGACGAGCCAGCTCGTCGTCGGCGAAGACGGCGCTGGCGAGCACGGCGACGTGCCGGAGCTCCGCGACGGCGAACGCGTTGCCCGGGATGTTGTAGCCGAGCGTCGTGGCGTCGTCGCTCGGTCGGAACGCGCTCCAGGTCAGTCCGGTGCGGACGGTCACCGGTCCACGGCCGTCACGGACGAGGGTGTCGCTCGGCAGCAACGGGTCGGGCCGTTCGAACCGGTAGGGCGAAGCGGTCTCGTGGTCCTGTTCGACCGTCCACAGGTCGATGGCCGTGGTGGCGACCTCGGCGAACCGGGCGAGGTGGTCGGTCCGCCCGGTGCGCTCCCAGAGGTCGTACGCGAGTCGGATCGGGTAGCAGAGCGAGTCGATCTCGTACTTGCGCTCCCACACCCACGGGTCCATGGCGGTGACGTCGTCGGCGTGCCCTGCGCCGTCAGGCGCACGGTTGAAGGCGTTGGCGTAGGGGTCGACGAGGACGTACTCGAGCTGCCGGCGAGAGACCGAGGCCACGGTGTCCGCCAGCGCCGCGTCCTCGCCGACGAAGTGCAGGTAGGGCGTGAGTTGGGCGGTCGAGTCGCGCAGCCACATCGCCGGGATGTCGCCGGTGATCATGAAGGTCGTCCCGTCCGACATCGTCGTCATCGTCGTCGACAGGGTGTTCGCGAAACAGTTCGCGAACAGTGCGCCGACCTCGGGCCCCATCCGGTCTTCGACCTGTCGGGCGACCCGGCCCACCAGGTCTGCATGCATCTGAGCCACGTTGCTCCCTTGACTTCCGCTGGTACTGCCTCAACTATATTGATCAGCCCGATCCACGCAAGAAGTAGTTCAAGTATACTTTTTGCGCCTGCGCAGGGCAGGGCGGATCAGCTCGGATCGAAGGAGATCCCATGCAGCACAGACTCGCCGGCCTGCTCATCGCCGGCGCCGTGGCCGCGACGGCGCTCACCGGCGTCGGCCTCGCGACCGACCCTGGTCGGGCCTCCGCCCTGACCACCGACCAGGCGACCGCCGCCTACGACGCCTTCATCGCCACCTACTGGGACCCGGACACGGAGTACTTCACGACGTACAGCGACCGGCAGGTCCACCAGGAGCACGCCGTCGGGCCGCAGGGAGGGCTCTACACCGACTACTGGTGGGAGGCCCAGAACTGGGAGGCGGTGATGGACCGGTACGCACGCACCCACGACGCGGCGAGCCGCCGGATGATCGACGACGTCTTCGACGGGTGGCGGGCCGCGTACCCGGACTTCCGGCAGAACGACTGGAACGACGACATGGGCTGGTGGGCGCGCGGTGCCGTCCGCGCGTACGAACTCACCGGGGAGCAGCGGTTCCTCGACGAGGCCGAGGAGATCTTCGGGTACATCGCGCAGTACGAGGACACCACCTACGGGGGCGGCATCTGGTGGAAGAACGTCGACGTGGGCGACGGGAGCAGGAACGAGAAGAACGTCGCGACGAACGGCACCGCCGTCCAGACCGCGCTCCGGCTCTACGCGGCCACCGGGGACACCACCTACCGCGACACCGCAGAGCGCATCTTCACCTGGCTGCAGGGCCAGTTCGACCGCAACGGACACATCCGTGACCACGTGAGCGGGACCGGGCAGTTCACCGACTACGACTGGACGTACAACCAGGGCCAGTACGCCGGCGCAGCCCTGCAGATGTACCTGCTCACGCACGACCAGCAGTACCTGACCACCGCCACACGGGCGGTCGACTGGGCGATCGCGAACCTCACGGTCGCGGGCACCTTCGTGAACGAGGGTTCGAGCGACACCCAGGGGTTCAAGGCGATCCTGACCCGGGACATCCGGGACCTCATCGACGATGCCGGGCAGACGCAGTACGAGTCCGTGCTCACCGCGAACGCTTCACAGGCCGCCGCACACGTCTCCCCCGAGGGCATCGGCGGCCCGGACTGGACCGCACCGACGCCGTCGATCGGCACGACGCAGCAGCAGTCCCTCGCGGCCTCGGCCACCGTCGCAGTGCTGCAGCAGGCCGTTCCGGACGGCTCGACCTCGGTGGTGCAGGGCGACGGCGTGTACCAGGCGGAGAACATCGACCACCCGGGCATCCCGACCGAGGCGTCGAACGCCGGGTACACCGGGCGGGGGTACCTCGCCGGATGGAACGCGGTGGGCACGACGGCGACCGCGCACGTGAACGTCACCTCCGCAGGGAGCCACACGCTCACCTTCCGGTACGCCGCGGCCGCCGGCACCGCGACCAGGACGGTCAGCATCGGAGGCGGGACACCCGTCGTCGTGACCTTCCCCGCGACCGGGTCGTGGTCCACCTGGGCGACGGTCACCGTGCCCGTGCAACTCGGCGCCGGGTCGAACGCGGTGGCTGTCTCCTGCGCCTCGAGCAGCGGCGACTACCTGAACCTCGACCGGGTGACCGTCTCGCTCTGACCGAGCGGCGCCTCGGGGCGACGACGACGCCGGGACCGGCGAGAGGCCCCCACTCGTCAGGGTGGGGGCCTCTCGCATCGGCGACCCGACCGGGATCCGCACCCGCATCACCGCCGTGGGGAGGCAGCGTCCCGGGCGGTCGGCTGGAGCTCCACAGGCTCAGCCCGCGGCGCCTCCCGGCGTCAGGACGTCCGGCCCCGAGGTCCGCCGGTGACGACCTCGGCGGTCGAACGGATCGCGTCGGCGATCGGGCGGACCCCGTGCGCCAACTCGACGCTGTCGAGTTCGCCGCGGGCGAGCATGGTCCGCACCACCGAGACACACATCGCGACGAGCACCGGCGCGACGACGGCGCTGCTCTCCGCGGTCGACCCGCGGCGGAGGAGGAGGTCGGTGACCGACACGGATGCGGTCCGCACGGACGCCTTCCAAAACGGCCGGAACTCGTCGAGGAGCTCCGGGAACCGGACGAACACCTCGCGACGCAGGTCCGTGTTCGTGCTGTCGACCTGACGGCCGAGGACGGCGACGACGATGGCCACCACCGCGTCGACGACGTCGGCGGGGAGCTGGTCCAACTCGTCCGCGGTCAGCGCACGCGCTGTCCCTGGGATCACCCCGGCGATCGCCGCTTCCTTGTTCGGGAAGTAGTTGAAGAACGACCGTGGCGAGATGTCGGCCTCACGCGCGATGGCGTCGATCGTCAGACCGTCGATGCCGGCATCGAGGCTCCCGACACGCGCTGCCAGGATGATCCGACGGCGCGTCTCCTCCCGCTTGCGTTCACGCAGTCCGACCGGTGCGGGGGCCGGGTCGCCGTCCAGCGCCGCGGTCTCCCCCACCGTTCCGTCTCCTCCACCGCGGGGGGTCACGACAGCGCAGCGAGCAGTCGTGCGAGGTCCTCGAGATCCGTGCGCGGCCAGGTCACGAGCCGCTCGCGGAAGGCTGAGCGGGCACTGGCCCGGATGCGCTGGACCCGCTCGACGGCGTCGGGCGTGGCGCGGACGACGACCGCACGGCGATCGACCGCGTGCCGTTCCCGCGTGACGAGCCCGAGCGCCTCGAGCGCGCTGAGTTGACGACTGAGGGCGGTCTTGTCGTACCCGAGCGCCTCCGCGAGTTCGCCCGCTCCGGTGCTGCCGTTGACCACGACCTCGAGGAGGACCCGGTAGCCGGCCGGCTGCAGCTCCATCTGAGCGGCCTGCTCGCGCATCGTGCGCCGGGTCGAGCCGGCCAACGCCAGGAACTGCCGTTCGACGGCGGCGATCGCGCGTTCGGTCGCGTCGAGCGCCAGGTCCTCGGCGGACGCCCGCAGGGGGTCCGTGGCCGCGTCGGTCATCACATCAGTGTCGGGCACGCCGCTCGCCGCCGTCCTGGGAGTCCGCCGACTGGATCGTCGGGTTGGACCCGGTCACGGTGCCGACGCCGGCGAAGTCCTCGGCAGCACCGGCGACCGGTCCAGCGTCGGTCGAGCGCTCGGCGACGGTCTTCGTGGTGAGCGGCACGTTCGGCATGAAGGCGATCGCCAGGACGAGCAGGACCGCGATCGGGGCGGCGATGAGGAAGATCTCGGCGACGCCCTGGCCGTACGCCGACTCGATGATCTGACGTACGCCCTTCGGGAGCGAGCTGACGGCGGGGATGCTGCCGGACGACAGCTCCTTCGCGACGGCGGCGCCCTTCTCGCCGAGCGCGGCGATCGCCCTCGTCAGGGCGTCCTGCTTGTCGCTGATGGCGTCCGCCACGCGGGTCCCGAGGACCGTTCCGAGGACCGAGACGCCGATCGCGCCGCCCAGGGAGCGGAAGAACGCGACGCCGGAGGAGGCAGCGCCGATGTTCCTCGGTTCGGTCGTGTTCTGCACCACCAGGACGAGGTTCTGCATGACGAGTCCGACGCCGCTCCCCATGACGAACATGTAGACCGCGACGACGACGTACTGCGTGTCGTACGCGATCGTCCCCATGAGAGCGAGTCCGACGACGAGGGCGACCGAACCGATGAGCATGATCGGCTTCCACTTGCCTGTCCTGGTCACCAGAGCACCACCGACGGTCGAGGCGATGAGCAGACCGGCGATCATCGGGATCGTCAGCAAGCCGGACTGCGTCGGGGTGGCACCACGGGCGAGCTGCATGTACTGCGCCAGGTAGACGGTGGCGCCGAACATCGCGATGCCGACGGCGATGGAACCGATGACCGCCATCGTGAACGTGCGGCTCCGGAAGAGCGTCATCGGGATGATCGGCTCCTCCGCGCGGAGCTCGATGAAGACGGTGGCCGCGAGCAGGACGGCCGCACCGATGACCATCACGAACGAGGTGGGCGAGACCCAGTCGAAGTTCTTGCCGGCGAGGGTGACCCAGATGAGCAGGAGCGAGACGCCGCCGGCGATGGTCGCGATGCCGAGGTAGTCGATGGAGACCTTGCGCTCCGGCAGGGTCCGGAGCTTCAGGGTGACCTGCAGCAGGATGATCGCCGCGACCGCGAAGGGCACGCCGACGAAGAAGTTCCAGCGCCACCCGAGCGTGTCGGTCAGCAGTCCGCCGAACAGCGGGCCGCCGACGGTGCCGACGGCCATCACCGCGCCGAAGTAGCCGCCGTACCGGCCGCGCTCACGCGGGCTGATGATGTCGGCCAGGATGATCTGGCTGAGCGCGGTGAGCCCACCGGCGCCGAGACCCTGCACGACTCGGAACGTGATGAGCGTGCCGGGGTTCTCCGAGAACCCCGCGAGCGCAGAGCCGAGGACGAAGATCACGAGCGAGAGCTGGATGAGCAGCTTGCGGTTGAAGAGGTCGGCGAGCTTGCCCCAGACCGGCGTCGAGACGGTCGTGGCGAGGAGCGTCGAGGTGACGACCCACGTGTAGGCGCTCTCGCCGCCGCCGAGGTCACCGATGATCTTCGGCAGGGACGTGCTGACGACGGTCGACGCGAGGATCGCGACGAACATGCCGAGCAGGAGCCCGGAGAGCGCTTCGAGGACCTGTCGGTGGGACATGGCCGCGGGTTCGGTCGGGTGCAGCTGTGCTGCTGCGGCATCGGGACGGGACATCGTGACTCCAGGACGAGGGATGCCGCGCTGCACCCGAATGATTGACGACGGTCAACTATCGTCGTTTGATTGCTCTTTGTCAACCAAGGACCACCGGCGGGGCGCACCGTCCGCTGCGCCAGCGCCCGCAAAGACGTCCGTGCCGCCGCCGTCGGTCCGGACTTGGCAGACCTCCCACAGCGCTCACCGGTGGTCCGGTCACTGACGTTCGTCATCGTGATGTGCTCCTCGAGCACAGCTGCACCGACTCCCGCACCAGCGTCCCGGCGCCGGCCTTTGACCGCCACCCGGCTGCCTGGCAGGCTCTGGGAAGAACCAGACCTTGGGGCACGTCACTTCGTCTTGATGAACAAGCCGTAGTTCTGGCTCGATGTTCGATGCGGCGCGTACGTAGAGCACGGACTTTGCCGCTCAGTGCCCGGTGGAGAACCGTGCGGACGTCGCCATCCCGCGGTTGCGTCACCCCGCGGTCGCGTCACCCCGCGGTCGCGTCACCTTGACGACGAACCATGTCCTCGTAGTCACCCTCGGCGCACTCTGACTCGGCCGTCAACGCGTACCCACGAGGGTCGGCGGTGAAGTCGACGGAAGTCGTCGGACCGCCGGCGCCACGGATCCCCACGATCGGGTCCGTACCGCCGCTCTGGTACCGCTCAGTGGTCACACCCCGCTGCTTCCACAGCTGTTCGATGGCGTCGACGTCAGCGTGCGGGTCGTCCCCGGCCTGACGATCGACGATGACGACCCACGAGACGCCGTCGTCACCGTCGCCCGTCGTGCACGGGCTGAGACCCGGACCTCCCCGGGGCTTCCAGTCTCCGCCGAGCGCCGTCGTCGAGCGGTCGACGAAGGTGGTGACGGACTGCTCCGCCTCATCGGGCGTGACCGAGGTCGCGCTCGTCTCGTTCGGTTGCACCGGTGTTCCTCCACAACTGGTCAAAAGGAGCGCCGCTGCTGCGAGGACAGCGCTCGCGGCGCGGGTCTTGGAGGTCATCGTTTCCTCGTCTGCACGTGCCACAGAGTGGGCTGCCGGTGGGCGTCCTGCTCATCGAACCACGTCGGCTCTCCTGAGCGCGCGGCGGTCATCCGCGCCGCATGGATGGCCGACGCCGACGAGATGTCGTCCGGGACACCCGCGGATGCGAGCGTGGTGAAGGTGTCGACGTGCACGCCAGCTTCGGTCAGGGCGATGGTCGCAGTGTCCGGCGTCGACCACCGCGACGGTCAGGACTCCACGAGCCCACAGTGGGACCAGATCGTAGACTGGTCGGAAGCAACCGTGTGTTGCACCGCGGGCCCGGAGTTCTGAAGTGGAACCGACCTACTACCTCTCATCGATGGAAGACGACCGATTCGATTCCGCGTTCCGGTGCGAGCTGGAGTCGAGGGCCCAACTCCCCAACGGCCATCACGCTCTCGTCGTCAATTGTGACCCGCCAGCGCTCGGCCAGGACCTCGGCTTTCCCGAGGGAGTCGCTCGACTCCTCCTCTGGAGCCGTTTCGAGGGGGACGACTTGTGGGCCTTCCCGACCTTCCCGCAGTTCGTGCAGATCTGTCTCCCCGACGTCGTCATCCCGCCCACGCGCATGCCGACCAGCATCGCGTGGGGCGAGCTCTACGCAACCAAGGCGGACGCGGAGGTGCAGTCGATGACCAAGCGACCGCACACGCCGACCCCCTGCGTCGATGGCGTGGATCCGGACTTCTGACATGCGAGAACTCTTCTTCCTCTCGTCCATGGACAGCAAGCGGTTCTCGTCCGTCTTCCGGTGCGAGGTGGAACGACCGATCGAGCTCCCGAACGGTCACCACGCACTGATGGTCAGCTGCGATCCGCCGGTGAACGGTCAGGAACTTGGCCACCCGCTCGGCATCGGGGAGTTGTTGCTCTGGAGTCGGTTCGAGGACGACGACCTGTGGTCGTTCCCCGCTTTCCCGCACTTCGTGCAGATCTGTTTGCCCGACGTGGACCTGCGTGTCGACGCCATGCCCGCGAGCATCGCTTGGGGCGAGATCTACGAGACCGAGGCAGACGCGCGCGCCCATGAGATGAGCGCTCGCCCGCACTCCTCGGCGGAGTGACCGAGTTGCTCGCCGATCGGTCCTGAGCTCCGCCTCCAGGATTCGAACCCGGACCTAACGGCACCAAAGGCCGTCGTGCTGCCATTACACCAAGGCGGAACGCCCCCGGAGGAGCCCGACCATCTTCCCATGTGCCCGACACTGGTCGTGCGCCGCCGATCCACGCCATGATGGACGGATGCCGCCAGAGGACGAGGTCGACCGGATCGTCGCGGCGTGGGGGCGGGAGCGCCCGGACCTGGACTTCGCGCCGCTCGACGTGCTGTCGCGGGTCGATCGGCTCGCCCGGCACCTGGACCGCGCCCGACGTCAGGCGTTCGAGGCGGGCGGGACGGAGCCGTGGGAGTTCGACGTCCTGTCGGCGCTGCGGCGCGCGGGCGACCCGTACGAGTTGAGTCCCAAGGCGCTGCTCCAGCAGACCCTGGTGACGAGCGGCACGATGACGAACCGGGTGGACCGCCTCGCCGCCCGCGGGCTCGTCGCCCGCCGGACGGATCCCCGTGACGGTCGCGGTGTCCTGGTGACGCTCACCGACGCCGGTCGCGCTGCCGTCGACGCGGCGATCGCCGACCTGCTGCAAGCCGAGCGGGACATCCTCGCCGGCCTGTCCGCGGGTGAGCAGGACCAGCTCGCGGGCCTGCTGCGGCGCCTCATCCTCGGCCTCGGTGACTGACGCCGACCGGCACTGCCGTTGGAGCCCGGGCTAGACCCCGAGCTGCTCCGCCACCTCGAGCCACCGCTCCTCGAGCTGCTCCACCTCGGCATCGAGGTCGGCGAGCCGTCCCTGCAGCTTCCCGAGCCCCTCGTAGTCGGATTGGTCGTGCGTCGCGAACGAGTCGAGCAGCTTCTTCCGGTCGTCCCCGAGCTTGGCGATCCGACGGTCGAGGGCCGACATCTCCTTCTCGACGGTACGGCGCTCGGAACCGGACAGGGTCGGCGCAGCGGCCGGAGCCGAGCCGGTCCCCGCTGCCGGACGCAGCCCCGAGGCGGCGGCGACCGCGGACGCACCGGCGGTGTCGGGCCTCCCGGCCGAAGCGGCGGCAGCCGCCGACGCCGTCGTACCGCCGCTGCCGGAGGCGCGCAGGCGCATGTACTCGTCGACACCGCCGGGTAGGTGGCGCAGGTGCCCGCCGAGGACGGCGTACTGCTGGTCGGTCACGCGCTCCAGCAGGTACCGGTCGTGGCTGACGACGAGGAGGGTGCCGGGCCAGGTGTCGAGCAGGTCCTCCATCGCCGCGAGCATGTCGGTGTCGAGGTCGTTCGTGGGCTCGTCGAGGATCAGGACGTTCGGCTCGTCGAGCAGGATGAGCATGAGCTGCAGGCGGCGCTTCTGCCCACCGGACAGGTCCTTTACCGGGGTCGACAGCTGCTCGGACGTGAAGCCGAGGCGCTCGAGCAACTGCGACGGCGTCATCTCCTTGCCGTCGGCGACGTAGCTCGTCTTCTTGCGGGCGACGACCTCGCGGACGCGGTCCTCGGCGAACTGCTGCAGGTCGGCGAGCTGCTGGTCGAGTACCGCGATCTGCACGGTCTTGCCCGTCTTCACCCGGCCCGTGGTCGGCTGGAGCTTCCCGGAGACGAGGTTGAGCAACGTCGACTTGCCGGCGCCGTTCGGGCCGAGGATGCCGGTGCGCTCCCCCGGGGCGATGCGCCACTCGACGCCCTCGATGATCATCGCGCCGTCGAACGAGACGCCCGCGTCGATGAGGTCGACGACGTCCTTGCCCAGGCGCGCCGTCGCCGTCTGGGACAGGGCGACGGTGTCACGGATCGGCGGGACGTCGTCGATGAGGGCGTTCGCCGCGTCGATGCGGAACTTCGGCTTGCTCGTCCGCGCCGGGGCACCGCGGCGGAGCCATGCGAGCTCCTTGCGCGCCAGGTTCTGCCGGCGCTGCTCGCTCGACGCCGCCTGCCGGTCACGTTCGACGCGCTGCAGGATGTACGCCGCGTAGCCGCCCTCGAAGGGTTCGACGACGCCGTCGTGCACCTCCCACGTGTCGGTCGACACCGCGTCGAGGAACCACCGGTCGTGGGTCACGACGACCATCCCGCCCTGGTTCGACGACCAGCGGCGGTTGATGTGCTCGGCCAGCCACTGGATGCCCTCGACGTCCAGGTGGTTCGTCGGCTCGTCGAGGAACAGCACGTCCCAGTCACCGACCAGCAGGCGCGCCAGGGCCACCCGCCGACGCTGCCCACCGGACAGTTCGTCGACGGTCTCGTCCCACGGGATGTCCGACACCAGGCCGCCGATGACGTCGCGGATCTTCGGGTCGCCCGCCCACTCGTGCTCGGCGAGGTCACCGACGACGACCTGCCCGACCGTCATGCCCTCAGGCAGGACGTCGCGCTGGTCGAGGTACCCGATCGTCACCCCGCGGCGGTGCGTCACCCGGCCGGTGTCCGGCTCGAGCCGCTGCGCGAGGAGGGCGAGCAGCGTCGACTTGCCGTCACCGTTGCGCCCGACGACGCCGATCCGGTCGCCCTCGTCGAGGCCGATGGTCACGCTGTCGAAGACGACACGGGTGGGGAACTCGAGATGCACGTTCTCGGCGCCGAGGAGATGAGCCACTCGACCAGGGTAGGCGGGCGCGGGGGCGCGCCGCGCCGCGGGCGGCGTGGCGACGAGCTGTCGGCCGGGATCGGCGGCGGGCAGGGGGCTCGGGTGCGGAGGCCGGAGGCCGGGCGGCATGGCGGCCGGGGCCGGCATGGCGACCGGAGGCCGGGCAGCGCGGCGGCCGGGGGCTCGGGTCCGGAGGCGCGGCGGCGAGCTGTCGGCCGGGCTCGGCGGCGCGGTCCGGATCCGGCCAGCGGCATCCGGTCCGAACCGCGGACGCCCGTGGTTCGGTCCGGAGTTCGTCGTGCGGGTCCGCGCGGCGCCGGACCGTCCTGGAGGCTCGGCTCAGCTCGCGGGGCTCGGGTCGCCCTCGCCAGCGGCTTCCTTCGCCCGCTTCAGGCGCGCCTGGGCTTCCCAGTACTCGATCTCACGTTCGAGCTCGGCGAGTTCCTGCTCCGTGCCGGAGATCCGCTTGTCCCCGTGTGCGACCTTGGCGGCGCCGAGCGTGGCGTACCCGTCCTCGTGGCGCTTCGGTTCGACGTACCGGCCGTGGTTCCTGGGGCCGGCGCTCCAGTCGTGGCCGATCGCGAACCACACGATGCTGCCGACGAACGGCAACAGGATCACGAGGATGATCCAGGCGACCTTCGGCAGGCCGCGGACCTCGCTGTCGGGGCGCGTGATGATGTCGATCAGGGCGAACACGAGCAGGACGACGCTCACGCCGGACAGCAGGATTCCCATGGTCCGGATACTAGGGAGTCGCGAGGCGGCGGCGCTACGCCCGTGTTCACGGGGCGGTGCCGCGGGCCGACTCCTGCGCGGAACCGACAGATCACCGCGGAAGTCCGGCGGCCTTCTGTCGGTTTCGCGGCTGAACGCGGCGGTCCAGCGTGGCCAGCCCAGCGCAGCCGGCCCAGCGCAGCCGGCCCAACACAGCCAGCTCACCGCGGCCAGGCCGGCGGAGCCGGCCCGGCGCAAGCGGCCCAGCGCAGCCGGCCCGGCCGAGCCGACCCGGCGCCGCCGGGCGCACGGGTCAGGGGCGTTCGGCGGCTGCTTCCCAGGGCGTCGGCGACGACCGCAGCGCTCGTCGGACCCGGGCGACGTCGAGCCCCGCGTACAGGGCGGCTCCTGCCGACAGGACGGCCGCGACGCCGTACAACGCGCCACCCAACGGGGCCGCGGTCGAGCTCCCGACGGCGAGGGCGGCCAACAACGCCGAGTACCAGGTCGACTGTTCGGTCTTATCGGGAGCCGCTCGGAGCACGGCAGCCGCGCGGACGATCCGGAGTCGGTCCTCCGGTGCGCGGACTCTTCCGTCCACGGCAAGGGCGACGGCGTGCCGCTCCCGCGCGGACAGCACCGTCGTCACCGTCGGGAACGCGGTCCCGACGACCCGTCGACTGCGCGCGGCGACGACCAGGCGGACGACGACGGACGCGACGGTCGCTCCGACGAGGACCATCGCGACGACGAAGTGCGCCTCGTCGTCCTCCCCGCGTGGCAGCAGCACGAGCCCGGCGATCGCGACCAGGAGCGCCGCCAGGCCGAGTCCGAGGCTCCACTTCGCCCAGGGCGTCACCCGAAGGAGTGACTGCTCGTGGGCGAGCACGCGTTCGGCATCATCGTCCGCTGCGGCCCACCGTCGGGTCACCAGGTCGTCGACGCTCACGACTCCCGATCGGACACCACTGCGCGCACCGCCGTCATCAGAGCGCCGCCACCCACTCGTCCGTCCCGTCGGTGAAGCGCTGGTGCTTCCAGATCGGCACCTGTTCCTTGACGAGGTCGACGAGCGCCCCGCACGCCGCGAACGCTTCAGCGCGGTGCCCCGACGCCACCGCCGCGGCGAGCGCCACGTCCCCGATGCCGAGCGCGCCGACACGGTGCAGCACGGCGATGCGGACCTCCGGGTGCTGCTCCGCGATGGTCCGGGCGACCTCGGCGATGACCTCGCCGGCGCTCGGGTGCCGTTCGTAGTCGAGCGCGGTGACGCCCTTCCCGCCGTCGTGGTCGCGGACGACCCCCGCGAAGGTGACGACCGCGCCGTCGTGGTCGGAGGCGACGACCCGCGAGACCTCGTCCACCGTGATGTCGCGGTCGACGACGTCCGCGACGACCACGCGGTCCGCGGCTCCGGCACTCACGAGGCGCTCCGGGGAGCGTGACCGTCACCGTGCAGCTGAGCGAGCAGGTGGTCGAGCAGGCCGTCGAGCACGGCCAGGCCGTCCGCCACCCCGCCACGGGACCCCGGCAGCGTGACGACGAACGTGCCGCCCCCGACGATGCCGGCGACGCCACGGCTGAGGAGCGCGGTCGGTCCGGCTCCGGCCAGTCCCCGCCGGCGGATCTCCTCGACGATGCCGGGCAGTTCCAGGTCGAGCAGGGGTGCGACGGCCTCCGGGGTGCGGTCGGTCGGGGTGACGCCGGTCCCGCCCGTCGTGATGACGACCCGTGCGCCACCGGTGACGGCAGCGGCGAGGGTGTCGGCAACGGGACCACGGTCGGCGACGATCACCGGGTCACCGACGGTGAACCCGCGGTCGCGCAGCCAGTCGGCGATGACCGGCCCCGTGCGGTCGAGGGCCGGGCCTGTGGCGGCCGAGGTCGACACCACGACGACGGAGGCCCGTCCACGGTCCGGGACGCCCGTGTCGCTCATCGGGCACTCCAGTCGCCGGAGCGGCCGCCGCGCTTCTCGAGCACTCGGACGTCGGTGATCGAGGCCTTCTTGTCGACCGCCTTCACCATGTCGTAGACGGTGAGCGCGGCGACGCTCGCACCGGTCAGGGCCTCCATCTCGACGCCCGTGCGCGAGGTCGTCCGCACGGACACCTCGACGACGACTCGGTCGTCGGCACCGGAGATGTCGACCTCGACGCCGGCGATCGGCAGCGGGTGGCAGAGCGGGATGAGGTCCGAGGTCTTCTTGACGGCCATGATCGCCGCGATGCGGGCGGTGCCGATGACCTCGCCCTTCGGCAACGAGCCGTCCAGGATGCGTGCGACGACGTCGGGCCGGGTGACGAGCGTCGCGGTGGCGGTCGCGGACCGGGCGGTCACGTCCTTATCGGAGACGTCGACCATGTGGGCGCTGCCGTCGGCGCGGACGTGGGACAGGTCGGTCATCGGATGCTCCAGACGGTCAGGGGGTCGCCCGGCTCGACGCTGGCGACACCGACGGGGACGTGGACGAGGTGCGTGGCTTCGGCGTAGTGCCAGAGCAGGTGGGAACTCGGGCCCCCGACGAAGTGCACGCGGCCGTCGACGACGGTCCCGCGACGGACCTGGTGCTTGCCCGCGGGCGAGGTCGCGGGCTCGGCCGCCGACAGGTCCGCGGTCGGACGGTGCTCCGGCAGCCCGACGGCGCGGGCGAGGACCGGGCGGAGGAACACCTCGAACGAGACGAGCGCCGAGACGGGGTTGCCGGGGAAGGCGACCACCGGGACCGTTCGGCCGGCGACCGGGACCGGTCCGAGCGCCTGCGGCCCGCCCGGCTGCATCGCGACCGGGGTCACGACGAGTCCGCGGGGTCCGAGAGCCTGCCGGACGACCTCGTACGCACCCGCGCTGATCCCCCCGGTGGTGAGCACGACGTCCGCCCAGTCGCCCACGGCGTCGTCGAGGGCGCCGAGGAACCGGTCGGGGTCGTCGGGGACCCGGACCCGGCGCGTGTCGACCCCGACCTCGGCGAGCGCGGCGGAGAGTGCGACCCCGTTCGCGTCGCCGATGGCGGCCCCGGCGCGCAGGTCGGTGTCGGCCGTCGACCCGGGGTCGAGCAGTTCGCTGCCGGTCGACACGACGAGCACCCGCGGGCGCCGGACGACGTCGACCGTCGTCACGCCGGCGCCTGCCAGCGCACCGAGCACGGCCGGGGTGAGGGGTTGCCCGGCCCGGGCGATCGGAGCACCCGCACCCAGGTCGGAGCCGGCGACACGCACGAAGGACCCCGAGGCGAGATCGGCCGGCACCGGTACGTCCTCGGACTGCAGAGCGGCGGGGAAGGACCCGGCGGGCGTGGACTCGACCGGGAAGACGGCGTCCGCCCCGAAGGGCATCCGAGCACCGGTCATGATCGGGGCCGCGGTGCCCGCTCCGAGCGGCGGGGGCACGACCCCGGCCGGGATGGGTGCGCCCACCCGGACGGTCGTACCGGCGTCGGCGGCGCGGACGGCGAACCCGTCCATCTGGCTGTTGTCGAAGGCCGGCAGGGGCGTCGGCGCGAGCACGGTGGTGGCGAGCACGCGGTACCCGTGGCCGGCTCCGGACCCCACGGCCAGCGCGACGACCGACGACGACTCCGGCGGCAGCGACGACCCCGCGGTCGGCAGGGCCGGTCCCACGAGCGCCTGGACGGCGTCCCGGTGCTGACCGATCGTTCGCACGCGCGCCTCCGAATGGTCGTGACATGGCGCCGACAGGACGACGGCACCACACGCGGGCCGCTCCTGGCCCGCATCTGTAGCGTAACGACGGCGCCGACCAGCGCCGAGGACGACCGGAGGACCTGTGGAGAACGAGAAGACGACGACGATCGGCGTGATCGGCGGCTCGGGCCTGTACGAACTGTTCGAACCCGGCACCGCGGACGAGGTCGACGTCCCGACGCCGTTCGGCCCGACCTCCAGCCCGATCAGCATCGGCACGATGTCCGGCCGCCGGGTCGCCTTCCTCACCCGCCACGGCCGGGCCCACTCCGTCGCGCCCCACCGCATCGAGCACCGCGCGAACCTGTGGGCACTGCGCTCCCTGGGCGTCCGCGCCGTCGTGTCCTCGAGCGCCGTCGGCGGCCTGCACCCGGACTACGCCCCCGGGACCTTCGTCGTGACGGACCAGCTCATCGACCGGACCTGGGGCCGGGCCGACACCTACTTCGAGGACGAGGTCCAGCACCTCTCCTTCGCCGACCCCTTCGACCCGGTGCTCCGGCGCGCGGCGATCGACGCCGTCGCGGCGCTCGACGTGCCCTTCCGCCCGACCGGCACGTGCGTCGTCATCCAGGGCCCGCGGTTCTCGAGCCGCGCCGAGTCCGTCTGGATGCGCGAGGCCGGCGGCCACACGATCAACATGACGATGACGCCCGAGGTCCCGCTGGCCGCGGAGCTCGGCATCGGCACGGTGAACCTGTCCTTCGTGACCGACGCCGACGCGGGCCTGGCCCCGGTGACCGACGAGACGACGAGCACCGACGCCACGACCAACACCGCGGCGCCGGTCACGCACCAGGCCGTCATGGACCGTCTGGCCCGCGCGAACGAGGTCATCGTCCGCGCCATCGGCTCGATCGTCGCCGCGGTCCCCGAGGACTACACGCCGCGCGAACTCGTCCCGGCGAGCGCCAGCGCCCGCGTGATGGAGCTCCGCCCGTGACCCGGCTGCTCGTCACCGGCGGCGCCGGGTTCATCGGCTCCACGATCGTCCGGCAGGCCCTGGCGGCGGGACACGAGGTCCGCGTCCTCGACTCCCTCCGCACCGACGTGCACGGCGACCCGGAGGCCGTCGTCACCGCGCACCGGACCGCGGGGATCGAGCTCGTGCACGGCGACGTCCGTGACCGTGCCGCCCTGGACGCCGCGCTGCAGGACGTCGACGTCGTCTGCCACCAGGCGGCGAAGGTCGGCCTCGGTGTCGACTTCCAGGACGCGCCCGACTACGTCTCGAGCAACGACGCCGGCACCGCCCACGTGCTCGCCGCGATGGACCGTCTCGACATCGACCGGCTCGTGGTCGCGAGTTCGATGGTCGTCTACGGTGAGGGTGCGTACAGCACCGCCGACGGCGACCCGATGCGCCCGCCGGCCCGCCGCCGCGAGGACCTGGACGCCGGCCGCTTCGACCCGATCGGCCCCGATGGTCGACCGCTCCGCCCCGGGCTGATCGACGAGTCCGCCGCGCTGGACCCGCGGAACGTGTACGCCCAGACGAAGGTCGCGCAGGAGCAGCTCGCCTCGTCGTGGTCCCGCGCCACGGGCGGCCGCGCCGTCGCCCTCCGCTACCACAACGTCTACGGCCCGGGCATGCCGGCGAACACGCCGTACGCCGGCGTCGCGTCCCTGTTCCGCTCGGCGCTGGCGCGGGGCGAGGCGCCGCGCGTCTTCGAGGACGGGGCACAGCGCCGCGACTTCGTGCACGTCGACGACGTCGCGGGAGCGAACCTCGCCGCGATCGACGCGACCGGGTCCGCGCCGTCCGAGTCGTTCCGCGCCTTCAACGTCGGTTCGGGCACGGTGCACACCATCGGCGAGATGGCCGCCGCGATCGCCGGTCCGGAAGGTCCGCAACCGGTCGTGACCGGTGAGTACCGCCTGGGTGACGTGCGGCACGTGACGGCGTCGTCCTCACGGATCGCGGACGAGCTCGGCTGGCGTGCCCAGGTCGACTTCACCCGCGGCATGCGGGAGTTCGCGACCGCCCCGCTCCGGGCGGCCGTGCGTTAGGTCCGGGCTCCCGCGCGGCGGCGCCGGTCTGTCCCCCGAACAGGGCCGGGAGGCGCGTGGCGGCCCCGCCACGGGCCTCCCGGCTCCCACCCCCTCCGGGTGGGCACGGTCGCACCACAGCGCGGTCCGCCGCGCATCGGCACACCGCGGACGGTGCGCAGAACGGCCGTCGGGGGACGCGTTCACTGTCCCCCGACAGCCGGGATCGTGTTTGCTCGTGTGCATGACGCAACACCCCGCCGCCGACCCCGACGCCGGACCGCACCCCGAGGACGACAGCTCGACCAGTCGATCCGACGGAGGGCACCGAATGGTCTCCATGAGCGTCGACGTGATCCTCCCCTGCCTCGACGAGGCGGACGCCCTGCCGCAGGTGATCGGTCGGCTCCCCGAGGGCTACCGGGCGATCGTCGTCGACAACGGCTCGACCGACGGCTCGGCGGACGTCGCCCGCGCGCACGGCGCCCTCGTCGTGACGGAACCGGTCCGGGGGTTCGGCTCCGCCTGCGCCGCCGGGGTGGCAGCAGCGACCGCCGACTACGTCGCGTTCTGCGACGCCGACGCCTCGATGGACCCCGCCGAGCTCCCCGCCCTCGTGCAGCGCGTCGCGGACGGTCGGGTCGACCTCGCCCTCGGCCGCCGTGTCCCGACGAGCCGTGGCGCCTGGGCCCCGCACGCACGCTTCGCGAACCGCGTGCTCGCCGTCCTCATGCGACGTGCGACCGGATACCGACTGCACGACCTCGGCCCGATGCGCGTGATGCACCGCGAGGACCTCGTCGCCCTCGACCTCCGCGACCGCCGCAGCGGCTACCCGCTCGAGATGGTCCTCGCCGCCCACGCCGCCGGGTGGCGCGTCGACGAGTCGGACATCGGGTACGCGCAGCGCATCGGCGACAGCAAGGTCACCGGGACGCTCCGCGGGACGGTCAACGCCGTCAAGGACATGTCCCGCCTGCTCCGTGCGTACCGCCGGGAGGCCCGGACCCGCTCCGCCGCGCCCGTGTCGGTCCGCCAGCGCGTCGCCGCCGAGGCCCGCTCGTGACGGCCGCGCGCACCACGGGCGGACCCGGCACCGACGGGCCCGTGGGCATCACGGTCGCGGTCGTCGCGAAGGAGTGCCTGCCGGGCAGGGTCAAGACGCGCCTGACCCCGGCCCTCTCCCCCGAGGGCGCCGCACGGGTCGCCGCCGCGAGCCTCGCCGACACCCTCGCGACGGTCTCCGCGCTCCCCGCCGCCCGCCGGGTCCTGTTCTTCGACGGCGACGTCCTGCCCGAGGGTGCCGAGGGCTTCGACGTCGTCCACCAGCCCGGTGGCGGGCTCGACGAGCGCCTCGGGTTCCTGTTCGACACCGTGGACGAGCCGCTCCTGTTGGTCGGCATGGACACCCCGCAGGTGTCCGCCGACGCGCTCGCCCCGGTGTTCGCCGGTCCCGAGCGGGACGCGTGGTTCGGTCCGGCGGAGGACGGCGGGTTCTGGTCGCTGTACTTGCGCGAGCCGACCGGCGACCTGCTGCGTGGCGTGCCGATGTCGCAGGACGACACCGGGGCCGTGCAGCTCGAGCGTCTGCGGTCCGCCGGACGCGACACGGGCCTCCTGGCCGAACTGCTCGACGTCGACACGCTGCCCGACGCCGAGCGCGTCGCGGCCCTCGCACCCGCAACGCGGTTCGCCGCGGCCCTGGCCGCCGAGTCCGCGACCACCTCCGGAGGTGTCCGATGACCGACACGACCAGCACCGTCCAGGCCTTCGGGGCCGGTGGCGACGAGCCGTACGCCCGCGCACTGCGGTCCGACGGCCGGCTGCGCCTGACCGACCCCACGCGTCCCGGCGAGGTCGTCACGATGGACGTCGGCCGATGGAGCGCCGCCGCGGACCGTGTCGACGTGTCGTTGCTCGAGGGCGCCGACGGCCCGGTGATCGACCTCGGGTGCGGACCGGGCCGGATGCTCGTCGCCGCACTCCGGATGGGCCTGCCCGCGCTCGGTGTGGACGTCTCGGCGGAGGCGGTGGCGATCGCGCAGCGCTCCGGCGGTCGCGCGGTCCAGGGATCGGTCTTCGACCCGGTGCCGGACGAGGGCCGGTGGGACACCGCGCTCATCATCGACGGGAACATCGGCATCGGCGGCGACCCGGTCGCGCTCCTGTCCCGCGCCGCGCAGATCGTCCGGACGGGCGGCCGCGTGGTGGTCGAGACGAACCGCGACGCCGACGCCGACCGCACCTACACGGCCACGGTGACGGACGCGGACGGCCACGCCAGCTCGGCCTTCCCGTGGGCCGAGGTCGGCCTGCCAGCACTCCGTGCACACGCCGCCGCCGCGGGGCTGACCGCCCGTCAGAGTTGGACGGACGGCGGTCGGCACTTCTGCGAGCTCGTCGCCTGAGCCGTCCTTCTTTTGCATCATGCAAGAGAAGGACGTAGAGTGGTCGCAGCAGTCGACGGCGTCGCGGACGTCGACTCGACGGACGTGACACCTCGGCACGACAGCGAGGAGACCACCATGAACACCTTCCCCCTCGGCGGGACCTTCGTGAGCGGGCTCCGGCAGCGCGACGAGCACGGCACGTACACCTCGTCCGCGGACGCCCGGGCCGACACGATCGGGAGCTACACCGGGGTCGCCGTGGGCCGCCTCGGCCGCTTCGTGGACACGCAGTCCCGTCGGCCGAGCACGGTCACCGCGAGCACCCGCACCGTCACCGGCTCGGTCCGGACGGCCACGGGGTCGTTCCGCACCGCCTGACGCGCACCACTCCCCCAGACCGCGAGCGGTCGCACTCCCTGACGCCCCCCTTCGTCCGGGAAGGCGGCCGCTCGCTCCTCGTCCGGCAGGCGGCCGTCCTGCTCGTCCAGCGGTGACCCTGAACGCGTCCACCCGTCGGATGCCAGGATGGGCACATGAACGACCGTGCCGGCACCCCAGCGACCGCAGACGACCTCGTCGACCTCGACGCCCTCATCGCCGCGTACTACGACCGGGTCCCGGACGTCACGAACCCCGAGCAGAAGGTCGTCTTCGGCACCTCCGGCCACCGGGGCTCGTCGCTCGACACAGCGTTCAACGACACGCACATCGCCGCCATCACGCAGGCGATCGTCGAGTACCGCACCGCGCAGGGCACCGACGGCCCGCTCTTCATCGGCCGTGACACGCACGCGCTCTCCGGCCCGGCCGAGCGGACCGCGCTCGAGGTCCTCGCCGCGAACGGCGTGCACGTCCTCGCCGACGCCGACAACGGCTACGTGCCGACACCCGCGCTGAGCCACGCGATCATCGCCTACAACACGGCCGGCCACGACGACACCGCCGACGGCATCGTCATCACGCCGAGCCACAACCCGCCGCGTGACGGCGGCTTCAAGTACAACCCGCCGCACGGCGGCCCGGCCGACAGCGACGCGACGACGTGGATCGCGGACCGGGCGAACGCGATCATCGCCGGCGGCAACGCCGAGGTGCAGCGCGCCGAGCACGCCACGCACGACGGCTACGACTTCCTGCACAACTACGTCGCGGACCTCGAGAACATCATCGACATCGACGCGATCAAGCGCGCCGGGGTGAAGATCGGTGCCGACCCGCTCGGTGGCGCGTCGCTGCCGTACTGGAACCTCATCCGCGACCACTACGGCCTCGACCTCACCGTCGTGAACCCGGACGTCGACCCGACCTGGTCGTTCATGACGCTCGACTGGGACGGGAAGATCCGGATGGACCCGTCGAGCCCCTCCGCCATGGCCTCCGTGGTCGCGCGGAAGGACGACTTCGACGTCCTGACCGGCAACGACGCCGACTCCGACCGGCACGGCATCGTCACGCCGGACGGCGGGCTGATGAACCCGAACCACTACCTCGCCGTCGCGATCGAGTACCTGTACGCGCACCGCCCGCAGTGGCGCGAGGACGCGGCCATCGGCAAGACCCTGGTGTCGTCGAGCATCATCGACCGCGTCGCGGAGTCCCTCGGCCGTCGCCTGTGGGAGGTCCCGGTCGGGTTCAAGTGGTTCGTCCCCGGCCTGATCGACGGCTCGGTGGCCTTCGGCGGTGAGGAGTCCGCCGGGGCCTCGTTCCTCCGCAAGGACGGCACCGCGTGGACGACGGACAAGGACGGCATCATCCTGGCGCTCCTGGCGTCCGAGATCGTCGCCGTGACGGGCAAGACGCCGTCGCAGCTGTACGCCGAGCTGACCGAACGGTTCGGCGCCCCGGTCTACCAGCGGGTCGACGCCGCCGCCTCGAAGGAGCAGAAGGCGCGCCTCGGCAAGCTCGACGGCGACGCCATCCAGGCCGAGACCCTGGCCGGCGATCCGATCACCGCCAAGCTGTCGAAGGCACCGGGCAACGACGCGGCCGTCGGCGGCGTGAAGGTCGTCACCGACAAGGCGTGGTTCGCCGCCCGCCCGTCGGGCACCGAGGACGTCTACAAGATCTACGCCGAGAGCTTCGTCGGGCAGGAACACCTCGAGCAGGTGCAGCGCGAGGCCAAGGAGATCGTCGACGCCGCGCTGGGGGCCTGACACCGGCCGCCGTTCCGTGCACGCTGACCCCTGCCGTGCGCGCCGGGCCCCTGATGCGGGCCCTCGACGACCGCGATGCGGGCCTCCAGTCCAGCCGCACGTCGGGCTGTGGACGGCTGCCGATCCCCACAGGAACGCCCCGCCGGAGCACGCCGTGCGTGCGGCGGTTGTAACTTTGCACGCAGCGCAAAGTCCTCGGGAGTCCCGCACATGACACAGACCGCGACCGCACCCGCGGCCCCCACCACGGCGTCGAACGCCGTGATGAACCACCGCCAGATCCTCCTGGTGATCTACGGCCTCATGGCCGGCATGTTCCTCGGCGCCCTCGACCAGACGATCGTCGGCACGGCCATCCGCACCATCGGCGACGACCTGCACGGGCTCGACCAGCAGGCGTGGGTGACGACCGGGTACCTGATCGCCTCGACGATCACGACGCCGATCTACGGCAAGCTCTCCGACCTGTTCGGTCGGCGACCGCTGTTCATCACGGCCATCGGCATCTTCATCATCGGCTCGCTCGCGGCCTCGTTCTCGACGTCCATGCTCATGCTCGCCGGCTTCCGTGCACTGCAGGGCCTCGGCGCCGGTGGCCTGATGTCGCTGCCGCTGGCGATCATGGGCGACATGCTCGCGCCGCGTGAACGCGCCAAGTACCAGGGCTACTTCCTCGCCGTGTTCGGCATCTCCTCCGTCATCGGGCCACTGGTCGGCGGTGTCTTCGCCGGCGCCGACGACCTGCTGTTCGTCACCGGGTGGCGGTGGGTGTTCCTCATCAACGTCCCGATCGGCGTCATCGCGCTGTTCATGGTCTTGACGTTCCTGCACCTGCCGGCCTTCGGCGAGCGCCGGAAGCCGCGCATCGACTGGTGGGGTGCCAGCCTCGTCATCGTCACCCTCGTGCCGCTGCTGCTCATCGCCGAACAGGGCCGCGACTGGGGCTGGGACTCCCCCGGCGCCGTCGCCTGCTACGGCATCGGCGCACTCGGGCTCATCGCGTTCGTCATCGTCGAGCGTGCGATGGGGGACGACGCGATCCTGCCGCTGAAGCTCTTCGGCTCGCACGTGTTCTCGATGGCAGCCGTCCTGTCCGTGCTCATCGGCTTCGGCATGTTCGGCGCGATGCTGACCATCCCGCTGTACCTGCAGATCGTCAAGGGGGTCACCCCGACCGAGTCCGGCTTCGCGATGCTGCCCATGGTCCTCGGCCTGATGATCTCCTCGATCGCATCGGGACAGATCGTCTCGCGCACGGGCAAGTACCGCATCTTCCCGGTCACCGGCACGGCCTTCACCGCCGTCGGCTACACGGTCCTGACGTTCCTGACCGCTGACCGTCCGCTGTGGTTCCTCATGACCGGGATGTTCCTCATCGGCCTCGGGCTCGGACAGCTCATGCAGACGCTGACCCTCGCGGCGCAGAACTCGGTGAGTCCGCGGGACATCGGTGTCGCCACCAGCGCCGCGACGTTCTTCCGACAGATCGGCGGCACGATGGGCACCGCCGTGCTGCTCTCGGTGCTGTTCAGCCTGATGCCGACCAACATCTCCGGGGCGCTCCAGAACGAGTCCGACCTCAAGAGCGCCCTGAACGCGGCGCTGAACCCCGCGGTGGCGAACGCCGAGCAGAACGCGGGCGTGATGGACCAGATCTGGGACCCGATCGTCACGCCGGTCAAGCGGAACGTGCAGGACGGTCTCGACCAGGGCGCCGTACAGGCCAAGCGCGCGGCGGACCAGGCCGTCACCGAGCGGGTCACCGCGGCCGTCCAGCAGCAGGTCGCCGCCGGACGTGTCCCCGCCGCGGCCGCCGACACGGTCATCGCCCAACAGGTCGACGACGCGAAGGGTGCCGCCGAGCAGCAGGCACTGCGGGCCGCCGCCGCGAAGGCGAACGCCGAGGTCGTCGACGGCACGCTGCAGGTCGACTACTCCGACGCCGACCAGCGTCGTGACGTCGTCGACGCGGTGGCGCCGGAGCTCGTCGACCAGCTCCGCGACGGGAAGGGCGGGACGTCGTCGACCACGTCGTCCACCAACGACACGTCCTTCCTCAACGGCGCCGACCCGCGACTGAGCCGTCCGTTCCTGGTCGGGTTCAGCGACTCCGCCGTGACCGTCTACTGGGTGGGTCTGGCCGTCGTCCTCGTGGCGTTCGTCCTCACGTGGTTCTTCCGCGTGCCGCCGCTCCGGAAGACCTCGGCCCTGCAGGAGCAGGCCGACGCCGCACGGAAGAGCGCCGACGACGACCGCCTGACCGTCGACGCGCAGCAGGCCGCCGCGGGGTCGGGTTCGCTCGTCTCCCCCGACACCGGCTCGACGGCGGTCGTGCCCACCTCCCCCGACGTCCTGCCGGCGGCGACGACGCACGGAGCGCACGCGGCGTCGACCCCGGTGGACGAGCCTCCGACGCTGACCGGCGCGATCCGGACGCAGCACGGCGCCCACGCTGCCGGCGCGGCTCCGGTCCCCCCGTCGGGCCACGACGACCACCCGCACGGTCGCCACAGCGCCGAGTAGCTGCGCCGAGTAGCCCCGGACGAGGGCGGGTCCGTGCGACGGGACACCGTCGCGCGCACCCGCCCTCGTCACGTTCCGCGCCCGCACCGGGACGACTCCGTGCCCACTCCGGGCCGACCGGGGTAACGTCCGGACGATGAGTCTCGACGTGCGCAACGACACCGACAAGAACCAGTACTCCCTCGTCGAGGACGGCGAGGTGATCGGGCTGGCGGCCTACGAGGTCGACGGCGACGAGATCCGCTTCGTGCACACCGAGGTCGACCCCGAACACCGCGGCGGCGGCCACGCGTCGATGCTCGTCCAGAACGCACTCGACGACGTCCGCGCGAACTCCGACCGACGTGTCGTCGCCCAGTGCAGCTACGTCGCGGCCTGGGTCGAGCGGCACCCGGACTACCAGGAGCTCACGGCTCGCTGACGCGTTCCGGTCAGTACTGGCGGTCGTGCGTACCGGCCCGGTGCGCACCAGCCGAGTGTGCCCCGACGGCGGGCACCCGGATGAGCACCGACCCGCTCAGCAGGTCGTGGTCGTGACGGGACGGCGTCGGCGCCTCTCGCGGCAACCGCGCCTGCCGTTCGTACTCGGTCTGCGTCTCGTGCCGCGTCGGGGCGAACACCTCGTCCAGCATCCCGACCGCACCGCCGGATCCGCCCCCGCGCGTGGCCTTGTTCGACAGGTCGATCCAGCCCAGACGGTCGGCGATCCACATCACGATGGCCGCGACGGCCACCGCCCCCAGGAAGATCAACCAGTTCACGGGAGTGACGCTACGTGGCCGATCGACGGAGGACATCCGCCGCGCGGCTGATCCTCGCGATCCGCACCGACGGCGACGGCCGGACCCCGGGAGTCGGCGCTCAGGGCACGCGCTCGAGCCACTCCCGCGTCGAGAACTTCGTCTCGACGAGCTCCTGCGCCCGCTGCCGCTCGGCGTCGGTGACGTGCCCCTCGGTCGCGCCGTAGAGCTTCGTGAACGTGCCGATGAGCCGGTCGATGATCTCGGCGCGGGTGAGACCGGTCTGCGAGCGCAGCGGGTCGACCCGCTTCGCGGCGCTCGTCGTCCCCTTGTCGCTCATCTTCTCGCGGCCGATGCGGAGGACCTCCACCATCTTCTCGCCGTCCATGTCGTAGCTCATGGTGGCGTGGTGGAGGAGCGACCCGGTGCCGAGGCGCTTCTGTGCGGCCCCGCCGATCTTCCCCTTGGTCGAGGTGATGTCGTTGAGCGGCTGGTAGTACGCCTCGATGCCCAGGGACTTCAGCGCCTCGATCACCCACTCGTCCAGGTACGCGTAGGAGTCGGCGAACGTCATGCCCTGCACGAGGTCGGTCGGGACGTACAGCGAGTACGAGATGATCGCGCCCGCGTCCATGAACATCGCGCCGCCGCCCGAGATCCGCCGCACGACCTGCACGCCGTACTTCTCAGCGCCGGCCGGGTCGACCTCGTTCTTGAGCGATTGGAAGGACCCGATGACGACCGCGGGCTGGTCCCACTCCCAGATGCGCAGCGTCGGCCCGCGGCGTCCGGCCCCGACCTCCTCGGTGAGGACCTGGTCGAGCGCGAGGTGCTCGTTCGGGCTGATCGGCCCCTCGTGGACCACCTGCCACTCGTAGTCCCGCCACGAGGAGGCGCGCGAGAGCGCCCGCCGTACCGCGACCCCGACGGACTCGGGCGTGAAGCCGAGCAGGACTGCGTCCTCCGGCAGCGCGTGGCGGACCGCGGCGGCGATGCCGGCCGCGTCGGTGTCGGCACGGAGCCCGTCCACCGCCTGGTCGATGAGCGGGAGCGCGTCGTCCGGTTCCAGGAAGAAGTCACCGGCCAGTCGGAACTGGTCGATCTTGCCGTCGACGACCTCCAGGTCGACGACGACGAGCTTGCCTCCGGGGACCTTGTACTCACCGTGCATGTCGCCACCCTATGCCGGGAGGCCCGTGGCGGCCCCGCAGCGGGACTCCCGTCCGGCGGCCGGGAGCGGCCGGGAACGGCGTCCGTCGCCCGCAGTGCGACCCGATCACCTGAAAACGAACCGAGTTGCCGCTGTGCGTGTGCGGGCGTAGCGTCGTCACCACGCCTGGGGTGCGACCCCCCTCGAGCCTCGGGCGTCGCCACTCGATCCGTTCCCCCCAATGGGTCGAGTGGTCCGGCCCCGGTCTGTTCCCCCCAACAGGCCGGGGCCTTCTCCGTCGGTGGGTGTGTTCGTCCACTGGTCGCGGGTCGGTCGCTGGTTCCCGAATAGGGTCGTCGTGTGGTCAGACAGGACAGCGGCAGCCAAGGCAGCGGCAGCCAGGGCAGCGCCGGACAGCACGACGTCGGACCGGGCGTTGGACGTGGCGGCGGGGTCCGCGCATGGGCATGACCGGCGTCGTGGTCCGTGCTGTGGCGGGAGCGGCCGCCGTGGGGCTCGCAGCATCGACCGCAGCGGGTGTCGTGGTCGCCCGCAAGGCCGTCCATCCGCGTCCGAAGCGGACCGTGACCGTCCTCGACGTGGGTCCCGCGGGCGTCACCGTGCCGGCCGACGAGCAGACCCGGTGCCCGGGCGTGTACCGGGTGTACTTCGGGGACGACGAGCACAGCGTCCTGCTCGGTGACGTCCGCACCGACGACGGCGAGCGGGTGTGCCGCGCGGTGCTCGATGCCCCCGCGACGCTGCCGGCCCCGGGTGATGAACTGCTCTGGACGGGGTACCTCCTCGACCAGCCGACAGCCGTGTCGCCCGACTCCGCCCAGGTCACGATCACGGCGGACGGCTCGGACCGACCGGCCTGGCTCTTCCCCGTGCCCGGGGCGACGACGTGGGCGATCCACGTGCACGGCATCCACTCCAGCCGGACCGCCGTCCTCCGTGGCGTCCCCGACACCCTCGACGCCGGCATGACCTCGCTCGTGATCGGGTACCGCGGCGATGTCGAGGACGACCGTGGACTGCCGGCGACGTTCGGCTCCGACGAGTGGCACGACCTCGACGCCGCGATGCGGTACGCCGTCGACCACGGTGCGGAGCGGCTCGTCCTCGTCGGGTGGTCGATGGGGGCGACGATCGCGATGCACGCGGCGAGCGACTCCGCACTCCGGGACCGCGTGGACGCGATGGTCCTGGTGTGTCCGGCCCTCGACTGGTTCACCGCGCTCCGGTGGGGCGCGGTGAAGGCCGGCTTCCCGGGGTTCCTCGGCGTGCTCGGCGCCGGTGCGCTCACGGTCCCGGGACTCTCCCGGCTCGCCGGCATGCGGACGCCGATCCCCCTCGGACGGATGCGACCGCGGCCGCCGGTCGGGGTCCCGCTGCTCGTGGTCCACAGCGTCGGCGACCGGGACGTACCGATCGACGCCTCGCGGCGCTTCGTCGCGGCGGCGGGACCGGCGGCGACCCTGGTGGAGGTCGCGTCCTGTCCGCACGGCTCGGAGATGAACCGGGACCCGGACCTGTTCCACGGGTCGGTGCGCCGGTTCCTCGCACGCGTGGTGTCACGGTCAGCGGACGCGGACGCGGCCGTTTCCGCGGAGCACGGCGGCACCGCCAGCTGACACGGCATCCTCCGACCGAGGCGTCAGCCCGCCGGTCAGCTGCGGTCGACCGCCCGGTCGAGCCACGCGACGAGGTCCGCGACCACCTCGTCACGGTTCGTCTCGTTGTAGACCTCGTGCCGCGCCCCCTCGTACACGCGCACCGTGACGTCGGAGAGTCGGCCGCGCCGCCGGTACGCCCGCGCGAGCAGCTCGACGGACCGGGGCCCGCCGAGCGAGTCCTCGGAGCCGACCTGCAGCAGCATCGGCAGGTCGTGCGGGATCCCCCGGCGCGGGACCCCGAGCAGCCGGAGGGTGTCCGGCAGCCCGAACAACCCGAGCACGTCGGCCTCGACCGCGAGCGGGTCGACCCCGACGGCGTCGATGACCGCCCGGTCCCGGGTGAGCCACTCGTGCTTCGTCGGACCGGACGCCGCGTGCCGCCGGTTGAGGTCCCCGCCGTTCATGAACCCGGGCAACCGGAGCGCGGTCGCCGACAGCACGACGCCCGCGTACCGCTCCGACGAGGTGTTCACGATCCGCTGGGCCATGAGCGACCCCCACGAGTGTCCGAGCAGCACGACGGGTAGCCCGGGGTCGCCGTCCATCGCCACGGTCGTCATCTGCTCGACCGCCGCGATCGCCGCCCGCAGTCCGCCGGGACCCAGGCGTCCGAGCTTCCCGTGGTCGCCGTCCCACTGTCCGAGACCGGTCCGGCCGTGGCCGCGGTGGTCGGTCGCGTGCACGGTCCAGCCGGCGCGCACGAGGTCCTGGGCGAGCGGCTCGTAGCGCAGCGCGTGCTCCCCGACGCCGTGCGCGATCTGCACGATGCCCTTCGCCCTGCCCGCACGCCAGGTCGAGTAGACGATCTCGACGCCGTGTGCGTCGGTGAACGAGGAGTCACCTCGGGCGGCGGAGAAGGTGGGCACGGCGTCATCCTGGCAGACGTCGCACCTGTTCATCCGTCGTTCACGCGCACCTTCGGGTACCGGCCTAGCGTTCCGCGCATGGACGTCCTCGTCACCGTCGTGCTGGTGATCGTGGTGGCCCTCGTGTTCGACTTCACGAACGGGTTCCACGACACCGCGAACGCCATGGCCACCTCGGTGGCCACGGGTGCCCTCAAGCCCCGCACCGCCGTCCTCATCTCCGCCGTGCTGAACCTCGTCGGTGCGTTCCTCTCCACCGAGGTGGCGAAGACCGTGTCACAGGGCCTCATCCGCGAAGGAGAGGACGGCATCCACATCACCCCGACGATGGTCTTCGCGGGGCTCGTCGGCGCCGTGCTCTGGAACCTCGCCACGTGGTACTCCGGCCTGCCGTCGTCGTCCACCCACGCCCTGTTCGGCGGGCTCATCGGGGCGTCGGTGATCGGTGCCGGGCTGGACTCGGTCGACTGGGCCACGGTCGTCTCCAAGGTCGTGCTCCCGGCGTTGCTCTCCCCGGTCATCGCCGGGGTGATCGCCCTCGTCGCGACCTACCTGGCCTACACGATCACGAAGAACGCGACCACGCACGGCGCCGCCACCGGGTTCCGGCACGGCCAGACGGTGTCCGCCTCCCTGGTGTCGCTCGCCCACGGGACGAACGACGCGCAGAAGACCATGGGCGTCATCACCCTGACCCTCATCGCGGCGGGCTACCAGGGCGCGGGGACCGCCCCGGAGCTCTGGGTGGTCCTGGCCTGCGGGCTCGCGATCGCCCTCGGCACGTACATGGGCGGCTGGCGGATCATGAAGACCGTCGGCAAGCGGATCTCGGACGTGCAGTCCCCGCAGGGGTTCGCGGCGGAGACCAGCTCGGCCGCGACGATCCTCGTGTCCTCGCACCTCGGCTTCGCCCTCTCGACGACGCACGTCACGAGCGGCTCGGTCATCGGTTCGGGCCTCGGCAAGAAGCTGGCCGACGTGCACTGGGGTGTCGTCGGCAAGATCGTCGTGGCCTGGGTGATCACGCTGCCGTCCGCCGCGGTGGTGGGCGGTCTGGCGACGTGGATCGCGTCGAGCTCCACCATCGGGCTGGTCGTCGTGGCGGTGCTGGCCCTGGTCGGCGGGCTCACGTTCGCCGTCCTCGCCCGCCGCAAGCCGATCGGTGCGGACGACGTGCGCGAGGGCGCCCCGGAGCGCGAGTCCGTGGCCGCCGGGAACTGAGGGAGGACCAGATGGACATCGACTTCGGAGCGATCGGCACCGTCGCGGGGGTGGGCTTCGTGGCCGCCGTCGGCGTCGTGCTGCTCTACACGCTCGGCCTGCGCCTGCTCGGCACCGGTCAACCCGCCGACGTCGGCGGCGAGCACACCCAGTACGCCGAGGAGACCCCGCGCTCGGGCTCGACACCGCGCATGGCGTCCCTCGGTGCCGGCGTCTGCTTCGCGCTCTGCGGCGCAGCCGTCCTGTACGGGATCTGGCTGACGATCCCCCAGTTCCACTGACCGTTCGAGACGCCACCGTCTGCTCGAGACACCACCTCGCACCCGAGACGCCGCCGGTTCCGGCGGCGTCTCGTCCGTCGTGCGGCGTCACCCGGAGACGGGCCCGTCTCCCAGGCAGGCCCGTCTCACAGGCTGGGCAGGCAGACCCGCCTCGCAGGCACGCCCACCCCGCCCGCGGCCCACGTCCCGCGCCCGGCCGGGAGGCCCGCCCCACGGCGCCGCCAGGTGCGGCCTGGCAGGATCGCCGAGTGACCCACCACCGCATCGCGACCACCGCGGACACCGCCGTCGACGTGTTCACCGCCGAACGCCGGCCCGTGCTGACGGTCGAGCCCGGCGACACCGTCACCGTCCACACGCTCGACGCCGCCGGCTACACCGAGCGTCTGCCGGCACCGGGCGTCGACGTGCCGACCCTCATCAGTCCGCGACGAGGCCACTGCCTGCTCGGGCCGATCGCGGTCGCGGGCGCCCGTCCCGGGCAGGTGCTGGCGGTCCGGTTCGACGACCTCGTCCCGGACGACTGGGGCTACACCGGTTCCGGTGGGGTGGACACCCCGCTGAACCGAGCGCTCGGGCTCGCCGACCCGTCGACGCGAGGGCCGCTCCTCTGGGACATCGACGCGTCGGCGGGGACCGCCTCCAACCAGCTCGGACTCGGCGTCCGGACCGCCCCGTTCCTCGGCGTCGTCGGCGTCCCGCCGGAGGCCACCGGCGAGCACGTGACCACCCCGCCCCGCGCCGTCGGTGGCGGGAACATCGACTGCCGCGAGCTCGTCGCCGGCGCCACGCTGTACCTGCCGGTGACGGTGCCCGACGCGCTGCTGACGGTCGGGGACGGGCACGCCGCCCAGGGCGACGGCGAGGTCTCCGGCACGGCCGTCGAGTGCGGCATGACGACGACGATGACGCTGTCCCTGCTCGACACGGCGCCGGTCGCGGGCACCCACGCCGACACCCCGGCCGGGCGCATCACGTTCGGCTTCGACGCGGACCTCAACGCGGCGACGACGACGGCCCTCGACCGGATGGTCGACTGGATCGCGGCGGAGCACGGCATCGGCCGCGCCGAGGCGCTCGCGATGGCGAGCGTCGCGGTGAGCATGCGCATCACGCAGATCGCCAACCGGACGTGGGGCGTGCACGCACTGCTCGCACACGGCGCGATCCTCACGCAGACCCGCTGACGGACGGGAGGCCCGGCCGCTGTGAGCAGATCTGCTCACGGCGGTCGGGCCTCCAGTCCGGTGCTGCCGGCGGAGAGCCGGCGCACGGCGGGTCGGCGCTCGGAAACTCAGCGCACGGACGGTCAGTGCGCGGAGTAGCCGCCGTCGACCAGGTGGTAGCTGCCGCTGATGAACGACGCCTGGTCGCTCAGCAGGAACAGGACGAGCGCGGCGACCTCGGTGTCGGTGCCGAGCCGTCCGGCGGCGTGCAGGGACTCGAGGCCGGCGAGCTCGTCGGCGCTCAGCGAGGACCGGACCAGCGGGGTGTCGATGAAGCCCGGGCCGACGGCGTTGGTGCGGACGCCCTTCGCGGTGTACTCGAGGGCGGCGACCTTCGTGAGCCCGACCAGTGCGTGCTTCGACGCCACGTAGGCCGCGTTGTTCGCGATGCCGACCGAGCCGAGGACCGACGACATGTTGACGACGGCGCCGCCGCCCGACTCGAGGATCGCGGGGATCTCGTAGCGGAGGCCGTAGAAGACCCCGTCCAGGTCGACGGCTCGGACGCGGTCCCACGCCTCGACGTCGTACTCGCCGATGGGCTGCGGGGCGGCACCGATGCCGGCGTTGTTCACGGCGAGGTGCAGTGCGCCGTAGGTGTCGACGGCGAACTGCACGGCACGTTCGTTGTCGGCGGCGAGGGCCGAGTTCGCGGCGACGGCGGCCGCGGTGCCACCGGCCTGCTCGATCTCGGCGACGACGCGCTCGGCCGCCTCCTGCTTGATGTCCGTCACGACGACGGAGGCCCCCGCTGCCGCGAGCTCCTTCGCGATCGACTCGCCGATCCCGCTGCCACCTCCGGTGACGATGGCGACCTTGCCCTCGAACCCGTTCATGCGTCCTGCTCCTCCTGGTGCCTTCCGGCCCGTCTCATCTGGGCAACACCTGTTGTCCAGATGCCCATCGTACGCCTGGCGGTCAGAGACAGCGGGGTGAGGCGGCCCAACTTGTTCGTTCGCTGAACTAATGAGGTAGGCTGACGATCCGTGACCGCCACCGACCCGCTCCCGACCACCGCGCGTCGCCGACCCGCTCCGCACGCCGCACTCGCGACCGACGTCCGTGTGGCCGTGAACCGGCTCTCGCGCACGCTCCGCGCGCAGAAGGCCGACACGTCCGTCACCGACGCCCAGTTCTCCGCCCTCGCCCTGCTGCACCGCGACGGGCCGATGACGCTCGCCGACCTCAGCCGGGCCGAGGGCGTCACGCCCCCGTCGATGACGAAGACCGTGGACGTCCTGATCGATCGCGGCCTGCTGACGAAGGACGACCACGGGGACGACCGACGCAAGGTGCTGCTCTGCCCGACCCCGGCCGGCGCAGAGCTGGTCGCCGAGACCCGGCAGCGTCGTGACGACTGGCTCAGTCCCCGGCTCACGGCCCTCACCGCGGCGGAACGACGGACCCTCGCCGCCGCCACGGACGTCATGCGGAAGCTCGCCGCCCGGTGAGCGCCGTGTTCCGGTCCCTCTCGGGACGCAACTACCGCATCTGGTTCGCCGGCGCCCTCGTGTCGAACATCGGCACCTGGATGCAGCGCACCGCCCAGGACTGGATCGTCCTCACCCAGCTGACCGACGACGACGCCGTCGCGGTCGGCGTCACGATGGCGCTGCAGTTCGGTCCGCAACTGCTCCTGCTGCCCTGGACCGGACTGGTCGCGGACCGTTTCGACCGGCGTCGCATGCTCATGGTGACCCAGGGCCTGATGGGACTGCTCGGGCTCGGACTGGCCGTGATGGTCCTCACCGACACCGCGACACTGTGGACCCTGTACGGCTTCGCCCTCGCACTCGGTGTCGTCGCGGCGTTCGACACCCCGGTCCGACAGGCGTTCGTGTCCGACGTCGTGACGGGCGAGAACGTGTCGAACGCCGTCGCGCTGAACTCGGCGTCGTTCAACGCCGCCCGGCTCGTCGGCCCGGCGGTCGCGGGCGTCCTCATCGCGGCGATCGGCTCCGGGTGGGTGTTCGTCATCAACGCGGGGTCGTTCCTCGCGGTGCTCGTGGCCCTGCGCTTCGTCGACCCACGGCAGCTCGCCGACCGCCCGCGGGCCGCCCGCGGGAAGGGGCAGCTCGTCGCGGGGTTCCGGTACGTCCGCACCCGACCGGACATCCTCGTCGTGCTCGCCATGGTCTTCGTGGTCGGCACCTTCGGCGTGAACTTCCCCATCTTCACCTCGACGATGGCGCGGGTGGAGTTCCACCGCGGTGCGGGCGACTTCGGGCTGCTCAACTCGGTGATGGCGGTCGGCTCGGTGCTCGGCGCCCTGCTCGCGGCACGACGCGACGCTCCCCGGATGCGCACGCTGGTCCTCGCCGCCGGCGGGTTCGGCCTCGCCTGCGCCGCGGCCGCCCTCGCCCCGACCTACTGGGTCTTCGCGGTCCTGCTGGCCTTCGTCGGCCTCGCAGCCCTGACCTTCATGACCACGGCGAACGCCCTCGTGCAGACCACCACGACCCCGGCCATGCGGGGCCGCGTGATGGCGCTCTACATGGCGATCTTCGTCGGCGGCACCCCCGTCGGCGCTCCCGTCGTCGGTGCCGTCGCCGACGCCTGGGGACCGCGGTGGGCGATCGTCGTGGGCGCGCTCGCGGGCTTCGTCGCGCTCGCGATCGCCGTCCTGTGGCTCGTCCGGTCCCAGCACCTCCGGCTGCGGTACGACGCCGACGCACGTCTGCACCTCGCCGTCACGCGGTCGACACCGGTGATCGGGACGCGGGCGAGCCGAGCGGCCGTGCGCCGGGACCTCGAGCACGACGAGGTGGTGGCGGACCGGTCGAGCGCCGTCTGAACTGACCTGGCCCTGGCCCTGGCCCGGATTGGCCCGGCCCGGTCCGGCCCGGTGTCAGCGGACCAGTTCGGGTGCGGCGAACACGCGGGCGTCCAGCGCCGCCGTCACCGTCTCCGCGGCCAGCGCGAGCCGCGCTCCGGCGGACCGGGCGGCGTCGACCGCGGTGTCCGGCGTCAGGGTCTCGAGCTCGGCGCGGGCATCGCCGAACGCCCGGACCTCGGCCGCCAGGTGCACGCCGACGAGGTCGTCGAGGCACTCCTCGCTCCGGCGGGTGAGGAAGAGGAGCGAGCGCGGGCTGTGCGCGTCGAGGAGCAGGAACGTGGCCGCCTCGGAGGACGTCGTGCCGCGCCGGTGTTCGCGGTGGAACGCCTCCCCCGCACCGCAGGCACGCAGCGCGGTCGTCCACGACGCCGCCGAGGCCGGGTCGAGGAGGTCGGACGCGAGCATCCGCGCGGTCACCGTCAACCGGGTGAGCGAGCGACCGAGGGTGAAGAACTCCCACACCTCGTCGCGACTGGCGTCCCCGTCGACGACCCCGACCGCGAGGGCGCTCCGTTCGCGGACCCAGCCGAGGAACTCGTGCGCCCGCTCCCCCGCGATCTTGCGCGGCAGCCGCGACCGCGTCGTGTTGAGGCAGTCCCACAGCTCGGTGGAGACGACGTCACGCGCACGACGCGCGTCGTCCCGGGCGACCGCCACCGCAGCGGCGATGGAGGCCGGTTCGTGGCGGTCGAGCGCCAGGGCCTCCAGGGTGGCGTCCGGACCGAGGTCCGCGTCCTCCGGCACGGTGGCGCCGACGACGCAGCGGAGGGTCCGGCCGATCGAGCCCCTCTCGGCCGCGGGGTCCCGGCGCGCGAGGTGCACGTCCAGCAGACGCGCGACGACGTCCGTCCGCTCGACCGCGCCCCCGACGCTGTGGACGCTCCGCGCGAGTCGGTTCAGCACGGCGACTCCTGCATGCGGTGAACCTACTGACCGCGCGTTGCCGGGGTGTTTCGGGATGACGTCCCGGGTGTTGCAGACCGTCGCTCGCTTCGTTCCCTGGACGGTGGACGTGCATGTGACGCGCTCGCTAGACAAACTAACTAGACCGTCTAGCATTGATCCCATGACTTCCGAGGTGACGACAGCAGCCCCGGGTTTCTGGTACGGCGAGGACTCCCGGGTCGACGCGGTGGACGTGCTGAACGCGCTGCGTCGGTACCGCACTGCCGAGAGCTCCGCGCAGCGTCGTGTGCGTGAGGAACTCGGGATCGGTGAGAACGCGTTGATGGCCCTGCGGGTGCTCGTCGACGCCGAGACGTCCGGCCGGACCGTCAACTCGAAGGAACTCGCGGAGCGCCTCGGCATCACCGCGGCGTCGACGTCGGCGCTGGTGGACCGGCTCGTCCGTTCCGGTCACGTGGAACGGCACGCTGACCCGGCCGACCGGCGTGGGGTCATCCTCACCGCCACGGGTCGCTCGATGCGTCGGGCCCTGGCCGTCATCGGGGACCTGGACTCCCGTGCCGTCGAGGTCGCGCAGCACCTGCCCCCGGAGGACATGGCCGTGGTCGTGGCCTTCCTGCGCGAGATGGCGGGCGCCGTCGACGAGTCCGCGGACCATGACGAGTACTGATGTCCGTGTCGCGACACGTCCCGCCGTACGCTGAGGGCATGCGCGAGCCCGAGGACGACATGCCCGCGGCCGAACTCGACGCGCGTGCCCGGGCAGATGCCGCACTGCGACGCATCCGGGACGGCGCGGATCCCGCGCAGGAGGCCTTCACGCTCGCGAACACCCTGAACGACGAGTCCGTGGGCCGGGTCGCCCGACGACTCCGGCAGGTGTTCCGCCGGTCCTGACGGTCGTCAGAACGCGGTGCCGACCGCCGCGATGTCGTCCCCGCCGTGCCCGGCAGCGCTGGCCTCGGCGTAGACCCGGCCGAGTGCGTCGAGCAGGGTGGTGTCGACGCCGGCATCCCGAGCTGCCTCGGTGATGAGAGCGATGTCCTTCCGCAGACCGTCGAGGGCGAACTGCGCCGGGAACTCCTGCGCGATCATCGCCGCGCCCTTCGTGTGGGCGTAGGCGGAGTCGCTCGCCGACCCCTCGATCGCCTGGAGGAACAGCTGCGGGTCGAGGCCGAGTGCCGAGGCGATCGCCAACGACTGCCCGGTGGCCGCGGTGATCGACGCGATCCAGGCGTTGGCAGCCAGCTTCAGGGCAGTCCCCTGGCCGACCCGGTCGCCCGCGTGGACGACCTTGGCGCTGACGGCATCGAGCACGGGCTCGACGACGGACACCGCGTCGGGATCGCCCGCGACGAGCATGGTCAGCTTGCCCTGCTCGGCCGGCGCCTTCGTGCCGAGCATCATGGCCTCGACGAGGGTGATGCCGTACTTCGCGGCGAGCTGCACGACGGTCTCCGTGCCCGGCACGCCGATCGTCGACGCCTGCACCCACACGGCATCTTGCGGCGCATCACCGGCGGCCTGCTCGAGGACGTCCACCACTGCGTCGGTGTCGAACAGGGTCAGCAGCACGACCTGGGCATCGGCGACCGCGTCCGTGACCTCTGCCACGACGGTCGCGCCGAGGTCGGCGAGGGGTCGCGCGCGCTCCGTCGTGCGGTTCCACGCCGTGACGTCGTGCCCTGCGCGGAGCAACGACTGCGCGACACCCGCTCCCATCGCTCCGGTTCCCAACACCGACACGCGCACCGTGGTCTCCTCACCGCGTGGCCCGAGCGCCACGACCAGGTCGACGGTACGCCGCTCCGCGGGGCGGCGTCCCGGCCGACTCTGGCCAGGACGGTGGGGTCGAGGCAGAGGTGGGGGCGAGGCAGAGCGGCGGGGTCGGGCCCCGCGCACCGCAGGGTGCGCACCGCCGGGTGCGCGCCGCGGGTCAGGACCGGATGACGCCGCTCGTGGTGATCCGGTCGAGCTCGACGGCGATCGCGTCGACGACCGCCTTGGTGACGGCGTCGACGACCGCCTCGACCAGGGGCAGCTGCTCACGGCTGACGGGGTACTCGCGCGCCAGGGACGCGCGGAGGCGGGCGGGGATCCCGTCGATCACGGCGATGAGGTCCGTGGGGACGGGTGGGGCGCTGTCTCTTATACACATCT